>NZ_WHOR01000044.1:0-29162 GCF_013340925.1 Azospirillum formosense
GCCCGATGCGACCACTTCCCCCCGCGTTAACAATTTGTTTGCCCTTTTCGAGCGACTAAGGCTGGCACACGCTCGCAGGCTCCGGGGATTCGAACGCCATGCCATCCGATGCCATGACCGCAGCCGCCGCGGATCGGATGATGGCGAACGCCGAGCCGGTCAAGCTGGCCGAGCGGTACGAAATCCACCCCAGCGCGCCTCTCGCCGCGCTCAACGCCATCGGCGGCAACGCCTACACGGCCAAGCCGCTGCGTGACAAGCGGTCCGAAGCCTTCGCCATCATCGGCCACGGCGCCACGCTGGCCCGCACCGACATCGCCGCCACCGTCGCAAGCCTCGACAACCAGGCCCACATGCGCCTGCTCGACTGGGGCATGGTGGACTGGCCGGCGAGCCAGGGGCGCCGCCTCTGCATGATCTTCGAGCGTCCGGCGGGCAAGCGGCTGATGAACAGCCTGACCGAGGCCGCGGACCCGATCCCCGAAGACCATCTGACCCGCCAGATCATCCATCCGCTGGTCGCGGCGCTGAAGGAACTGTCGAGCCGCGGCGTGGTCCATGGCGCGATCCGCCCGACCAACCTCTACTACCGCGATCTGGCCTCCAGCAGCCTGATGCTGGGCGAATGCCTGTCCACCCCGCCCGGCTACGGCCAGTCGGTCCTGCTGGAGACGGTGGAACGCGGCATGGCCTCGCCCGCCGGGCGCGGCACCGGCACCATGGCCGACGACCTCTACTCGCTGGGCGTCACGCTGCTGCTCCTGCTGCTGGGACGCAACCCGGTGGGGGCGGCGGAGGACGAGGCGATCCTCCAGGCGAAGATCGAGCGCGGGTCCTACCCGGCGCTGGTCGGCCAGATGCGCCTGCCGCTGGCCATCAGCGAGGTGATCCGCGGCCTGCTGGTGGACGATCCCAAGCAGCGCTGGACGCTCCAGGACCTCGACCTCTGGGTCGCCGGCCGCCGCCTCAGCCCGAAGCAGCCGCAGGTGCCGCGCCGCGCCGCCAGGCCGCTGGAGTTCCAGGGACAGGATTACTGGCATTGCCGCACGCTGGCCCGCGCCTTCGCCCGCCATGTGGCGCCCGCCGCCACGATCATCGAGGGCGGCGAGCTGGACAAGTGGCTGCGCCGCTCCATGGGCGACGACGCGCGGGCGGAGGCGGTGGCGAACGCGGTGCAGACCGCCTCGACCACCGGCAAGGGCGGCAGCATGGCCGAGCGGCTGGTGTCGCGGGTCTGCATGGCGCTGGACCCCGCGGCGCCCATCCGCTACCGCGGCAAGGCGATGATGCCCGACGGCATCGGCACCATGCTGGCCGACGCCTTCCTGCGCGGCGAGTCGCCGCAACCGTCGGCGGAAGTCCTGGCGAACCAGCTTCCCATGTTCTGGGTGAGCGTGCAGAGCGACTTCAAGCCGGAGTTCGTGCCGATGGTGCAGAACTTCGACCAGGTTCGCGGTTTGCTGGACCGTACCGGCCATGGTCTGGGGGTGGAGCGCGTTCTCTACGAGATGAACCCCACCATGCCCTGCATCAGCCCGCTGGTGGCCAAGCAGATGCCGACCACACCGGCGGAGCTGCTGCGCGCGCTCGACTGGACGGGGGCGGGGAGCGAGCGGCACAAGGACCCCATCGACCGCCACATCGCCGCCTTCCTGGCGGTGCGGCACCGGCGGACCGACGAGATGCTCTACACCCAGCTCGGCTCCAGCATCGAGCCGATGCGCCGGGTGATCGCCATGCTGACCATCCTGGCCGACGTCCAGGCGCGCACCGGCACCGACTCGCTGTCGCACCTCGCCGCCTGGGTGGTGTCGCTGCTCGATCCGGCCTTCCGCCGCTTCCACAGCCGGCCGCACCAGGACAACGTGCGCAAGCTGGCCGACTCCGCGGCCCACAACGGGCGGCTCGGCGATCTGCTGAAGATCGTCGACGACCCGGAGGCGTTGCGCCGCGACAAGCTGGAGTTCGAGGCCGGCCAGATCGCCTACCGCGAGGCCGACGCCGAGATCAACAAGCTGCGGCAGAGCATCGGCGACCGGAACAGCATCATCGAATCGTCCGGGCGGCAGGTGGCGGCCATCGTGTCGAGCCTGCTGTCGACGATTCTGGTCGGCGGCATCATCCTCTTCTTCGCCTTCTGACGGCGGCCTTCAAACCAAGGATCGGGTGCACCCATGGCGCGCGGCGGCAAGAGCGGCGGGAAGAAAAAGAAGCGCAAGGGCAGCATGCTGACGCTGATCCTGCTGATCATCCCGGCGGGTCTGGTGGTGCTGCCCACCTCGATCCTGTTCGGCATCGGCATGATCCCGACCATCGTCGCCTACGTCACCGACCGCGATCCCGAGAAATCGGCGCCGATCACCGTCGGCGGGCTGAATTTCTGCGGCTGCATGCCCTACGCCATCGAGCTGTGGAAGCACAACCACACCATCGGCGCGGCCGGGAAGATCTTCATGGACCCGCTGGCCTGGCTGGTGATGTACGGCGCGGCGGCGATCGGCTGGGCGCTCTATTTCGGGATTCCGCCGATGGTGGCGAACTTCGAGGTGATGCGCGCCGAGAAGCGGGTGAGCGCGCTGAAGGACGTGAAGGTCGGCCTCGTCCAGGAATGGGGGCCGGAGGTCGCCGGCGACCTGTTCGACGAGGCGGGCGGCCTCTCGCCGGACGAGCAGGACCAACTGGCCGAACCCGCGGGGGCGTGAGGGCCGCCCCCGCCCGCCATGGGCGGACGGGGGCAAAGGCTCAGCCGGCCAGCTTCTGCTCCACCGCGGCGTTGCGGATGGCCTTCTGAAGCTTCTCAAAGGCGCGCACCTCGATCTGGCGGACGCGCTCGCGGCTGATGCCGTACTTCTGCGACAGGTCCTCAAGCGTGGTGGGGTTGTCGCGCAGGCGGCGCTCCACCAGGATGTCGCGCTCGCGCTCGTTCAGGTTCTCCATGGCGGCGGTCAGCAGCTTGCGCCGCTTGCCCAACTCCTCGTTCTCGGCGAGGGAGATTTCCTGGTTCGCCGTCTCGTCGACCAGCCAGTCCTGCCACTCGCCCTCGCTGTCGGCGCGCAGCGGCGCGTTCAGCGAATGGTCGGGCGCGCTGAGGCGACGGTTCATGTTGACGACGTCCTGCTCCGGCACGTCGAGGGTCGTGGCGACGTGGCGCACCTGCTCGGGCGACATGTCGCCCTCCTCGATGGCCTGCATCTGGCCCTTCAGGCGGCGCAGGTTGAAGAACAGCTTCTTCTGGGCCGCCGTGGTGCCCATCTTCACCAGCGACCAGCTGTGCAGGATGTATTCCTGGATAGCGGCGCGAATCCACCACATGGCGTAGGTCGCCAGCCGGAAGCCGCGGTCGGGGTCGAAACGCTTCACCGCCTGCATCATGCCCACGTTGCCCTCGGAGATCAGCTCCGACAGCGGCAGGCCGTAGCCGCGGTAGCCCATGGCGATCTTCGCCACGAGCCGCAGATGGCTGGTCACCAGCTTGTGCGCGGCGTCCGAATCCTCGATCTCCTGCCAGCGCTTGGCCAGCATGTACTCCTCCTCCGCCGCGAGCATGGGGAACTTGCGGATTTCCTGGAGGTAGCGCGAGAGGTTGCTTTCGGAACTGATGACCGGAACGCTGGATATCGTCGCCATGTTGGACCCTCTCCGACGGCTGTTCTTCGTGCCTTCTCACGGGCACACGGCCGCTCACTGTTCTGCGCCGCCTCGCCGTCCGCTTGCCCGTTCGATCCGCCGGGGATGGTCCCGGATGCAAGCGTGAGCGTTGGTGGCTGTTGACGCGAAGAATAACCGACTTCTGCGCGCGGGTATAGTGGATTACAGGGATTCTAAGAAATCTGACAAATCTTTAATATCCGTGGGTAGCGGCGCCTGGAAGCAGACCGTCTCGCCTGTTGCGGGGTGGCGGAAGGTCAATCCCACGGCGTGCAACGCCTGCCGTGGAAAGCCAACAAACCGGTCGCGATGGGGTTCCGGCAGGGCTGAGGCGTGCTTGCCGCCGGCGCGTCCGGCACGCCCCTTGCCGTAGAGCGGGTCGCCCACGATGGGGTGGCCGATGTGCGCCATGTGCACGCGGATCTGGTGGGTGCGCCCGGTCTCCAGCGTGCATTCGACCAGCGCCAGCGCCGTGCCGAAGGAGCGGACGACGCGGTAGCGGGTGGCCGCGTGCTTGCCGCCGCCGGTGACCACGGCCATCTTCTTGCGGTCGGTGCCGCTGCGTCCGATGTTGCCCTCGATCCGCCCCTCGCGGGGGGAGGGGACGCCCCAGACGAGCGCCTGGTAGGTGCGGCTGAGCGTGCGGCCGGAGAACTGCTCCGTCAGCGCGTGGTGCGCGCGGTCGTTCTTGGCGACGACCATCAGGCCGCTGGTGTCCTTGTCGAGCCGGTGGACGATTCCCGGACGCCGCACGCCGCCGATCCCCGACAGGCTGTCGCCGCAATGGGCGAGCAGGGCGTTGACCAGCGTGCCGTCCGGATTGCCGGCGGCGGGATGGACCACCATGCCCGCGGGCTTGTCGATCACCAACACGTCCTCATCCTCGTAGACCACGTCCAGGGGTATGTCCTGGGCCTCGGGCTGTGCAGGTTCAGCTTCGGGGATGAAAACGTCGAAAGTTTGTCCGGGCTTGACCTTCACCGACGGGTCCGTGACCGTCCGTCCGTTGCCGTCCTGCACGCAGCCCTGGTCCAGCAACGCCTGAACGCGCGACCGCGACAGGCCGGGAAGCCCCGTCGCCAGGGCCTTGTCGAGCCGCTGGCCGCCGGCGCCGTCCGGAACGGTCCAGCGCTGCCGCGCGCCTTCGCCGGTTTCACCGTCCTGCGTTCCGGTGTATTCGTCCTCATCGTCGTCGATTTCGGTGCGTTCGGGCATCGTTCGGCAAAACTCCTCACATTCGCGCGAGAGTGGACCCCAAACCGTGCAGTTCCTCAAGGCACTCATCGTCATCATGGGCGTGATGATCATCGCCGGCTTCGCGTTCCTCGGCGTCGAACTCTACAAGCGCATCAGCGATCCGGAGCGCCGGGCCGCCATGGATGCCGAGCGGGCAACCGCTGCCGCCGGCCGGACGGAAGACGTTGCGCTGGGCCTGCCGGCGGGCGCGCGCCTGGGCGACCCGGTGGCGGTGGGCAACCGCGTCGTCTTCCGCGTCACCATACCGGACGCCGCGGACCGCCTCTATGTGATGGACCCGCGCACCGGCGCCATCGCCGTGACCGTCACCGCCGGAGCCGCCGCGCCATGACCGACGCCATCCTGACCACCCCCTTCCTGTACGACTTCCGCAGCGACAATGTGGCCGGCGCGGCGCCGGAGGTGGTCAACGCTCTGGCCGCGGCCGCGGTCGGGTCCGCCGACCCCTATGGGCAGGACCCGCTGACCGCCGGCGTCACCCGCCGCCTGTCGGCCCTCTTCGAGGCCGAGGTGACGGTGTTCCCGGTCGCCACCGGGACGGCGGCCAACGCGCTGGCCCTGTCGGCCCTCGTCCCGCCCTACGGCGCGGTCTACTGCCACCAGGAAAGCCACATCCACGTCGACGAGTGCGGCGCACCGGAGATGGCCACCGGCGGGGCCAAGCTGGTGCCGTTGGCCGGGCAGGGCGGCAAGCTGACCCCCGCCGCCCTGACCGAGGCGCTGGCCGGGGCGGGCATCGGCGTGGCGCACCGGGTGCAGCCCGCCGCCCTCAGCCTGACCCAGGCGACGGAGGCCGGGACGGTCTACCGGCCGCAGGAGGTGGCGGCCCTGTCCGACGTCGCCCACGCCCATGGCATGGCGGTGCACATGGACGGCGCCCGTTTCGCCAACGCGGTGGCCCGGCTGGGCTGCGCCCCGGCGGAGGTGACCTGGAAGGCCGGGGTGGACGTGCTGTCGCTGGGCGGCACAAAGGGCGGCTGCCTTGCCGCGGAGGCCGTGGTGTTCTTCAACCCGGCGCTGGCCGAGGACTTCGGCTTCCTGCGCAAGCGGGCCGGGCATCTGGTGTCCAAGGGCCGCTTCCTGTCGGCGCAACTCGACGCCTGGCTGGCCGACGACCTCTGGCTGCGGCTGGCCCGCCACGCCAACGCCATGGCCGACCGGCTGTCGCAGGGCCTCGCCGCGCTGCCGGGAGCGGAACTGGCCCATCCGGTGGAGGCCAACGAGGTCTTCGTGCGACTGCCCGCCGCGGTGGCCGACGGGCTGGAGGCGGCGGGCTACCGCTTCTACCGCTGGGAGGGCGATCTGCTGCGTCTGGTCACCGCCTTCGACACGCCGCAGGCCGTCGTGAACTCTTTTCTGAAAATCGCCAAAGATCTGTCAGAAAAGGCTTGATCGGGCAGGGTGGGTTCGCTAAAAACCCGCCACGCCGACGACGCCACGTCGTCAGACGACGAAAGACTGTCCCCTTCGTCTAGAGGCCTAGGACACCGCCCTCTCACGGCGGTAACAGGGGTTCGAATCCCCTAGGGGACGCCACTTTCGTTCGGCTGGCAACCGAGCATCGCCCGATGAAGGTCCCCTTCGTCTAGAGGCCTAGGACACCGCCCTCTCACGGCGGTAACAGGGGTTCGAATCCCCTAGGGGACGCCATCCTTTCCGGCATCAACGATCCACGGCCCGCCTTTTCGGCGGGCCGTCGTCGTTTCGGCCCGCCAGCAGGCGGGCCGTCGTCGTTTTGGCATTACCGTTTTGTGCCGCTTGAGCGGGTGGACGTGCTCAGCTCGGCGACCTCCTCCTGCTTGGCGGCGGGCAGGCCGGCGGAGCGCACCACGCTGGAATCGTGGGGATGGACGCGGCGCGGGTAGACGCTGTGGACCTTGACCACATAGTCCTGCGTCTCGCGGTAGGGCGGGACGCCCTTGTACTGGACCACAGCCCCTTCGCCCGCGTTGTAGCCGGCCAGCGCCAAGGTCACGTTGCCATCGAAATAGGCCAGCAGCCAGCGCAGATACTTCATGCCGCCGCGCAGGTTCTGCTCGGGGTCGAAGGGCTTGGTCACGCCGAAGCGCTCCGCCGTCTCGGGGATGAGCTGCATCAGCCCCATGGCGTTCTTCTCCGACACCACATCCACGCGGTAACCGGATTCCACGGCGATCACCGCCAGCACCAGATCCGGGTCGAGCCCATAGCTGGGGGCCATCTTGGTGACCATGGTGCGGATTTCCTTGGGCGGCATGCGGATCACGCCCCAGCGCACGCTCGGCGGTTCGCAGCGGTCGGGTGCCTTGCCCGCCGCTCCCTTGCCGGCTGAGCTCTTGCCTGGGGCGCTGGCCGGCTTGACCAACCGCGCCGCGTCGTCGTTGCCCAGCAGGGCGGCGCGGCGCAGCCAGGAGCGGCCAAGCTCCTCGTCCTTCGACACCGCGCCGCGCCCGGCCATGTGCATGCGCCCGGCGCGGTAGGCCGCCTCGGCGTAGTCCTGGCGGGCCGCCCGGCAGTAGAGGGAGAGGGCCATCCGCTCGTCCCGGTTCACGCCTTTGCCGACCTCGTAGCGCATGGCCAGCTCGTACTGGGCGCGCGGGCTGCCCTTGCCGGCGAGCGCCTCCAGCGCGCGGATCGTGCGCTCGGTCGAGCTTTGAAAAGCCGGGGGCTGGGCCGCCGCCGTCTGGACGGACGCCTCCTGGGCTGCCGCCGGCAAGGCCGTCAGAAAGGACGCGATCAGCCCGCCGGCGGCCAGAGCCGCCGCGCGTTTGACCGCCTTGACGCGCCTTTCGCCGATTGGTGAAACCGGCCGGTCTTTTGGCGTATGCGGGAAGATCGATGCGCTAGCGCCAACGTCCGGCTGTCCGCGAAAGACGTAATGCGATATGGTTCCGGCTAAGAGAGGAAGCGGAACACAATGAAATAAGACTTCCGCTAAGGGACGGAAACGCCGCCTATACAGAGAAGAAGAACCGCTGGCAGCGGACCTGCGGATGGATGAATGAACGAATTCATCGTTGGCCATAGACATGGCTATCCCGCAAAGGAGATTTGAGGTCGGTTGGTGAAAGCCAGCCGGCCTTTTCCTTTTGAGCAAAGTCATGAAGCCTCCCGTATGTCCGGAGACGATACCTCATCCCCGAGCGAATGCTACGGGAGCAATCGGACGAACCATGGCATTTAGGGGTAATCTCGCCAAATTGTTAAGGGGCTTAGCCTTTTTCCCAACTGGCAGCCCCTGTGGCGCGCCATTACGTACTGATGGACCGACGATTGTCGTTGGAGAATCCGGTTATGCCCCGCGCGCATTCGGCGCAAGGCGGGGGCCGGAGCGATGGTTCGGGTGTTCTCAGACGCGCCCGGAATGATCGGGACATCTTTCGGTACACAGGGAGGCAGCGTTCCACCGATGGCGAACCACGTCGCGAGTTCCTTGCGCCGTCCGGCAAGCGGCCCCGCGCCGCTTGACCCCGTCGCCCTCAAGCCGGTGATGGGAAGCCGCCGTGCGGACGAGGACGAGTTGAACGTTGCGGTCGAAGCCGAGGGCGTCGTCGATGCCGACGATCCGGCCGCCGACGATGCGGCTGAGGTGCCTCCGGCGCCGTTGGCCCCCCCCGATCCGGCGATCATCGCTCAGATCGAGGCGGAGATTCCTCGCCTGCGCCGGTTCGCCCGTGCCATGGTGCGGGACGCCACGCTGGCCGACGACCTCGTCCAGGAATGCCTGGAGCGCGCCTTGTCGCGCCTGCATCTCTGGCGGCCGGGCAGCAACCTGCGCGCCTGGCTCTTCACCATACTGCGCAATCTGCACATCAACGGCATCCGTCGCCGGCAGGCGGTCGTCGACATCGACGGGGAAGGGCAGGCGGCGATCGGCGCCGCCCATGGCGGGCAGTTCGTCCGGCTGGAACTGCGCGACCTGAAGCGCGCGCTCGGCCTTTTGCCGACCGAACAGCGCGAGGTGGTCCTGTTGATCGGGCTGGAGGGCATCTCCTACGGGGAAGCCGCCGATATCCTCGGCATCTCGATCGGCACCGTGAAGTCGCGCCTGTCACGCGGGCGCCGCGCTCTGCGCCAACTCATGGAAGGGCACAGCCCGACCGACGACGATTGATCCGTCCCCTCGGCAAGCCGCGTTGCTTATCCGCTCGCAGCAGACCGCACAGAAAGACCGGCAGCGCTCGGGATGGAGCGTTGCCGGTCAGGTGCGAGGCTAACATCGAGAGGCTTTGGGGGTACTCGCGAGTCCAACCATTCGAAACGTGAAAGGCCGGACACGGGCGCGTTGCGGGAAACGCCCGCCCGGACGGTTCCGGGCGGGTGCTGGGTCTAGCGGCGCCTGACCAGGCCCAGAATCAAACTTGCCGCGAACAGGATAAGGAAGAGGAAGAACAGAATTTGCGCAATGCCCGAAGAGGCTGACGCAATTCCGCCGAAACCGAGTGCGCCGGCGATCAGCGCGATTACGAAGAAAACAAGTGCCCAATAGAGCATCCTAACCTCCCTCGCTCGGTCCGAAGCGCGTTACGGCTCGTCCGGCGCGCAGTCTGTTGAACGTCCTACTCTGTGAAGAGCGTGTCAGTATTGTGCAGAACACCGCGCCGATCTGAAAGGTTCCCGGACTCCGCTCCGGTAAAGAGCTTTTTTTGGGTAGGGTCGGTTCCAAAAGGAGGAGGGGTTTCCCGATAACGCTGGCTTGACCGCAACAATCGCCGGTGAACGCTGTTGTCGGGGTCGCCAGCCTGCTTGGTTCCGGCCGGGCGGGCGAAAAGGCGCAGCACCGCTCCGCCGGTGCGAGACGCCGTATCGAGAGAAGAGGATGCCATGAACGCCAAACTGTCCCTCGCCGTTCTCGCCGCGACACTGGCCGCCGCCCCCGCCGCGATGGCCCAAACCTATCAGAACAACGCGCCGCAGGTCCCTTACGAGCGTTCCAGCCCCTCGGGCCTGCCGACCACCAGCCCGCAGGTGGAAAGCCTGCCCGGCGAGCGGCCCGACCCGTGGAGCGACCGGACCCAGAACCGGATGCCGGACGGCCGCATGCCCGACCGTGTGACCAGTGGCAGCGCTGAATCCACCGTCGGGTCCGGCGCCGCGGGCACCTATGGCAGCACCGGTACCTATGGGGCGCCCGGCACCTACGGTTCAACCGGCACCATGAACTCCATGCCCAACAGCGGCGCGATGGGGACCACCGGCTCCATGCAGGGCAACCGGCAGGTCATCATGAACGTCGATCCGAACACCGCCCAGCGCGCCGAGCGCGGCCAGAACCGCAAGGAGCTGATGCAGACCTCGCTGCTGAACTACTTCAGCGCCGCCGGCTTCACCTCCGTCCGCGACTTCCGCAAGCAGGGTGAGAACTATGTTGCGGAGGCCCAGTCGGCCAACGGCACCTGGAGCACCGTGCTGCTCGACACCAAAACCGGGACGATCTCCGAAATGCGCTGATCCCCGGCCCGCCGTGGTTCATTCCATCAGCCGCGGCCATGATCCGGCCAGCCGGCCGTAACCCGCCGCGACCGACGCATCGTACAGGGGCAATGGCTGGCGCAGCCGTTGCCCCGCGTCGCGTCCGAGGGTGCGCACCGCCGTCGCCAGCCGCCCGTCCGGCGGCCAGGAGCCTCCGGGCCCGAAGGGCACCGTCAGCGCGATTCCCTGCTCCAGCCGCCCGCCGTAGCGGCTCTGCTCGCCCTCCGGCCCCTCGGTCCAGGTGACTTGGGCGGACAGGCGGATGCCGCCGTCGAAGGCGCGCATCCCCTCGACCGTGCCGCCCCAATCCCCGCCGAGATACCGGCCCAGCCGCAGCACGCCCGTGGTGGCGGCCCCCGGCCCCTCCCAATAGAGGCTCGCGTGGCCGGTGTTCCGCCCGCTTTCCGGGGCAAGGCGCAGCACGTCGTCGGGCGGATGCTTCCAGACGCGGTTGAGGTCCAGCCCGAACGCCCAGCGCGCCGTCAGGGGACGGTACAGCGCCTCAGCACTCCCACCGCCGAACATCTCCTCGAAATGGCCGACGGAGAGGCGCGTGCTCCAGCTCTCGGACGGCGTGGCCAGCCACGCCGCGTACAACCGCTCGACCGCGGCGATGCGGTCGGCGTAGCGCGGCAGGTCGCTGCGCACCGGATCCGCCGCCGGGATGGCGTTGGTGTCGAGGAGGTGGAGGTTGTGGCTGACGTTCACCCGCAGCCCGCCGCTGAGGACCAGCCCGCGCAGCGGTTCCGCGGTCAGCACGGTGTCGCCGTAAGTCCGCTGCACCAGCGGGGCGCTCTGTTCGAACAGGCTGGCTTCCAGGGTCGGGGTGACGGTCAGGGCGAGCCGCGCTGGCCAGCCCGGGGGAGGGCCGGCGGAGCGTTCCACCTGGGCTGTCCGCCAGATTTCCTCGGGACTGCCGCGCTTGCCGGCCGCCTGCTCCACGGCGCGGCGCGACAGGGTGACCGCGGTGCCGTCCAGTCCGGCGGCACCGGTGACGATCGTCAGCCATTCGACCTCCGGCGGGGCGCCGTCGGCCAGCAGGCGGGCGGCGCGACCCACCTCCCGCGCCAGCGGAGCGGTCCCGGCGCCCGCCGGGTCCAGCCAGAGAGCGGCACGGTCGCCGTCGACCAACGCGGTGCGGGCGGGCAGCCGGTGAAGCCGGGCCAGGGCCGCGATGTCCGGGGCGGGCAGGGCGGCGTCCAGGGCGGCAGGGCGGGCACCGACCGTGGGCGGCGGCGTGCGTGGGGCGGTATTGCCGTCCTCCCGCGGGTCGAAGCGGGCGGCGAGGCGCAGCATGGCGCGCGATCCCTGTTCGATGCCGGCGCCCAGTTCCAGCCAGTTCCAGGGACGGTAGGCCAGACCGGCGTTCAGCGGTAGGCCGGGCCGGAAGTTCGGGTCATCCTGCTGCTGGGCGCGGAAGCTGTCGGCGCTGTATTCCAGCTTGACGCTGAGCCCATCCAACGGCGTGTGCCACTCGACGCCTCCGAACAGGGCCGCGCGGTCCCCGGTGAACCATGCCTCCGGCCCACGCGATGAGGCGTCGGCGGGGTCGCGGTCGCGCTTGAAACGCCCGCCGAGGAAGCGCAGCGGGTTGCGGACATGCCCGTGATCGCCGAGCCCGCCCCAGCCGATGCCCAGGCTGAGGTCGACATCCCACCAGCGGCGCGAGGCGACCAGATATTCTCCCGCGAAACGGCCCTTGCCCGGCAGGTCCAGCCCGCTGCCGGTGACATCCCGCCCGCCGACCGCCAGCGCCGGCCACCAGGGTCCCTCGCGCAGCAGGCGCAGCTTGGCGTCCACCCCCGGCTCGCTGAGACCGTGCCAGCTCGGGTAGGTGCTGTCGCGCAGCGTGACCTCCAGGCTCGGCAGAAGCTGCGCCCCGGCAAAGAGATGACGGTGCAGACCACCGAGAGCGGTCAAGCCGGCGGTGACGGTGCCGTCCGGAAGGCCGCGTGCCGTCGGTGTTTGAAGCAACCCGACGGTTCCCCAGTCGGACAGGGTCGCTTCAAGCCCCTCCGTGCGAGCGGGCAGGGCGGCGAAGGACAGCGCCAAGACGAGGAAAACGCGGTTCACGCCATGGTGGATATTGTCGGGAGGAATTCCCGATCCATGACATTTTCATGCGTATGAATGCAACCCTTATCCGTCTCCCCGGAGGAGGGAGGGGACAAGCGGGCTGATGCACGAGAAGCGTTACAGCGCCTCGGCGACGCAGGTCAGGCCCATCGTCTCGGCGGTGTTGGCGACGGTGGACAGGCAGGTGCCGGAGCGCTCCGGCGGGATCGAGACGGCGAAGCGGATGACGTAGCGTCCGCCCTCCCGCTCCGGCAGGGTCTGGGCGTCGAGCCGGACGATGTTCGCTTCGAACTGGGTGAAGATTTCCGACAAACGGGCGATCAGACCGGGCTGGTCGCCGCCCGACACCTCCACCCGGTGGGTGATGCGGGCGAGCGGGCCGGGGTTGGGATCGAAGTCGAAGGGCGTGACCTTGATCTGGGCGCCGGCCAACTCGGGAAGGCTGGCCAGCCCCTCCTGAACCTCCCCGACCGGGACACCGTCGGGAAGCTCGCAAACCGCCGAGAACTCCGCCCCGGACCCCATCACCGCGAAGGTCGCGTCGCGCAGGTTGGCCCCCAGCCCGAACAGATGGCCGGTAACCGCGGAAACGAGACCGACGCGGTCGGGACAGAAGGTGGAAACCAGCGCGAGGGACGACACGGGCGGAACCTCCGATGCAGGAAAGGAAAGCGGTGGCGGTGATCAGGCCGCCGTGCCGCCCACGGTCAGGCCGTCCAGGCGCAGGGTCGGCTGGCCGACGCCCACGGGAACGCCCTGGCCGTCCTTGCCGCAGGTGCCGACGCCGGGGTCGAGCTTCGTGTCGTTGCCGATCATCGACACGCGGGTCAGGCTGTCCGGGCCGTTGCCGATCAGCGTCGCGCCCTTCACCGCCGGGCCGAGCTTGCCGTCCTCGATCAGATAGGCCTCGTTGGCGGAGAAGACGAACTTGCCGCTGGTGATGTCCACCTGCCCGCCGCCGAAGTTCTTGGCGTAGAGGCCCTTCTTGACCGACTTGATGATCTCCTCCGGCTCGTAGGCGCCGGGGCGCATCACGGTGTTGGTCATGCGCGGCATGGGGTGGCAGGCGAAGCTCTGGCGGCGCCCGTTGCCGGTCGGGCGCATTCCCATCAGCCGGGCGTTCATGCGGTCCTGCATGTAGCCGACCAGGATGCCGTCCTCGATCAGCGTCGTGCACTGGCCGGGGGTGCCCTCGTCGTCGACGGTGATCGAGCCGCGGCTGTTCTCGATGGTGCCGTCGTCCACGATGGTCACGCCGGGGGCGGCGATGCGCTGGCCCATCAGCCCGGCGAAGGCCGAGGTCTTCTTGCGGTTGAAGTCGCCCTCCAGCCCGTGGCCGATGGCCTCGTGCAGCAGGATGCCCGGCCAGCCGTTGCCGAGAACGACGGTCATCTCGCCCGCCGGGGCCGGAACGGAGGACAGGTTGACCAGCGCGGAGCGCAGCGCCTCGTCCACGAAGGCCCGCCACGTCTCCGGCTGCATGTAATGCTCGTAGGTGACGCGCCCGCCGCCGCCGTGGCCGCCCGTTTCCATGCGGTCGCCCTCGGCCACCACGACGGAGACGTTCAGCCGGACCAGCGGGCGCAGGTCGGCGACCCGCACGCCGTCGGCGCGGATGATCTGCACCGCCTGCCACTCGCCGCTGATCGAGCAGGAGACCTGCCGCACCCGCGGGTCCTTGGCGCGGGCGTAGGCGTCGATCTCCGCCAGCAGCTTCACCTTCGCCTCGAAGGGTACCAGGGGCAGGGGGTTGTCCGGGATGTAGAGCGCGCGGTTGGTGCCGGCGGGCGGCTCGGCGAAGGTACCGGCGTGCCCGGCCTGGACGGCGCGCACCGTCGCGGCGGCGCGCCGGATGGCGTCCTCGGACAGGCTGGAGGCGTGGGCGAAGCCGGTCGCCTCGTCGGCGATGGCGCGCAGGCCGAAGCCCTGGGTGGTGTCGAAGCTGGCCGCCTTCAGCTTGCCGTCGTCCCAGCCCAGCGATTCGCTCTGCGAATATTCGAGATACAGTTCGCCGTCGTCCGCCCCCCGCAGCGCGTCGGCCACCACCCCCTCGACACGGGAACGGTCCAGGCCGGCGCGGTTGAAGAACAGATCGTCGGTGACGGCAAGCGCGCTCATGGGGACTCCGGGGTATCGGTCTATCGTAGGACAACGATGCGGCACCGGCGCTCTCGCACCCGCACGCGCGATGTGGTCTAAGATCAGACTTATAGTGTGGCGACGGGCGGACCATCCGGCAAGGCTCGTCGTCCATGGGCGGAAGGGGCTTGGAAGGGGAATGGCCGCGATGACCGACGACGCGCTGGCGATGGGCCGAACCGGCAACGGGGACGCCGGGCGCTCCCTGGCCCACCCCCTGAAGAACCACGCTCTGCGCGTGACCCTGACCAACGAGGTGCACACCCGCCCGCCGGAGGTGCTGTCGACCCCGGTGCGCGCCACCATGCTGGCGATGCTGTCGGGAGAAGGCGCGTCGGAGGCCGACCGGCTGCATCTGGAAAAGCTGTGCGACTGGGCCGGCGTGCCGCGCCCACCCGCCGGGGCCACCCATTACAGCGGCTCCTTCGGCAGCTTCCGCCTGAAGTGGGAGCGGCACACCGAATTCTCCACCTGGACCGTCTTCCGTCCCAACGCCGTGTCCCCGGCGAACGTGTTGGTCGATCCCTTCCTGGACCCGGCGCTGAACGCGGTGCCCAAGGAATGGCTGGCCGGGCTCCCGGGCGAGTTGATGGTCGGCGTCCATGTCGCCGTCCTCGACGCCGAATCGCCGGAGCCCTCGGCCAACATGCTGGCGGCGATGTTCGGCTCGCCGAGCTACATCGGGACGCGCATCTCCGGTCGGGCGGCGACGGCCTGGACCGACTTCCGCATCCATGGCGACGGCTTCTCGCGCATCCTGATCGCCGACCACGCGATGACGGCCAACCAGGCGGGCCGCGTCGTGCAGCGCTTGCTGGAGATCGAGACCTACCGGGTGATGGCGCTGCTGGCGCTGCCGGTGGCGCGCGGCGTGCTGCCGCGCATCGGCCCGATCGAGGCCGATCTGGCCGACCTGACCACCCGCATCGCCACCCTGCGCGGGCTGGACGACGAGCGGGAACTGCTCGACCGGCTGACCCTGCTGGCCGCCCAGACCGAGCAGATCGCGGCGGAGACCGCCTACCGCTTCGGCGCGGCGCGGGCCTATTACAACCTCGTGGAAAAGCGCATCGTCGAGCTGCGCGAGATCCGCATCGAAGGACTGCCCACGGTGGGCGAGTTCATGGACCGCCGCCTCGCCCCGGCAATCCGCACCTGCGAGGCGGTGGAATCGCGTCTGCAGGCGCTGTCCCAGCGCGTGGCCCGCGCCAGCGACCTGCTGCGCACCCGCGTGGAGATCGCCGTGGAAGGGCAGAACGCCGAGCTTCTCCTCTCCATGGACAAGCGGGCGCAGTTGCAGCTCCGCCTGCAGGAGACGGTGGAGGGGCTGTCGGTGGTGGCGATCAGCTACTACCTCGTCGGCATCGTCGGCTACGCCGCGAAGGGCGTGAAGGGACTCGGGATGAAGGTCGATCCCGACCTGCTCGTCGGGCTGATGATTCCCATTGTCATCGCCTTCGTCTGGTCCGGCGTGCGCCGAATCCGCAAGGTCATCACCAGCGGGCACTGACGGCCGCGGAGCTTTTCCGTTCTAACACGGTGGTGGGGTACCGCAGCGCAAACGGCGGCCGGACGGCGCCGTCCGCGCAAGGTCGCTTGCGTCCCACACCAGGGACGTGCAAGCCTAAAAACTTGATTTTCCGAGACAATTCGCTGTACCATCAAACTGCGACAGCTTGTCGCAGTGCGAAGCCGATACGGAAGCTCAACTTCTGTTCTGATGCGGGCTTGAAATCGGCATTGCGCCTATGTCCTTCGTGTAGGGACGCCTGACTTGTACCCAAGCGCAGTGCAGGGTTAAGCTCGCGCTGCGGGGATCGTGCCGCCCACAAACGGCACGATCCCTGCATAGACCGGCACCGTCGCAACGCCCGGACGCGCAACCGCCCGACAGGGGTGGAACGCACCAGGGGAAACAGGGGCGAAGACGGGTCCGGCGGGAAGGGACGACCGCCGTCCGCGACCGCGGGCGGCGGGCAACGAAGAGGGTGGGGATGAAGACGCAGACCCTGAACGCTGCCGTTCTGGCGGCGCTGACATCTTTGTGTGGATTTGCCGCGACCGGTTCCGCCGCCGAACCCCACCCCTGGCAATTGGGGCTTCAGGAGGCGGCCACACCGGTCAAACACGCCATGGACTCGTTTCACGACCTGCTGACGGTGATCATCGTCGCCATCGTCATTTTCGTGGCGGGGCTGCTGGGCTGGGTGGCGCTGCGCTTCAACGCCAAGAAGAACGCCGTGCCGTCCACGACCTCGCACCACACGGTGCTGGAGATCGCCTGGACGGTCATTCCGGTCATCATCCTGATCGTCATCGCGGTTCCGTCCTTCAAGCTGCTCTACCAGGCGGAGCGGGTGCCGGAGTCGGAGATGACCATCAAGGTCACCGGGCGGCAGTGGTACTGGGACTACGAGTATCCCGACCACGGCAACATCGCCTTCTCCAGCTACATGATTCAGGAGTCGGAGCTGAAGCCCGGCCAGAAGCGCCTGCTGGAGGTCGACAACCGCGTGATCCTGCCGGTCGGCACGACCGTGCGCGTGCTGGTCACCGCGGGCGACGTCATCCATTCCTGGGCGGTGCCGAGCTTCGGCGTGAAGAAGGACGCCGTGCCGGGCCGCGCCAACGAGACCTGGGTGCGGATCGAGAAGGAAGGCGTCTATTACGGCCAGTGTTCCGAGATCTGCGGCGTGAACCACGCCTTCATGCCGATCGCGGTCGAGGCCGTCTCGAAGGAGGCCTTCAACCAGTGGGTCGAGAAGGCCAAGACCGCTTACGGGACCCCCGACACCAAGCGTGACGTCGCCCAAATTCCATCTGCTGGGCTGCCGTCCGCCGGGGCCGTCCAGTAAGCCTCATGCTTTGGATGCAGCGGCACCTCAAAGAAAAATCATTCCGCCGACGCGAGGGTTAGAGACATGGCAAACGCCAATCCGGGGGAAGCGCAGGGACACGGCCACGGGCATGACCATGACCATCACATGCCGGGCTTTGTCGAGCGTTGGTTCTTCTCCACGAACCACAAGGACATCGGAACGCTCTACCTGATCTTCTCGGTGATCGCCGGGCTGATCGGCGGGTTGTTCTCGGTCATCATGCGGCTGGAACTCCAGTCGCCGGGTCTGCAATTCGTCAGCGACGGGCAGGTCTGGAACGTGCTGATCACCGCGCACGGCCTGATCATGGTGTTCTTCGTGGTGATGCCGGCGCTGATCGGCGGCTTCGGCAACTGGTTCGTGCCGCTGATGATCGGCGCGCCCGACATGGCCTTTCCGCGGCTGAACAACATCAGCTTCTGGCTGATCGTCCCGGCCTTCCTGCTGCTGCTGGGCTCCGCCTTCGTGGGGCAGGGGGCCGGCACCGGCTGGACGATCTACCCGCCGCTGTCCTCGCCGCTGGGCCACAGCGGGCCGTCGGTGGACATGGCGATCTTCGCGCTCCACCTCGCCGGCGCCTCGTCGATCCTGGGCGCGGTGAACTTCATCACCACCATCTTCAACATGCGCGCGCCGGGCATGACGCTGCACAAGATGCCGCTGTTCGTCTGGGCGATGCTGGTGACGGCCTTCCTGCTGCTGCTGGCCGTGCCGGTTCTGGGCGGCGCCATCACCATGCTGCTGACCGACCGCAACTTCGGCACCAGCTTCTTCAACCCGGAGGGCGGCGGCGACCCGATCCTGTTCCAGCACCTGTTCTGGTTCTTCGGCCACCCCGAAGTCTACATCATGATCCTGCCGGCCTTCGGCATCATCAGCCATATCGTCTCGACCTTCTCGCACAAGCCGGTCTTCGGTTACCTGGGCATGGCCTACGCGATGGTCGCCATCGGCGTGGTCGGCTTCGTGGTGTGGGCGCACCACATGTACACGGTGGGCCTGGACGTCGACACCAAGGCCTACTTCACCGCCGCCACGATGATCATCGCGGTGCCGACGGGCGTGAAGATCTTCTCCTGGATCGCCACCATGTGGGGCGGGTCGATCGAGTTCCGGGTGCCGATGCTGTGGGCACTCGGCTTCATCTTCCTGTTCACGGTCGGCGGCGTGACCGGCGTGGTGCTGGCCAACGGCGGCATGGACATCGTGCTGCACGACACCTACTACGTCGTCGCGCACTTCCACTACGTGCTGTCGCTGGGCGCGGTCTTCTCGATCTTCGCCGGCTGGTACTACTGGATCGGCAAGATGTCGGGGCGCCAGTATCCGGAGTTCTGGGGCAAGGTTCACTTCTGGACGACCTTCATCGGCGTGAACCTGGTCTTCTTCCCGCAGCATTTCCTGGGTCTGGCCGGCATGCCGCGCCGCATCCCGGACTATCCGGACGCCTACGCCGGCTGGAACATGGTCTCGTCCTTCGGCGCCTATCTCTCTTTTGCGTCCACGCTTCTCTTCGTGTGGATCGCTTACAAGACCCTGCGCAGCGGCGAGAAGGTCGAGGCCGCCTATTGGGGGCCGCAGGCCGGCACGCTGGAGTGGACCGTGAGTTCGCCCCCGCCGTTCCACGCCTTCGAGACGCTGCCGCAGGTGAAGTGACGTATCGTTCGTGACCATGACGCCGGGGGAGCCTGGGAGGCTCCTTCCGGCCAGAGAGCTGAAAAGCCAGAGGACAGTGAAGTATGACGGACCTGAGCATTGAACGGGTCTCGACAGGTCCGGTCTCCGGATCGACGCCGGGTGACTACATCGAACTGCTGAAGCCGCGGGTGATGTCGCTCGTGGTGTTCACCGGGCTGGCCGGCATCGTGCTGGCGCCCGGCCACATCCACCCCGTGCTGGCGGCGGTGGCGGTGCTGTGCATCGCGGTCGGGGCCGGAGCCTCGGGCGCCATCAACATGTGGTACGACCGCGACATCGACGCGGTGATGTCGCGCACCGTCCGCCGCCCGATCCCGTCGGGGCGGGTGGAGCCGGAGAACGCGCTGGCCTTCGGGGTGATCCTGGCCGCGGCGTCGGTCGTGGTGATGGGGCTGGCGGTCAACTGGGCGGCCTCGGCGCTGCTGGCGATGACCATCGGCTTCTACGTCTTCATCTACACCATGTGGCTGAAGCGGCGGACGCCGCAGAACATCGTGATCGGCGGGGCCGCCGGCGCCTTCCCGCCGATGATCGGCTGGGCGGCGGTGACGGGCGGCGTGGAGTTGCCCTCCATCCTGCTGTTCCTGCTGATCTTCCTGTGGACGCCGCCGCATTTCTGGGCGCTGGCGCTGTTCCGCAACGGCGACTACACGCGCGCCGGGGTGCCGATGATGCCGGTGGTCGCCGGCCCGGACGCCACCAAGCGGCAGATGCTGGCCTACACGCTGGTCCTGCTGCCGGTCGCCGTGGCGCCGTACTTCCTGGGCATCGGCGGCCTTGCCTATCTGATCGGGTCGAGCCTGCTGGGCGCCTTCTTCGTGCTGTGCGCGGTGCGCGTGCTGCGCGCCACCGACGACAAGCCGGCCAAGCAGATGTTCGGCTTCTCGATCCTCTACCTGTTCCTGCTGTTCGCCCTGCTGATGGGCGAGCATCTGGTGAGCGGATTCCTGACGACCGGAGGCGGGGCATGACGATCATGGATGAATCCCACGAGGAACGCCGCAAGCGGCTGCGCGGGCGGAACTACGCGGTCCTGGCCGCTCTGATCGGGCTGGTGGTGATGTTCTACGTCATTACGCTGGTGCGGATGGGCGGGCACTGACCACGGGACGTTGAGCGGACAAACGGCAGGGGAGGAAACGGCGCCATGAGCGACCGGCCTGAAAGCGACAAGGGGCTCCGGCGGAAGAACCGCCTGTTCATGGCCGGGCTGTTCGGCCTCGTCTTCGGGATGGTCGGGTTGGCCTACGCCTCGGTGCCGCTCTACGCGCTGTTCTGTCAGGTGACCGGCTTCGGCGGCACCACCCAGCGGGCCGACGCCGCGCCCGCGCGGCAGGTCGACCGCGTCATCAAGGTCCGCTTCAACGCCGACGTGAACCAGTCGCTGCCCTGGCGCTTCAAGCCGGAGCAGAAGGAGCTGACGGTGAAGCTGGGCGAGACGGGGTTGGCCGCCTATCAGGCTGCCAACCGCACCGACCGGGCCACCGTGGGCACCGCGCTCTACAACGTCACGCCGGACAAGGTCGGCAAGTACTTCAACAAGATCGAGTGCTTCTGCTTCACCGAGCAGGTGCTGGAGCCCGGTCAGTCGGTGGACATGCCGGTGGCCTTCTTCGTCGATCCGGCCCTGGCCGACGATCCGGCGATGGAGGACGTGACCACCATCACCCTGTCCTACACCTTCTTCCGCGCCAAGGACGAGACCCAGGTGCTGGCGCAGCACGCGACGCAGGCCGCGGGTGCGAAAGGCACCGGGACCGCGGCGAACTGAGGGCGCTGTTCAAAAAGAGACAGTCTGAACAGAGAATTAGGGCTGAACGAAGAAATCGGGCGAAACAAACCGGGGTTGGAAAGAGACGATGGCCGACATCACGCACGCGCAAATGCCGCATCCCCCAGCCTCCGCGCACGGCGCGGGCGAGGGCGCCGGCATCCCGCATCCCTACCATCTGGTGAAGCCGAGCCCCTGGCCTCTTCTGGGCGCCTTCGCCGCCGGTCTGTTCGCGACGGGCATGGTGATCTACATGCACGGCGGCGGCTGGCTGCTGGCCGCCCTCGGCTTCGCGTCCATCCTGGGCGTGATGTTCGGCTGGTGGCGCGACGTCATCAAGGAGGCGGTGCGCGAGAAGGCGCACACCCCGGTGGTGAAGATCGGCCTGCGCTACGGCATGGCCCTGTTCATCGCCTCGGAGGTGATGTTCTTCGCCGCCTTCTTCTGGGCCTTCTACGACGCGGCGCTCTACCCGAAGGTGTTCGCCGAGAACCCGCAGGGCGTCTGGCCGCCGCCGAACATCACGGTGCTGGAGACCTTTCACCTGCCGCTGATGATGACGCTGATCCTGCTGCTGTCGGGCGTCACCGTCACCTGGGCGCACCACGCCATCCTTGAGGGCCGCAACAAGGAGGCGTCGCGCGCGCTGGGCCTGACCGTCCTGCTGGGGGTGATGTTCACCTTCTTCCAGGGATGGGAATACGCCCACGCCGCCTTCGGCTTCACCCAGGGTATCTACCCGTCGACCTTCTACATGGCGACCGGCTTCCACGGCTTCCACGTCATCATCGGGACGATCTTCCTGGCGGTCTGCTGGTTCCGCACCATGAAGGGCCACTTCACCCCGCAGAGCCATTTCGGCTTCGAGGCGGCGGCCTGGTACTGGCACTTCGTCGACGTGGTCTGGCTGTTCCTGTTCGTGTCGATCTACTGGTGGGGGTCGCTGGGCGCCGCCAGCGGCCACTGATCTCCTTCCCGTCGCCTTGCGAAGCCCTTCTCCTCCATCGGGGGAGAGGGGCTTGCCATTTCCTGGAGGGGGCGAATCATTTGAGTACCTATTACTCCAGCCCGTCGCCGCTGACCGCCGGCCTGCGCTGCGCCTGCCCGCGCTGCGGACGGGGCAAGCTGTTCGACGGCTATCTGACGGTCAACGAGCGCTGTTCGGTGTGCAACCTGAATCTTGCCCGGCAGGACAGCGGCGACGGGCCGGCGGTGTTCCTGATCTTCATCCTGGGCTTCCTGGTCGTGCCGGTGGCGCTGTGGGTGTCGATGTCGGTGGACTGGCCGCTGTGGCTGCACGCCATCGTCTGGAGCATCGTCGTGCTGGGGCTGGCGCTCGGCATGCTGCGCCCGGCCAAGGCCTATGTGGTGGCGCTCCAGTACCGCCACCGCCGCAACGAGCTGGAGGACCCGGACGCGTGACCATGAGCGCCGCTGCCGAACCCCGCCGCTTCCGGCCGTCGCTGTGGGCGACTCTGATCACCGTGCCCGCCGTGCTGGTCATGCTGGGGCTGGGCACGTGGCAGATGCAGCGGCTGGAATGGAAGGAGGATCTGGTCCGCCGGGTGGAGCAACGGCTGCACGCCGCCCCCATCGCGCTGCCCCCCACCATCGCCGATCCGGAGGCGCTGGAGTTCCGCCCGGTGACCGTCAGCGGGCGCTTCCTGAACGACAAGGAGCTGCTGCTGGTGGCCCGGCCCCGGCAGGGGCAGGCGGGCTACGAGCTGCTGACTCCGCTGCAGCGCCCGGCCGAGGACGGCGGCGGCGTGGTGCTGGTCAACCGCGGTTTCCTGCCCATGGACAAGCGCACCCCCGCCAGCCGTCCGGAGAGCCGGGTGGAGGGGCCAGTGACTGTCACCGGTCTGGTCCGCCTGCCGCAGCCCGCCGGCTGGCTCCAGCCGGGCAACCGGCCGGGCGCGGAGTCCTGGATGCGGCTGGACCCGCCGGCCATGGCGGCATCCACCGGGCTGGAGGCGGTCGCCCCTCTGGCGGTGGAGATGACTCCCGACCCGGCGCGCGGCAACGCGCCGCTGAACGGGATTCAGCCGCTGGTCGAGCTGCCCAACAACCATAGGCAATACGCCTTCACCTGGTATAGCCTCGCCGCGACGCTGGTCGTCGTCTATGCGCTGTCCCAACGCCGGAGGACCCGTCCGGCATCCTAGGAGTTGCGTCCATGACAGCCGCCTATCAGGAGTTGGAACGCCGATTCGCCCGCATCGCCGCCATCGGCGACGCCCTGGGCATCCTGAGCTGGGACAGCCAGACCATGATGCCCGACGGCTCCAGCGACGGGCGGGCCGAGCAGACCGCCACCCTGACCGTGCTGGCCCACGAGCTGCAAACCGACCCCCGCGTGGCCGACTGGCTGGCCGAGGCGGAGGGGGCGGGCGGGCTCGACGACTGGCAGGCGGCCAACCTGCGGGAGATGCGGCGCACCCACCGCCACGCCACCGCCGTGCCCGGCGACCTGATCGAGGCGACCAGCAAGGCGATCTCGGCCTGCGAGATGACCTGGCGCACCGCGCGGGCGGAAAGCGACTTCGCCAAGCTGCTGCCCAGCCTGTCGGAAGTGCTGCGCCGCGTGCGGGAGTGCGGCGAGGCCAAGGCGGCGGCCATGGGGCTGTCGCCCTACGACGCCATGCTGGACGAGCACGATCCCGGCGCCCGGTCGGAGCGGATCGACACCCTGTTCGCCGGTCTGGCCGGCTTCCTGCCGGAGCTGATCGGGCGCGTCCTCGACCGTCAGGCCGCCGAGCCGGCGCCGCTGCGGCCCGTGGGGCCGTTCGCCGTCGCCAACCAGAAGGCGCTGGGCGAGCGGCTGATGCGGGCGGCGGGCTTCGACTTCACCCGTGGGCGGCTGGACGTGTCGCTGCACCCCTTCTGCGGCGGCGCCACCGGCGACGTGCGCATCACCACCCGCTACGACGAGGACGACTTCACCAAGGCCCTGATGGGGGTGATGCACGAGACGGGGCACGCCCTCTACGAGCAGGGCCGCCCGCGCGACTGGCTGAGCCAGCCGGTCGGGCTGGCCCGTGGCATGGCGGTGCATGAGAGCCAGTCGCTGATCGTCGAGATGCAGGCCTGCCGCTCGCCGGAGTTCCTGTGCTGGCTGGCCCCGGTCGCGCGGGAGGCGTTCGGCGGCTCCGGCCCGGCCTGGGAGCCGGACAACCTGCGCCGCCTCTACAGCCGGGTGGAGCGCGGCGTCATCCGGGTGGACGCCGACGAGGTGACCTACCCGGCGCACATCATCCTGCGCTACCGTCTGGAGAAGGCGCTGGTCGGCGGTGATCTGGCGCTGGCCGACCTGCCGGGGGCGTGGAACGACGGCATGAGGGAGTTGGTCGGGGTGGTGCCGCCGGACGACCGGCTGGGCTGCCTTCAGGACATCCACTGGCCGTCGGGCGCCTGGGGCTATTTCCCCAGCTACACGCTGGGCGCCATGACCGCCGCCCAGCTGTTCGAGGCCGCGGCGACGGCCGATCCGGACATCCGCCCGGCGCTGGCGCGCGGCGACCTCGGGCCGCTGGTGGCGTGGCTTGGGGGGAATGTGCACGGCAAGGGCTGCCTCCACGCGTCCGGCGACGAGTTGCTGACGGCGGCCACCGGGCGACCGTTGGATGCGGCGGTGTTCCGGCGGCATCTGGAACGCCGGTATCTGGAGGTTGAAGGGCTTTGCCCCCACCCTAACCCTCCCCGGCTGAGGCAGGGGAGGGGACTCTTCTCCCTCTCCCGCGAAGCGGGGGAGGGCCGGGGTAGGGCATGGGTTTCGCCGAGGCATGTTCGCTGCTGCGGGAGAATCCGCAAAATCCGCCGAGCGCAAAAGGCTGGCCCGTAACCCTCCTTCGTTCCGGCGCGCCGCTCCGAGCAATCAATCGATCAATCAGAAAAACAGCCTTAAAGCAGCGCAAGCACTCGACCCATCTTCATTGTCTCAAATGTCTTCAAAATCCGCTCTTCCGGACATGGTCACACATGCCTTGGATTGCCGGAATTAAGCGACATTCCCGGCAATATTTCATTAACCATAAACCTCCAGCCTCCGGCCCAACGCGAATGGCAACGAGGGCAGAGTACAATGGGCATCGCCAAGGGCTTCCTGCACACGGACGGCAACCAGATCGTCGATTCGTCGGGTCAGAACGTCAAGCTGACGGGCGTCAACTGGTTCGGCGGCGAGGGCTTCGTCTTCAACCCCAACGGCATGGACATGCGCGGGTACTGGGGGATGATGGAGCAGATGAAGGAGATGGGCTTCAACACCATCCGTCTGCCGTGGAGCGACGCGGCTCTGGACGCCGACCGGGCGACGGGCATCGACACCTCCAAGAATCCCGACCTCGCGAACAAGTCGCCGCTTGAGGTCATGGACAAGGTGATCGACTACGCCGGGCGCATCGGCATGAAGGTCATCCTCGACCACCACCGCTCCAGCGACGGTGCGTCGGCCAACGAGAACGGCCTGTGGTACGACGACAAGTACCCGGAGTCGAAGATGATCGAAAACTGGAAGATGCTGGCCGAGCGCTACAAGGGCAACGACACGGTCGTCGGCGCCGACCTGCACAACGAGCCGCACGGCCAGGCGACCTGGGGCGGCGGCGACAAGGCCACCGACTGGGCCTGGGCCGCGGAGCGCATCGGCAACGAGATTCAGTCCGTGAACAAGGATTGGCTGCTGCTGGTCGAGGGCGTCGAAATCCACGAGAACCAGTGGGAGTGGTGGGGCGGCAACCTGCGCGGCGCCAAGGACCGCCCGATCGAATTCGACAATCCGGGCAAGCTGGTCTACTCGGTCCACTCCTACGGCCCGTCCATCCACGAGATGGAGTGGTTCAAGGCCAGCGACTACCCGAACAACCTGCCGGGTCAGTACACCGACAACTGGGGCTGGCTGCTGAAGGAGGACAAGGCGCCCGTGCTGGTCGGCGAGTTCGGCGGCAAGCTGGAGACCGACCAGGACAAGGCCTACATGGCCAAGCTGATCGACTACATGAACGGCGACCTGGACGGCAACGGCACCAACGACCTGGGCGCCGGCAAGGAAGGGGCGAGCTGGACCTACTGGTCGTGGAACCCGAACTCGGGCGACACCGGCGGCATCCTGAAGGACGATTGGCAGACGGTTGACCAGACCAAGTACAACGCCATCAAGGAAGGCCTGTTCGACGGCGGCGGCAGCCCGGCCAAGGCCGCCTGGGCACCGGCGAAGGCGCAGGCGCTTGGTGAGGGCGACATCAACGTCCTGTCCCACACGGTGACGCAGCCGCAGGTGGCGGACCACAGCGCCGCCGCGTCGGTGGACGCCGCGCTCGCCGCCCAGACGGTGGAGCTTCCGCCGGTCGATGCCGCGCACGATGCCTCGGCGCTGCACCACGACCCGCTGGACGTCCACACCGGCGCCTGACCGGGAGCCTGACAATCCCCTCTCCCACCGCGGGAGAGGGGTTTTGTTTGCAACGCATCCGGAACCCGCCGCTTGCACGGCGTGTGGGAGGGCGCTAACTATGCCCGTTCCACAAGAGTCGCCGGCCCGCCACAGCGTCGGCCACCTTCAGGCGTCGGAGAGTGTGCGTTGAAGTACGTCAGCACGCGGGGCCAGGCCCCGGTCCTGGGTTTCGAGGAAGTCCTTCTGGCCGGTCTCGCGCGTGACGGCGGCCTCTATGTTCCGGAAAGCTGGCCGCAGTTCTCGGCCGACGAGATCCGCGCGATGCGCGGCCTTCCCTACAGCGAGATCGCCGTGCGCGTCATGCTGCCCTTCCTGGGCGGCGCCATCGCCGAGGACGATTTCCGCGCCATCGTGACGGACGCCTACGCCAGCTTCGACCACGCCGCGGTGGTGCCGCTGGTGCAGCTCGACCAGCGCACCTGGGTGATGGAGCTGTTCCACGGCCCGACGCTGGCCTTCAAGGACGTGGCGCTGCAACTGCTCGGCCGCCTGTTCGACCATGTGCTGGCCAAGCGCGGCGAGCGGGTGACCATCGTCGGCGCCACCTCGGGCGACACCGGCTCCGCCGCCATCGAGGCGTGCCGCGACCGCCAGAACGTGGACATCTTCATCCTGCACCCGAAGGGCCGCACGTCGGAGGTGCAGCGCCGCCAGATGACCAGCGTCCTGTCGGCCAACGTGCACAACATCGCGCTGCACGGCACCTTCGACGACTGCCAGGACCTGGTGAAGGCGCTGTTCAACGACATGGCCTTCCGCGACAAGATGGGCCTGTCGGCGGTGAACTCGATCAACTGGGCGCGCATCATGGCCCAGATCGTCTATTACTTTGCCGCCGCGGTGGCGCTGGGCGCGCCGGACCGCAAGGTGGCCTTCACCGTGCCCACCGGCAATTTCGGCAATGTCTACGCCGCCTACGGCGCGCGGGCGATGGGCCTGCCGGTGGAGCGGCTGGTCGTGGGCTCCAACGCCAACGACATCCTGGCCCGCTTTTTTGCCAGCGGCACCATGTCGGCGGCTCCGGTCGTGCCCACATTGAGTCCCAGCATGGACATCCAGATCTCCTCCAACTTCGAGCGGCTGCTGTTCGACCTGCTGGGCCGCGACGGCGCCGCCGTGCAGGCCGCCATGGACAGCTTCCGCGCGGAGGGCAAGTTCGCCGTCACCGACGCGCAGCTGGCCGAGGCGCACGGCATCTTCACGGCCAATCGCGCGGATGATGCGCTGACCATGGACATCATCAAGGGCGTCTGGGAAAAGACCGGCGGCTATCAGGTCGATCCGCACACCGCCGTCGGCATCCATTCCGCCATGGTGGCGCCGGTCGATCCGTCGGTGCCGGTGGTGGTGATGGCGACCGCGCATCCGGCCAAGTTCCCCGACGCGGTGGAGACGGCCACCGGCCGGCGCCCGGTCCTGCCGCCGCGCCTCGCCGACCTCTACGAGCGGGAGGAGCGGCTGTCGGAGCTGCCCAACGACGTGGCGGCGGTCCAGGAGTTCGTCGTCGCCCGCGCCCGCGCCGCCAAGGAGGCCGCATGAGCATCCGCGTGACCACGCTGCCGAACGGGCTGCGCGTCGCCACCGACACGATGCCCGGCGTGCAGTCGGTCTCGCTCGGCTGCTGGGTCGGGGTCGGCACGCGCAACGAGTCCGCGAGCGTCAACGGCGTGGCGCATCTCGTCGAGCACATGCTGTTCAAGGGCACCGAGCGGCGCTCCGCCTTCCGCATCTCCGAAGAGATCGAGAATGTCGGCGGCCAGCTCAACGCCTACACGACGCGCGAGCAGACGGCCTATTACGCCAAGGTCCTGCACGAGGACACGGCGCTGGCGCTCGACCTCATCGCCGACATGCTCCAGAACTCCGTCCTCGACAGCGAGGAACTGGTCCGGGAGCGCACGGTGGTGCTTCAGGAAATCGGCCAGTCCGCCGACACCCCCGACGACATCATCTTCGACCATTTCCAGTCCACCGCCTATCCGGGGCAGGCGCTGGGGCGCCCCGTCCTGGGCTCGGCGGAGATCGTCGGCGCCCTGTCGCGCCCGGCGCTGGTCGATTACATCGACGGCCATTACGGCGCGCCGGGCATCGTGCTGGCCGCCGCCGGGCGGCTGGAACACGACCGGCTTGTCGACATGGCGCTGTCGGCCTTCGACGGGCTGTCCTCCCGCCCGGCGCCGGAGTCCGAGGACGCGCGCTACGCCGGTGGCGACTTCCGCGAGGCGCGGGACCTGGAGCAGATGCACCTCGTCCTCGGCTTCGACGGGGTGGGCGTGCACGACCCGGACTATTACGCCCATTCGGTGATGTCGACGCTGCTCGGCGGCGGCATGTCCTCGCGCCTCTTCCAGGAGGTGCGGGAGAAGCGCGGGCTGGTCTATTCCATCTACACCTTCTCCGGCGCCTACCGCGACGGCGGGCTGTTCGGCGTCTACGCCGGCACCGGCGAGGACGAGGTGGCGGAACTGGTCCCCGTCGTCTGCGACGAGCTGATGCGGGTGACCGAGGACGTGACCGAGGAGGAGGTGGCCCGCGCCGCCGCCCAGCTCCGTGCCGGGACGCTGATGGCGCTGGAAAGCTCCATGTCGCGCTGCGAACAGCTCGGCCAACAGCTTCTGGTCTATGGGCGCCCGGTGCCGGTGGAGGAGATCGTCGAGAAGATCGGGGCGGTCGACCGCGAGTCCATCGTCCGCGTCGCCCGGCGCTTGCGGGAAAGCCGCCCCACCGTGGCCGCGCTCGGTCCGATCGGACGGCTTGAGGAGTATGACCGCATCGCCGCGCGGTTCCGGTA
>NZ_WHOR01000450.1:0-2344 GCF_013340925.1 Azospirillum formosense
TCCGAGCCCGCTGTCCGAGCTGTGGTCCCCCGATGATCCCCCGCGCCGTCCGCAAGCCCCTGGCCATCCTGGTCGCCGTTCTCGCCCTGGTGATCGTGGTGCCGATGCTGGGGGCGGGCGGGTTCCTGCTGTGGCTTCGCCAGCAGACCCCGGCCTACGACGGCGCGGCCACCGTCCCCGGGCTGGAAAGCCCGGTGGAGATCCTGCGCGACCGCAACGCCGTCCCGCACATCTTCGCCGCCACCGAGCGGGACGCCTATTTCGCGCTCGGCTACGTCCATGCGCAGGACCGGCTGTGGCAGATGGAGACCATGCGGCGCAGCGGCGCCGGGCGGCTGTCCGAGCTGGTCGGCACGCGCTTCGGCGACTGGGCGCTGCGGCTCGACCGCTCCATGCGCACGCTGGGCGTCTACCGGCGGGCCGAGGAGGCCTATGAGGAGCTGTCGCCGGAGACCCGCCTGGCCTTTGACGCCTACGCCGCCGGGGTGAACGCCTGGATGGAGACGCGCCGCGAGGCGCTGCCCATCGAGTTCCAGCTCCTGCGCCACACGCCGGAACCCTGGCGGCCGGCCGACAGCCTCGTCTGGGGCAAGCTGATGGCGCTCCAGCTCTCCGGCGATTCCCGGGACGAGCTGTTCCGCGCCAGCGCCCTGAAAAGCCTGACGCCGGAGCAGATGCGCGACCTGTTCCCGGACTCCGACCCCACCGCCCCGGTGACCCTGGCGGCGACGCTCGACAGAATGGACCTGCAGAAGGCGCTGGCCGCCCTGCCCGACCTCGGCTTCGACACCGCCTCCAACGAATGGGCGCTGACCGGGGCGCGCAGCGCGACCGGCAAGCCGATCATCGCCAACGACCCCCATCTCGGGCTGGAGGCGCCGATCCTGTGGTATCTGGCGCGCATCGTGACGCCGGAACACCGCATCGCCGGGGCGACCATTCCCGGCGTGCCGCTTCACATCCTGGGTCACAACGGCCGCGTCGCCTGGGGCTTCACCACCACCCACAGCGACACCCAGGACCTGTTCATCGAGAAGCTCGACCCGCAGGACCCCGGCCGCTACCTGACGCCGGACGGCAGCGCCGCCTTCGAAACACGCCAGGAGACGATCCGCATCGCCGGCCAACCGGACGAGACGCTGACGGTGCGCGAGACGCGGCACGGCCCGGTGCTGACCACGCCGGACGCCGCCGACGCCGCGCCGGAGGGCCATGTGCTGGCGCTGGCCTTCCCCGGCCTGGGCGCCGCCGACACCACGGCGGAGGCGCTGTACCGCCTCAACCACGCCGCCGACGCCGCCGCGGTGCGCGAGGCGCTGTTCCTCCACGTGGCGCCGCAGCAGAACGTCGTCTACGCCGACACGGCGGGGACGCTGGGCTTCCTGTCGCCGGCGCTGGTCCCGGTGCGGCGCGGCGGCGACGGGCGCGTTCCGGTGCCGGGCTGGACCGGCGAATATGACTGGATCGGCTACATCCCCTTCGACGCTCTGCCCCAGGCGGTCGATCCGCCGTCGGGCCAGTTCGTCAACGCCAACAACGCGGTGGTCGGCCCCGGCTATCCCTATGCCCTGGCGACCGAATGGCCGGACCCCGCCCGCGCCGAGCGGATCGTGCAGTTGCTCGGCGACGGCCCGCACACGGTGGAGGAGGTCGCCGCCCAGCAGATGGACGAGCTGTCCCTGCCGGCGCGCGACCTGCTGCCGCTGATGCTGGAGCCGCTGCGCACTGTGCCCGATCTCAATGGACAGGCCCGCGCCGCGCTGGACCGTCTGGCCGGCTGGGACGGGCGCATGGACCGCGACCGGGCCGAGCCGCTGATCTTCTCCTGGTGGGAGCGGGAATTGGTGCGCCGCGTCTTCGCCGACGAGCTGGGGCCGCTGTTCCAGAGCTACTGGGACCTGCGCCCCCGCGCCCTGCACCGCGTGCTGGCCCAGGCGCCGCAGTGGTGCGACGACCGGACGACGCCGGCCCGCGAGGACTGCACCACCATGCTCGCTGGCTCGCTGAAATCGGCGCTGGCGGAGATCGAGCGGCGCCACGGCGCCGACATGAACGCTTGGCGCTGGGGGGAGGAGCACAAGGCCGCCCTGAACCACCGGCTTCTCGGCCGGGTGCCTCTGCTCGGTTCGATGTTCGACCTGTCGATCCCGACCGGCGGCGGCGCCTTCACCGTCAACCGCGGCACCACCCGCGTGCGCGACCCGCAGGTCCCCTTCTCCCACGTCCATGGTCCGGGGCTGCGCGCGGTCTATGATCTGGCGGATCTCGGCAACTCCCGCTTCTCCATCGCCACCGGCCAGTCGGGCAACCCGCTGTCGCCCCATTGGGGGGATCTGGTGCAGGG
>NZ_WHOR01000451.1:0-2342 GCF_013340925.1 Azospirillum formosense
CGGCCAGATCAAGACCGGCTCGCTGTCGCGCTCCGACCGTCTGGCCAAGTACAACCAGCTGATCCGCATCGAGGAGATGCTCGGCACCGCCGCCCGCTTCGCCGGCCGCGGCATCCTCAAGGCGTAAGACGCTTTCAGGAGTCCGCTTTGAGAAGGGCCCCTTTCCGGAATACCGGGAAGGGGCTTTTTTCTGTGGTCTCTTTCGGGATTGCGCCCGGTGCGCGGGAGATTTCCAAATCACCACCGTGCAAGGGGCGCGCGCTTCTGGTAAACAGCCGCCATAGTTTCGCCCGCTTGGGCCGGCACCCTCTTAACGACGGCTTTTCCCGCCCGGACAGGACCCTCGACGCATGACCAAGACCCCTTCTTTCGCTGCCCTTCTGCTCGGCGGCCTGCTGTGCAGCGGTTCCGTCCTCGCGCAGACGGTTTCGCTGCAGGACCGTCTGGACCGGCTGGAGTCGGGGGTGGAGGCGCTGGGCGGGCGCGTCGAGGTGGCGCAGGCCTATCCGGGCAGCTCCTACTCACGCGGGCAGACGGCTGAGATCCAGCCCTCGCTGGCCGCCGATTTCGAGGTGCGGCTGCAGAAGCTGGAACGCGCCCTGTCGGAGCTGACCGGGCGCTATGAAGAGGCGACCTATCAGATCTCGCAGATGAAGGACCGGCTGGAGCGGGTCAACAGCGACATCGATTTCCGCCTGAAGGAGCTGGAGAGCAAGGGCGGCGGGGCGGCCAGCGACCCGTTCGGCGGCCCGGCCAAGCCCAGCGCGGCGGCTCCGGCCGCGGCGCCCAGCGCCGCCAAGACGCCCGAGAAGACGGCTGACAAGCCGGCGGAGAAGCAGACCGCCGCCCTGGCGCCGCTGCCCGCCAATTCGACCCCGGAGAAGCAGTACGAGCACGCCTTCGAGCTGCTGCGCCAGTCCGACTACGACAAGGCGGAAAAGGCCTTCAGCGACTTCCTGGCGAAGAACAAGGGCCACCAGCTTGCTGGCAACGCCCAATACTGGCTGGGTGAGACCTATTACGTCCGCAACAAGTTCCAGGATGCCGCCGTGGCCTTCGCCGAGGGCGTGCAGAAGTATCCGAAGAACAACAAGGCGGCGGACAACCTGCTGAAGCTCGGCATGTCGCTGCAGCAGCTCAACCAGAAGAAGGACGCCTGCACGGCCTTCAACCAGTTGATCAGCAAGTTCCCCGAAGCTTCGGCCAGCGTGAAGCGCCGCGCCGACACCGAGCGCCGCCGCCTGAACTGCGCCTGACGGGCGCGGTGAACGCGTCCGACCCCGCCGGGCCGATTTCCGCGGGTGAGTTCGCCGCCCGCATGGAGCGGCTGGGCGGATTCGAGACGCGGCCGCGCGTGGCCGTGGGCGTGTCCGGCGGGGCCGACAGCCTCGGGCTGGCCCTGCTCATTCAGCGCTGGACGGCGGAGCGGGGCGGGGATGTCCTCGCCCTGGTCGTGGACCATGGCCTGCGCGCGGAGTCGGCGGCGGAGGCCGCTCGGGTGGGTGAGTGGCTCAAGGCCCATGGCATTGCCCACGCCGTTCTGCGCTGGGACGGCGAAAAGCCGGTGACCGGAATCCAGGAGGCGGCCCGCGCCGCGCGTCATCGCCTGCTGGCCGAGCGCTGCCGCGAGGAGGGCGTCCTTCATCTGGCGCTCGCCCACCACCGCGACGATCAGGCGGAGACGGTGCTGCTGCGATTCGCCCGCGGCTCCGGAATCGACGGGCTGGCCGGCATGGCGCCGGTGCGCGCGGCGGGGGCAGTCCGCTTGATCCGGCCGCTGCTCGACCTGCCCCACGAACGGCTGGTGGCGACCTGCCGCGCCTTTGGCCAGCAATGGATCGAGGACCCGTCCAACCGCAACCCACGCTTCGCCCGCGCCCGCCTGCGCGCGGCGGGGGAGGCCCTGGCCGCCGAGGGGCTGGACCCGCCGCGTCTGGCCGACCTCGCCCGGCGGGCCGCCCGCGCCCGCAACGCGCTGGAGGCGGGGACCGCCGCCCTGCTGGCCGAGGCCGTGGAGGTCCATCCGGAGGGCTGGCTGCGGCTGGACCCAAAGCCGTTGCTGGCAGCACCGGAGGAGCTTGGCCTGCGCGCGCTGGTCCGCTGCATCGCCGCGACGGGGGGTGCCGCCTACCCGCCGAAGGACGAGGCGGCGGAGCGTCTGTTCGCCGACATCGCGGGGGAGCGCTTCCGGGGGCGCACGCTGGGCGGCTGCCGCATTGTGCCGCGGCAGGGTTGTTTGGTGATCGCACGGGAACCGATTGGGGTCACCGAACGGCTGGACCTTACCCCCGGCGGAGAGGTCTGGTGGGATCGCCGATTCGCCGTTCGGTTGGCGGCGGGGG
>NZ_WHOR01000452.1:0-2328 GCF_013340925.1 Azospirillum formosense
CCGGGAGTGTCCCGCCGCCGGACGGTGACCTCCCGAAGTCCGACCGCGAAAGGACTCCGCCGCCGAACACCTACCCACCGAAACAAAACCCATAATCGAAATATGGGCTGCCCTCTGGTATGACCAAAACACACCCGCATATGCAGATTTCTACCCAGTCCACCAGGAAAGAATCTTGATACGCACGGATCATCTTCGTTCGCGAGTGCTTTGCATTTTAAATAGTGATCAGCCTTAGACTGTGGCCCTATGCCGCAGCGGCGAGCGTTGCCTATCGCGACTTCCATGCCTAGGCTTCAATGCGAAGCCTGCTGCATTTGGTGCACGCCCGGGAGCATTCCCCGGGACCGGCACCGGACCTGCCGCACGGTGTTCCGCCGACACCCGCCGCAACCGGAAACGGTCCGGCTCCGCAACGCTCGTGTGCGCCCATGGATCACATCGCCCATCCTCCGACCGACGATTACCTGCTGACCGGGCAGGTGCATTATCGCCTTCGCCGGGCCCATCAGCGCGCGTCCTCCATCTTCATGGACATGATCGGCGACTCCCAGCTTACCCCCACCCAGTGGGGTGCCCTGGTCACGTTGCGGACCGAAGGATCGTTGTCGCAGAATCAACTTGGCCGGCTGACCTTCATGGACCCGGCGACCACCCAGGGCGTGATCCTGCGCCTCGTGGAGCGCAAGCTGGTGGAACGCCAGCCGGACCCGCAGGACCGGCGGCGCACCAGCGTCAGCCTGACCCGATCCGGCCAATCGCTGGTCAGCACCCTGCTTGGAAACGCCACCCAGGCGCATCACCGGACGCTGGACCCGCTGACCCCGGAGGAGCAGGCGACCTTCCTCATGCTCCTCTCCCGCCTGATGTGAGGCCTGCGGTTCCCACGGCGGCACGCGGAAAAGAGGCTTGGTGCGGCGCAACGGAACGGTGACTTTTGCGGTGGGTTTGCTATGAACGCAGACATTGCGTTCACGCTGCCGTTCCATGCGTTCACGCAGCCGCCAACCGCGCCGGGATACCGCCGACCATGAACCGCCGCCATCTCCTGCTTGCGCCGGGCGCTGCCGCCCTCGCCGTCGCCCTTTGCATCGCCGCGCCGATGCCCGCCGCCCAGGCGCAATCCGCCCCGGCCCCATCGGGCGGGCAGCCGATTCGCGTCGGCGAGATCAACAGCTATACCGGCCTGCCGGCCTTCACGATCCCCTACCGCCAGGGCTGGCAGCTCGCGGTGGAGGAGGTGAATGCGGCGGGCGGCCTGCTCGGTGGGCGCAAGCTGGAGGTCGTCTCCCGCGACGACGCCGGCAAGCCGGACGACGCCGTGCGCGTCGCGCAGGAGCTGCTGTCGAACGAGAAGGTCGAGTTGCTGGCCGGCACCTACTTCTCCCACGTCGGGCTGGCCGTGGCGGACTTCGCCGCGCGCAACAAGGTGCCCTTCGTCGCGGCGGAGCCGCTGACCGACGCCATTACCTGGACCAAGGGCAACCGTTACACCTTCCGCCTGCGCCCCAGCACCTACATGCAGGCGGCCATGCTGGTGGAGGAGGCGGCGAAGCTGCCGGCCAAGCGCTGGGCCACCGTCGCCCCCAACTACGAATACGGCCAGTCGGCGGTGCAGTGGTTCCGCCAGCTGTTGTCGGAGAAGCGTCCGGACGTGGAGTTCGTGGCCGAGCAGTGGCCGGCCCAGGGCAAGCTGGAGGCGGGGCCGACCGTGCAGGCGCTGGCCGCGGCAAAGCCCGACGCCATCTTCAACGTCACCTTCGGCGCCGACCTCGCCAAGTTCGTGCGTGAGGGCGAAGGGCGCGGCCTGTTCCGCAACCGCACCGTCGTCAGCCTGCTGACCGGCGAGCCGGAGTATCTCGACCCGATGAAGGACGAGGCGCCGGAGGGCTGGGTCGTCACCGGCTACCCGCAGGAGCAGATTGACACGCCCGAGCACAAGGCCTTCCGCGAGGCCTATGTGAAGCGTTTCAACGAGCCGCCGCGCCAGGGCTCGGTCGTCGGCTACGCCACCTTCAAGGCCATCGCCGCCGCCGTGGAGAAGGCCGGCTCCACCGATGCGGAGAAGGTCGTGGACGCGCTGTCCGGCCTGGACCTGTCCAGCCCCTTCGGCCCGATCACCTTCCGCGCGCTCGACCATCAGGCGACCATGGGCGCCTATGTCGGCAAGACCACGGTGAAGGACGGCCAGGGCGTGATGACGGGCTGGCGCTACGCCGACGGCGCGGACTATCTGCCGTCCGACGAGGCCGTCCGCAAGATGCGTCCGGAGTAAGGGGCAAGGTCCTGCCCCCACCCTTCCCACGGCTTCGCCGCGGGCCCCTTCCC
>NZ_WHOR01000453.1:0-2246 GCF_013340925.1 Azospirillum formosense
CCTAACCCTCCCCCACGGGGCGGGGGAGGGAAAAGTGCTGGCGCCGGTTACGCCGCGGCCTTCTGCTTGCGCAGGATGGCCAGGATGTCGGAGGCGGCCTTCGGGATGTTCGTGCCGGGGCCGTAGATGGCCGCGGCGCCCGCCTTGTAGAGGTAGTCGTAGTCCTGGGGCGGGATCACGCCGCCGCAGACGACCAGGATGTCGCCAGCGCCCTGGCGGCGCAGCTCCTCGACCAGTTGCGGGACCAGCGTCTTGTGGCCGGCGGCCTGGGACGACACGCCGATGACGTGTACGTCGTTCTCCACCGCCTGACGGGCGGCCTCCTCCGGGGTCTGGAACAGCGGCCCGATGTCCACGTCGAAGCCGATGTCGGCGAAGCTGGTGGCGATCACCTTGGCGCCGCGGTCGTGGCCGTCCTGGCCCATCTTGACGACCAGGATGCGCGGGCGGCGGCCCTCCTCGGCAGCGAAGGCGGACACCTCCTCCTGGATCTTCTTGAAGCCCTCGTCGCCCTCATAGGCGGCGCCGTAGACGCCGGAGACGGAACGGATGACCGCCACATGGCGGGTGAAGGCCTTCTCCAGCGCGTCGGAAATCTCGCCGACCGTGGCGCGGGCGCGGGTGGCCTCCACCGCCAGGGCGAGCAGGTTGCCGGACTTCTCCGTCGCGGCCTTGGTCAGGGCCTCCAGGGCGGCGCGGCACTTGGCGTCGTCGCGGTTGGCACGGACCTGGTTGAGGCGGGCGATCTGGGATTCCCGGACCGCCGTGTTGTCGATGTCCAGCACGTCGACCATCTCGGGGTTCTCCGGACGGTACTTGTTGACGCCGACGATCACCTCCTCGGCGCGGTCGACGCGGGCCTGCCGGCGGGCGGCGGCCTCTTCGATCAGCAACTTGGGCATGCCGCTGTCCACCGCCTTGGTCATGCCGCCCAGATCCTCGACCTTGTTGATGAGGTCGAGCGCGGCGCTGGCGAGGCTGTGGGTCAGGTTCTCGATGTAGTAGGAGCCGCCCAGCGGATCGACCACGTTGGTGACGCCCGACTCCTCGGCGATGATGAGCTGGGTGTTGCGGGCGATGCGGGCGGAGAACTTCGTCGGCAGGCCCAGCGCCTCGTCGAAGGCGTTGGTGTGCAGCGACTGGGTGCCGCCCAGCACCGCGGCCATCGCCTCGATGGTGGTGCGGATGACGTTGTTGTAGGGGTCCTGCTCGGTCAGGCTGACGCCGGAGGTCTGGCAGTGGGTGCGCAGGGCCAGCGAGCGGGCGTCCTTCGGGTCGAACTTCTGCTTCATCAGGGTCGACCACAGCAGGCGCGCGGCGCGCAGCTTGGCGATCTCCATGAAGAAGTTCATGCCGATGGAGAAGAAGAAGGACAGGCGCGGCGCGAACTTGTCGACCGGCAGGCCCTTCGACATGGCGGCGCGGACATATTCGAGGCCGTCGGCGATGGTGAAGGCCAGCTCCTGCACCGCGGTCGCACCGGCCTCCTGCATGTGGTAACCGGAGATCGAGATCGAGTTGAACTTCGGCATGTTCAGCGCCGTGTACTCGATGATGTCGGCGATGATCCGCATCGAGGGTTCGGGCGGGTAGATGTAGGTGTTGCGGACCATGAACTCCTTGAGGATGTCGTTCTGGATGGTCCCGCTCAGCTTGTCCTGGCTGACGCCCTGCTCCTCCGCGGCGACGATGTAGCCGGCGAGGATCGGCAGAACCGCGCCGTTCATGGTCATCGACACCGACATCTTGTCGAGCGGGATGCCGTCGAAGAGGATCTTCATGTCCTCGACGCTGTCGATGGCGACGCCGGCCTTGCCCACGTCGCCGACCACGCGCGGGTGATCGCTGTCATAGCCGCGGTGGGTGGCGAGGTCGAAGGCGACCGACAGGCCCATCTGCCCGGCCTTCAGGTTCGCCTTGTAGAAGGCGTTGGAGTCCTCGGCGGTCGAGAAGCCGGCGTACTGGCGGATGGTCCAGGGCTTCACCGCGTACATCGTGGCGCGCGGGCCGCGGGTGAAGGGCGGGAAGCCGGGCAGGCTGTCCAGCTCCAGCCCTTCCAGATCGTCGGCGGTGTAGAGCGCCTTGACGTCCAGCCCCTCCGGAGTCTTCCAGACGAGGTCGTCGAGCGTCCCGTTGGCGCCCAGGTCCTTGGCGGCCAGGCTCTGCCAGTCGGCCTGGGTCTTCTTCGGGAACTCGCTCATGGGACGTCTCCTCGACACGGCTTCTTGGTTCGAATGATTTGAAAC
>NZ_WHOR01000454.1:0-2239 GCF_013340925.1 Azospirillum formosense
CCCAGATCCTGCGCCTGCTGACCTCGGCCAAGGACGCGGCGGAGCTGACCATGTGCACCGATGTGGACCGCAACGACAAGGCGCGGGTGTGCGAGCCGGGGTCCGTCCGGGTGATCGGGCGGCGGATGATCGAGCTGTATTCCCGCCTGATCCACACGGTGGACCATGTGGAGGGGCGGCTGCGGCCCGGCCTCGACGCGCTGGACGCCTTCCTCACCCACACCTGGGCGGTGACGGTGACCGGGGCGCCCAAGCGCTGGGCCATGCAATTCCTGGAGGACACGGAGCAATCGCCGCGCCGCTGGTACGGGGGCGCCTTCGGCCGGCTGGGCTTCGACGGCGGGATGGACACCGGCCTGACCCTGCGCACCATCCGCATGGCCGAGGGCGTCGCCTACGTGCGGGCCGGGGCAACCCTGCTGTCGGACAGCGACCCGGACGCGGAGGACGCGGAGTGCCGTCTGAAGGCCGCCGCCTTCCGCGACGCCATCCGTGGGGAGTCGGCGTGTTCCGCATCCGCGATTCCAGCGGCTCCTTCCGGCGGACGGGGCAAGCGGGTGTTGCTGGTGGACCACGACGACAGCTTCGTCCACACGCTGGCCGACTATCTGCGCCAGACCGGCGCGTCGGTGGCGACGCTGCGTCACAGCCACGCGCGGGCGGCGCTGGCGGAGCGGAGGCCGGATCTGGTCGTGCTGTCCCCCGGTCCGGGGCGTCCGGCGGATTTCGACGTGGCGGGCACCATCGACGCGGCGCTGGCGCTCGGCCTGCCGGTGTTCGGCGTCTGCCTGGGGCTACAGGGGATGGTGGAGCGCTTCGGCGGCACGCTGGACCTGCTGCCGGAGCCGGTCCACGGCAAGGCGACGGAGGTCCGTGTGCTGGGTGGCGCGCTGTTCGCCGGCCTGCCGGAGCGGCTGACGGTCGGGCGCTACCACTCGCTGGTGGCGCGTCGCGACCGGCTGCCGGCGGACCTCACGGTGACCGCGGAGACCGCCGACGGGCTGGTGATGGCCGTGGAGCACCGGCGGCTTCCGCTCGCCGCCGTGCAGTTCCACCCCGAGTCGATCCTGTCGCTCGGCGGTGGGGCCGGTCTCGCCCTGCTGGGCAACGTGATGGACCGGCTGGCCGCCGGCGTCCTTGCGGACGCTGCGGCTTGATCGGGGCGGCGTAACGGGGAGGGAGTTGGGGGTGGTTATTCCACCATCCCCAGCGCTTCCTTGTAGAGCTCCAGGATGGCTTCCTGCTCCTGGCGGTCGGCCTTGTCCATTTTGCGCAGCCGGATGATCTGGCGGATGATCTTGGTGTCGAAACCGGTGCCCTTGGCCTCGGAGTAGACCTCCTTGATGTCCTCCTGCAGGCCGCGCTTCTCTTCTTCCAGGCGCTCGATGCGCTCCACGAAGGATTTCAGGCGATCCGCCGCAATGCCGCCGACGTCGGACATGATAAGGGTAACCTCAAATTGGGTGCTTCCGGGGAATCCGGCGCGGACGATATCGGCGGGCGCCGTCGATGGCAAGCGACTCCCGGCGTCGTCGGCGCGGATGCCACAGGGCGCGGCAAACCGCGCCAAGGGTTCAGCCGGGTGTGCCCGGATAGTGGGATACGCCCGCGGCGACGCCCCCCCGCATCGGACGGACGCTTGATGCGAAAGACCGATGGCGGGACCTTGCGAAAGCGGCGACCTTGCACTTTCCGATGCACGCGGGCGCGCCAACCCTCTCCGGGCTGTTGCGCCGCACCTATCACCGCTGGTAATACCATCGACGCTCAAGAGCTTCACAAAGTCACATAAATCCGGCATTGATGCCGACGGTCTAGGCCGATTGCACGCAAATCGGCCACTTGCGGCAGGGGAGATAAAGAACCATGAAAATCGCCATACCCAGGGAGCGGCGCGCGGGCGAGAATCGCGTCGCGGCTTCTCCGGAGACGGTCAAGAAACTCAAAGCCCTCAGCCTGGAAGTGGTCGTGGAGACCGGCGCCGGACTGGGCTCGAACCTGCCGGACCGGGTCTATCAGGACGCCGGCGCGGAGATCGCGCCGGACGCCGCGTCGGCGCTGGCCGACGCCGACATCGTGCTGAAGGTGCAGCGCCCGCTGCTGGCCGGGGAAGGGGACCTCGACGAGCTGGCGCTGATCAAGCGCGGCGCGCTGCTGTTCGCCATCCTCAACCCCTACAACAGCCGCGACCATGTGGCCGCCTACGCGGCGGCCGGGGTGAACGCCTTCGCCATGGAGT
>NZ_WHOR01000455.1:0-2206 GCF_013340925.1 Azospirillum formosense
GGCAACGGCATCTCGACGATCGAGAAGAAGGTCGACATCCAGATCCAGGTCAGCAACCTGAGCGGCGCCACGGTGACCCGCGACGGCATGTCCAAGCGCGGCGAGGGCAAGCTGTCGGATGGTGAGAACGCCTACGCGTTCGACACCGGCACGGTGCGCTTCAACGTCGACCAGAAGACCATCAAGCAGGCGGCGGATGCCAATTCCGCGGCCAACCTGGTCTCGGTGCAGGTGACCGACGCCAACACCTCGAACGATCTGACGGTGCAGCTCAACGAGCGCAACACCAACGCGATCACGGTGAAGTCGCAGAACCTGACCACCAGCGGCCAGGGCATGCGTCTGGACTACGCGCAGAACGACTGGACCGACCGCGACGACATCGACAAGGCGGTCGCCGGCATCGACTACGCGAAACAGCACCTGCGCTCGGCCTCGCAGACGCTGTCGACCAACCTGAACGTCATTACGACCCGTGAGAACTTCACCAAGGAGTTCAGCGACGTGCTGACGGAAGGCGCGAGCAAGCTGACGCTGGCCGACCAGAACGAGGAAGGCGCCAACCTGCTGATGCTGCAGACCCGTCAGCAGCTCGGCACCATCGCCCTCTCGCTGGCCAACCAGTCGCAGCAGTCGATCCTGCGTCTGTTCTAAGCCTGAGAGTTCGGGTAGGATCACGCCCGGCGGGCGGCGGCGCAAGCCGCCGCCCGTTTCATTTGGTGCGGCGCTTTCCGGCAAACGCTTTCCGCTTCCGCGCGCCGCCGAGACAAGGACCGGGTCCGTTTCATGCCTCTGAAGTTCGTTCTCCGCCCCAATGAAAAGGTCATCATCAACGGTGCGGTCATCGGGGCTGGCGATCGTCCTGGCTCTTTCTTTCTTTACAACACGGCCAACTTCCTTCGTGGACGTGAGGTGTTGAAGGAAGAGCAGATCGACTGCATCGAGAAGAAGCTCTACTTCGTCATCCAGCTCATCTACATCTTCCCTGAAGACGCGGTGCTCAACCTGCAACGCTTCGCTTCCATACTGGCCGAGACGCGCGAAGCCCGGCCGGATTGCCGCGATGACCTCGATGAGATCGAACGGCTGGTCGAAGCGCGCAACCATTACCGCGCTCTGAAAATTTGCCGGAAAATGTTCAAGGGCGGGTCGGAGGCTTCACCCAGCGCCGCCGAAGATGCGGCGGGGAACCCGGCGGTCGATCCGGCGCCGTGATCGAAGCGGACCTGCAGGGTTGGGACGGTCGGTCGGCGGACGACGTTCTGACCGACGCCATCGCACAGCATCGCGCAGGGAACCTGGACGGGGCCCGGTTCCTTTACAGCCGCATCCTGTCCGCCGACCCATTCCACACCGATGCCCGCCACCTGACCGGCATCGCCGCCTATCAGGACGGTCAGGCTGCTCAGGCATCGGCGTGTTTCCAGGCGACCCTGGCGATCGATCCGTCCTTCGCCGCGGCCTACAACAGCCTGGGCAATGTGCTGGCCGACCGGAGCCTTCCGGACGATGCGGCCCGCGCCTATCGTCGCGCCATCGCCCTTCACGACGGCTATGCGGAGGCGCTCGGCAATCTCGGCCTGCTTCTGCAGACGCAGGAGCGGATCGACGACGCCATCGCGGCTTATGAGAAGGCGCTGCGCGCCGATCCCGGGCGCACCACCAACCGGTTCGATCTGGCGGTCCTCCACCGGCGCCGCGGCCGTTTGGAGGAGGCCGCCTTGGGTTTCTACCGGGTGGTTCAAGCGCAGCCGGACCACGCCGGGGCGTGGCGCAGCCTGGCGCTCGTGCTGCGCGTCCTCAACCATTCCGATGCGGAACTGTGCCTGCGCCGCTCCTTGTCCGACGATCCGACGGACCGTGAGGTGGCGCGGGACCTGGGGACGCTTCTGAACGAGCGTGGCGCCTTCGCCGAGGCGGCGGCGGTACTGGCTCCGGCGGTGGAGGCCGACGCAGGCCAGGACGCGCGGCTGCTCTTCCACTTGGGCAGCGCGCTGCTCGGGGACGGACGGTTGACGGAGGCGGTTGCCCGCTACCGGCAAGCGCTATCCGGGGAGCCGCTGCTGGCAGGAGCCTGGAACAATCTTGGCGTGGCGCTGCTCGACCTGGGCGACCATGCGTCCGCGGTGATGGCATTGCGGGCGTGCCTCTGCTTCTTATACACATCTGACGCTGCCGCCGATCCACCCTGTGTCGTATTCGTGTG
>NZ_WHOR01000456.1:0-2158 GCF_013340925.1 Azospirillum formosense
ACAAAAAGCGGCAATCCGTCTTCCGCTTGTGCCTGGGGGGGCGGAGAAGGGTAAAAAGACACGACCCAACCCCCCCCCCGGGCGAGGGGGGGGGGGGTTGGGGGGGGGCCAACGGGAACCCTTACGCCAGCCCCTTCTCCATCGCGCTCGCCAGACGGCGGGCGAAGGCGGCGGGGTCGGGCAGGGCCTCGCCCTCCACGATGCGCGCCTGGTCGAGCAGCAGCCAGGCCGCGTCGTCCAGTGAGGTCGCCGCACCGCTCGCCTTGGCGCGCTCGGCGAGGCGCTTGATCAGCGGGTGGGCGGGGTTGACCTCCAGGATGCGCTTGGCCGCCGGGGCGTCCATGCCGAGCTGCTTGTGCTGCTTGAGCAAGCGCTCCAGATGCATGTCCATGTCGTTCTCGTCGGCGACGAGGCAGACGGCGCTGTCGGTCAGGCGCTCCGACGGGCGGACGTCCTTCACCACGTCCTGGAGCGTCAGCTTCAGCAGGACCAGCAGGTCGGTCAGCTCGCCCTCGGACGCCTTCTCCTCGGCGGGCTTCTCCTCGCCGCCCTGGATCTTGCCGAGGTCGGCGCCGCCGCGGGTCACCGACTTGAAGGGCTTGTCCTGGAAGCTGCCGACCGACGGCACCCAGAACTCGTCCACCGGGTCGGTCAACAGCAGCACCTCGACGCCCTTGGCCTTGAAGCCTTCGAGCTGCGGGCTGCGCTTCAGCGTCTCGATGTCGTCGCCGCTGATGGTGAAGATGGCCTCCTGGCCCTCCTTCATGCGGCCCAGATACTCCTCCAGCGAGACCAGACCGTCACCGGCGGTGCTGCGGAAGCGCATCAGCTTCAGCAGATCGTCCCGGTGCTCGTAGTCGTCGTAGAGGCCCTCCTTGAGGACGGCGCCGAAGTTTTCCCAGAAGGCCGCGTATTCCTCCGCCTTTTCGGTGTCGCGGGCCTTCTTGCCCAGCTCCGACAGGACGCGGCGGGTGATGCCGGCGCGGATCTTCGCCAGCATCGGGTTGTGCTGGAGCATCTCGCGGCTGATGTTGAGCGGCAGGTCCTCGCTGTCCACCACGCCGCGCAGGAAGCGCAGGTAGGGCGGCAGCAGCCCTTCCGCCGAATCGGTGATGAAGACGCGCTTGACGTACAGCTTCACCCGGTGGGCGCGCTTGGGGTCGAACAGGTCGAACGGCTTGGAGGACGGCACGAACAGCAGGTTCGTGTATTCGATGGCGCCCTCGGCCCGCCAGTGCAGGGTCAGCCACGGATCGTCGAAGGCGTGCCCGACATGATGGTAGAACTCCGTGTACTGCTCCGCGGTGATCTCGTTCTTGGAGCGCATCCACAGGGCCGACGCGCTGTTCAGCGACTTGGCGTCCTCGCCCTCGCCGAAGAGGATCGGGATGGCGATGTGGTCGGAATACTTGCGGACGATGCCGGAGAGGCGGTGCTCCTCCAGATACTCGTCGTCGCCCTCGCGCAGGTGCAGCTTGATCTGCGTGCCGCGCGGCAGGTCGGCGACGTCGGAGATGGTGAATTCGCCCTTGCCGTCCGACAGCCAGCGCCAGCCCTGCGTCTCCCCGGCCTTGCGGGTCAGCACCTCCACCCGGTCGGCGACCATGAAGGCGGAATAGAAGCCGACGCCGAACTGGCCGATCAGGTTGACGTCCTTCTTGGCGTCACCGTCCTTTGCGCTGTCCTTCAGGTTGCGCATGAAGGCGGCGGTGCCGGAGCGCGCGATGGTGCCGAGGTTCTCGACCAGATCCTCGCGGTTCATGCCGATGCCGTTGTCGGCCACGGTGAGGATCCGCGCCTCCTTGTCCACGATCAGCCGGACCTTCAGGTTGGGGTCGTCGGCGGACAGTTCGGGCTGCGTCAGCGCGGCGTAGCGCAGCCGGTCGCAGGCGTCGGAGGCGTTGGAGACCAGCTCGCGCAGGAAGACTTCCTTCTCGCTGTAGAGCGAGTGCGCGACGATGTCGAGCAGGCGGCTGACCTCGGCCTGGAAGCTGAGCCGTTCCTCGGTCATGGTGTCATCCTTGATCGTTCTTGTTGGTGGTGGGCTTGCCGATGGGTCCGAAGGACGGCGCAGATATGTGCGAGCGCGCCGCCCCATGCAAGAGCGATCGGCTGGCGTTGTGCGGGAGTTTCGCAACCGGAGTGGTGGGGTGGGGGG
>NZ_WHOR01000457.1:0-2157 GCF_013340925.1 Azospirillum formosense
GGTAGGGAGGGGGCGAGCGACGCCCCGCAACGCACACGCTCAAGCCATGTCCACAAAAGTCTGCGTCGGCCAATTCGCCGGGGCGCACGGCGTCCGCGGCCTCGTGAAGGTGAAAAGCTTCACGGAGGACCCGGGAGCCGTGGCGTCCTACGGCCCCCTCTCGGACGAGCGGGGCGCCCGGCGCTTCGCGCTGACGCTTCAGGGCACCATGAAGGACCTGTTCCTGGTCCGCGTCGATGGCATCGCCACGCGCGAACAGGCGCAGGAACTGACCGGCGTCCGGCTCTATGTGGACCGTTCCGCCCTGCCCGAGACGGAGGACGAGGACGAGTTCTACCACGCCGACCTGATCGGGCTGCGTGCGGAACTCGCCGACGGCACCGTCTGGGGCACGGTGAAGGCGCTGTACGACTTCGGAGCCGGTGACGTGCTGGAGATCCGCACGGAATCGGGGCCGCTGGAGATGCTGCCCTTCACCCGCGCCTGCGTTCCGGTGGTCGATGTGAAGGGAGGCCGCGTCGTGGTCGATCTTCCCGCGGTCATCGAAGCGCGCGAAGGCGAGGCGGAAAAGGACGGAGCGGACGCGCCGGAGGGCGCGGATGACGCTGAAGACGCTCAAGACGACGTTCAAGACAAGGGAACCCGCCCGTGAATCACGGCGCTTCCGGTTCTCTTGTCTGGACGGCCAAGGTTCTGACGCTGTTCCCGGAGATGTTTCCGGGTCCGCTGGGGCTCAGCCTCGCGGGAAAGGCGCTGGAAAATGGAGTCTGGGCGTTGGAATCAGTGGACATTCGCTCGTTCGCGCGCGATAAACACCGCTCCGTCGACGACACCCCCTTCGGCGGAGGGGCCGGCATGGTCATGCGGCCCGACGTGCTGGACGCGGCTCTGACCGCGACGGCGGGTCCTCCGGGCACTCCTGGACGCGGACGGGCGATCTACCTGTCGCCTCGCGGACGGGTGCTCGACCAGGAGCTGGTCAAGGAGCTGGCGGCCACCCCGGTGGTCACCCTGCTCTGCGGCCGGTACGAAGGGGTGGATGAGCGGGTGCTGGACGCGCACGGCCTTGAGGAGGTCAGCCTCGGGGATTTCGTGCTGTCCGGCGGCGAGACCGCCGCCCTGTGCCTGATCGACGCCGTGGTGCGCTTGCTCCCCGGCGTCATGGGCAATGTGGAGACGGCGGGCGAGGAAAGTTTCGAACGGGGGTTGCTCGAATACCCCCACTACACCCGGCCCGCGGTCTGGACCGACGGGCAGGGTGTGGAACGGTCGGTCCCGGACATTCTGTTGTCCGGCCACCACGAGAAGGTTCGCGCCTGGCGGCTCGCCGAGGCGGAGCGGATCACGCAGGCCCGGCGACCGGACCTGTGGGACCGCTACGAGGCGGGCAGGAAGGCCGAGGGTCAGATTGGAAAACGGGGTCGCCGGCGCGGCCCGAAACCAGAGTGACGGTCCGCCGCGAGGCGCACCGATGGAAAGGGGTAGTGTCATGAACCTGTTGCAGCAGCTCGAGCAGGAGCAGATCGAGAAGGCCCTCGGCGGCAAGACCATTCCTGTGTTCTCGCCGGGCGACACCGTCCGCGTGAACGTGAAGGTGGTCGAGGGCACGCGCGAGCGTGTCCAGGCTTACGAGGGCGTCGTGATCGCCCGCCGGAACGCCGGCGTGAACTCGTCCTTCACCGTCCGCAAGATCAGCTACGGCGAGGGTGTGGAGCGCGTGTTCCCGCTCTACTCCCCGCGTCTGGAGTCGATCGAGCTGGTCCGCAAGGGCGCCGTCCGCCGCGCCAAGCTGTACTATCTGCGCGACCGTCGCGGCAAGTCGGCCCGTATCGCCGAGCGCACGACCGGCCGCGGCATGAACAACACGAAGGCCGCCGCGGAGTAATCCGGCGCCCTTTCGTTCGGTACGCCTATACCAGCACCCGCCCGGAGCGATCCGGGCGGGTGTTTGGCGTTGGGGAATGGGGAGGTGGTTGCGTCGATGCCCCCCTCCCCCCCCCCCCCCCCCCCCCCGTCTTGTGGGGGTGGCTGATGCTCTCCGCTTTCATCTCTCTCCCCCCCCCGCGCCCGCCCACTATCGTCTTTGGTGTCTCGGTGTCTCTTTTTCATCTCATACAATATACCCGACTCTTGCGTGTACTACCTCTGCGTATCTCT
>NZ_WHOR01000458.1:0-2104 GCF_013340925.1 Azospirillum formosense
GCCTCCTCCAGCCTGAACGCCGCCGGCGTCCTGCCGGACGACTGCGTGGTGCTGGAACCGCTGGACGTGCTGGCCCCGCAGGCCGGCGACGTGGTGGTGACGGTGGGCGACGGAACGGTGTGCGGCTACCGCTTCTTCCCGCCGCATCTGCTGCCGGTCAGCACAGACCCCGGCTGCCGCCCGACGCCCATCGAGCGCGCCAACGTCGCTGGTGTCGCGGTTCACGTCACGCGGTGCCTGCGCGCCTGATCGCGCGTATTTTCCGGGAATCTGGAAGAAAAGCCGTCAATTCCAGCGGCGAAATTCTTTCCCGCAGCCCCCTTTGACGCCACGAATCCATACCCATCTGTGCCGAGTCGCCCGATTCGGTCACAGCGAGACCGCGGCTGCGCCGCATTCTACTTAGATTTTTGAAAAGGTTCGAAGATTCGATCCTAAGGCCAAGTCGTAGGTTCTCTTTTTGTTCTTGAATCCTGCGTGTTCGCAGCCCATATTCACGATACGGTTTATGGTTAACGGCGATGGCGCTGCGAAGACGCATCGACCGGAGCCATAGACGCACCGAAACGGCTGGGGGCCGGCAGGGGAATGGCGATTACGGACGCGCAGCGCGCCGCGCGGGCAGGGCGTATCGGGTCTTCCGACGCCACCCGCATCATGGCGGGCGACTGGCTGAACCTGTGGCGCGAGAAGACGGGGCGGTCGGCGCCGGCCGACCTCGACCTCGTCGCCGCGGTGCAGATCGGCATCGCGACCGAACATCTGCATCCGCGCTTCGTGGAGAAGGCCACCGGCCTTCCCTGCGTGCCGGCGGAACGGACCTGGGTGCATCCGGAGCATGACTGGATGGTCGCCCACCCGGATTTTCTGACCTGGGAGGACGGCACGGACGGCGGTGCGCCGGACACGCTGGTGGAAGCGAAATTCACCGGCGGCTTTCAGACGGATGCGGAGCTCGCCCAGCGGTACCATTGGCAGGTGCAGCACCAGCTGGTGGTCACCGGGCTGGACCGGGCGATGCTGTCCATCCTGCGCCCGACCGGCCATGCACTCGTCCGCGTGCCGCGGCGGGAGGCGGATTGCGGGCGTCTGATGGAGACGCTGGATGCCTTCTGGTGGCACGTCGCCAACGATGTGGAGCCTGGAAACCCGCTGCCCGCGGAGGCACCGGCCTACGAGACCCGCCGGGTGGTGGACATGGCCCGGCACAATCGCTTCGCCGCCCTGGCCGCGGAACTGGTGGACCGCCGCGCCGCCGCCCTCGCCGTCCGCGAGGCGGAGGCCGCCCTGAAGGCGCTGATGCCCGCCGACGCGCGCATCGCCTTCGTGGCGGGGGAGGAGCCGGGCCGCGGTCTGTACCTTGCCCGCGACCGCGAGGGACGTCTGTCGCTGCGGTACGGCGCTCCGCCGCGGCGGGCGCTCGACACCGCCGAACCGTGGCAGCCCGCCGCGGCCGATCCGTCCCCTGATCCGAGCCTGGACGCTGTGCTCAGCGGCGGCTGGGGTGAGGGGAGAGACGAACGCTACTGACCACAAGGGGAACCCGACGATATGGGACGCATGAGCAAGACCGACACCGTTGCCGAAACCGAGAAGACCGTCAGCACGGCCGCTCCGAAGATCGCGGGTTCCCCGAACGCCACCGTGGAGCCCGCCGCCACGGACCCCATGCATCTGTGGAACCGGTTGAGGCGGACCGACCCGAAGGCGACCAAGCCCTTCACCCGCTCCGGCGGCTTCCGCGGCACACAGATCGACCCGACTTGGCGCCTGATGATGATGACCGAGGTGTTCGGTCCGGTCGGCAAGGGCTGGGGCTATGAGCAGATGGATTGGACCATCGCCGAACGCATGGTCTTCATCTGCGCGCGCGTCTGGTACCTCGACCCGGAGACGGGTGAGAAGTGCTGGACCGGTCCGCAGTGGGGCGGCACCGAGATGGTCCGCCGCCGCAACGGCATCGAGGCGCCCGACGACGAGTGCTTCAAGATGTCGATGACCGACGCGGTGGGCAAATGCCTCGTCCAGCTCGGCCTCGCCGCCGACGTCCATATGGGCCAGTTCGACGACAGCAAGTACCGGGAGGAGGCCGAGGCCTTCTACG
>NZ_WHOR01000459.1:0-2080 GCF_013340925.1 Azospirillum formosense
CCCTGCGTCAGCGGGGGAGGGTTAGGGTGGGGGCAATGTGACCATGACACGCCCATGACCCGCTTCCTCGCCTCCCGCATGCTCCAGGCGCTGGTCGTCCTGCTGCTGATGAGCTTCGTCATCACCGTCCTGATGACGCTGATGCCGGGCGATCCGGTGGACATGATGCTGGCCGGCAACCCGCGCGCCACCCCCGCCGACGCGGCGCGGCTGAAGGCGCTCTACGGCCTCGACAAGCCGTTGCTGGAACGCTACGGCCACTGGCTCCAGGCGGCGCTGACGGGGGATTTCGGCTTCTCCCGGCTCTACGCGCAGCCGGTGCTGACGATCCTGCTGCCGCGGCTAGGCAACACGCTGCTGCTGCTCGGGGCGGCGATGGCGCTGACCCTGGCGGTGGCGCTGCCGCTCGGCGTCTACGCGGCGCGGCGGCCCTACGGCTGGGCGGACAACGCCATCAACCTGTTCTGCTTCGCCGGCATCTCCGTCCCGGCTTTCTGGCTAGCGCTGCTGCTGATCCTGCTCTTCGCGGTGGAACTGCAATGGCTTCCCGCCTCCGGCCTCGGCCCGGTGGGCGGCGAGGGCTGGTGGGAGCGGCTACCCTACCTCGTGCTGCCGGTGGCCTCGCTGACGCTGGCGAGCATCGGCGGCTACACGCGCTACGTCCGCGCCGCGATGATGGGGGAGCTTCGCCAGGATTACGTCCGCACCGCCCGCGCCAAGGGGCTGGGGGAGGGGCGGGTGGTCTGGCGTCACGCGCTGCGCAACGCGACCATCCCCATCGTGACCATCGTGGCGCTGGAGTTCGGCGCCCTCTTCTCCGGCGCGCTGGTGACCGAGACGATGTTCGCCTGGCCGGGCATGGGCAAGCTGATCTACGACAGCATCATGGGCAACGACCTGAACGTGGCGCTGGTGGCGCTGCTGTTCGCCACGTTGACGACGCTGGCCGGCAACCTGCTGGCCGACGCTGCCTACGCCGGGCTGGACCCGCGCATCTCCTTCAAGGGGGACGGGACGTGAGGGCCGGGCGCTTGAAGGCCGGGCGCTTCCTGCGGCGCTTCGCCCGCCACCGGCTGGCGGTGGTCAGCGCCCTGCTGCTGCTCGTCCTGGCCGTCGCCGCGGCGGCGGCGCCCTGGGTGGAGTCCTGGCTGGGGGTTGAGGCGACGGGCATCAGCCTGCTCGACCGCTTCGGCCCGCCCTCGGCCCTGCACCCGCTGGGCACCGACGAGCTGGGGCGCGACGTGCTGGTGCGGCTGCTCTACGGCGGGCGGGGGTCGCTGTTCGTGGGCGTGGCGGCGGCGCTGGCCTCCGCCGTCATCGGCACGGGGATCGGGCTGCTGGCCGGCTATTTCGGCGGGCGGCTCGACGATCTGCTGATGCGCGTCACCGACGGGCTGATCGCCTTGCCGCTGCTGCCGCTGCTGATCGTGCTGGGCGCCATCGACCTGACGCGGCTGGGCATCCCGCCGGAGGTGGCGGGGGCGGAGGACGCCAGCCTGCTGCGGATCGTCGTTCTGGTGGCGCTGTTCGGTTGGACGACGGTGGCGCGGCTGGTGCGCGGGGCCACCCTGTCGGCGCGGCGGCGCGACTATGTGCGGGCGGCGGTGGCGATGGGGGCGGGCAGCCGCCGGATCATGCTGGCCCACATCCTGCCGAACGTCGCAGCCCCCGCCGTGGTTGCGACGACGCTGACGGTCGGCAACGTGATCCTGCTGGAATCCGTGCTGAGTTTCCTCGGGCTGGGCATCCAGCCGCCGCTGCCCTCCTGGGGCAACATGCTGACCAACGCGCAGGAGCTGGTGGGGACCGCGCCGCTGCTGGCGGTGTGGCCGGGGCTGTTGATCTTCCTGACGGTGATCGCCGTCAACCTGCTGGGCGACGGGCTGCAGGACGCGCTGGATCCGCGGGTGGTGGGGAAGCGGTGAAGTAAAAGAGGGTCGAGGTCTTGCCCCCTCCCTGACCCTCCCCCGCTGTCGCAGGGGAGGGGGTCAAGCTCCCTCTCCTGCGTCAGCGGGGGAGGGCAGGGGCCGCCTCGGACGCCGCGGGAAAGGTGGGGGGAAGCATGCCTTCACTTATCCAG
>NZ_WHOR01000045.1:0-28225 GCF_013340925.1 Azospirillum formosense
GGTGGGGGCCTTGGGCAACCGCTTCCCTACCGCGCCCGCATCGTCGTCAGGATCCCCGCGCCGATCAGCGCCACCGCGACCATCACGCCGACGGTCAGCGGCTCGCCCATGAAGACCGCGCTCAGCAGCAGGGCGGTGACGGGGACGAGGCAGATGATCTGTCCGGCCTGGGCGGCCGGCATGGCGGTCAGCGACTTCGCCCACCACCAGAAGCACAGGCCCGTCGCGATCACCCAGTTGAAGGCCAGGACGGTGCCCAGCGCGGGCGTCCAGTGGATCGGCCGGGCGTGCTCCGCCGCCAGGGCCAGCGGCGCGGTCGCCACGGCGCTGACGGCGATCTGCCAGAAGGTCTGCGTCCAGAAGGGCGTGCGCCAGCCGCCACGCCGGCGGCGGTAGAGCGTGGCGCCCAGCGCCCAGCTGAGCGCGCAGGCGAGCAGCAGCCCATTGCCGAGCAGAACCGCCGGGTTGCTCCAGTCCATCAGCGCCGGGTTGAAGAAGACGAGGACGCCGGCGAAGGTCAGCAGCGCGCCGATCACCCGCCCGCGCGTGAAGCGCTCCCCGGCCAGCAGGACGCCGAGCGGCAGCGCCCACATCTGCATGGTGTAGGCCAGCACCGCGGCCCGTCCCGGTGGCACGACCCGCAGAGCGATGGAACTGAGGTCCAGCATGCCGGCGATCTGCAACAGCCCGACCAGGGCCAGCGGCCAGCGCTCCCCCGGTGGCGGCAGAAGGGGAAAGCGCAGCACCCGCGACAGCAGGGCCAGCACCGCCGCCGCCCCGGCGAAACGGAGAAAGCAGAAGGTCAGCGGCCCGATGTCCGACAGGGCCAGCTTCATCAGGGGCCAGTTGGCCCCCCAGAACAGCACGATTCCCGCAAGCTGCGCGTAGACCACAGTGCCCGGACCGCCCACGGGTCCCTGGCCGGCCGCGGCGCGTGGCATGGCCTGATCCGCCATGAGTCCTCCCAACCCTGAATTTTGCCGCATCCTACGGCGCGAGTGGGGGTGGGAGGTCTGCGTTCCCGGTGCGGCAGCCCCGCGAGGGGGCTGGCGTCACGGTGCGCCGCCGGTGGAGAAGCCGGTGAAGACCTGGATGCCGAACCAGCCGCCGATGGCGAACAGCACCAGAAGGATCATGGTGGTGGCGATGGCGATGTTGGTCTGGCGGATGCGCCGGCAGTTCGGGCAGCCGGGAAGCTCGGCGGGATAAGGCCGTTCGCAGCGCTCACAGCGGACAGTGGGGTCCGTCACGGGATGACCCTTCATGGAATGGGGCAATGGAGATCGGTGGCCGGACGCTACCATAAGGAGCGCCTTCCCCGCCAGCCGATGGGGAAGGCGGGGAGGCTGCGATTTTTCGCTGCGGGATGGAGAGTGTTTTCCACAGGCTCGGCCTTGTCCTGGTTGAAAGAGACGGCTATTGTGCGGCCCTCTTACCGCACGCTTTGTTCGTCCGGTCTGTGGTTTGCGAGAGAGAATTGCCGCGAGAGAGAGTTGCTATGTCCAAGCCGCGCACCCTGTTCGACAAGATTTGGGACAGCCACGTCGTCCACCGTCAGGACGACGGCACCTGCATCCTCTACATCGACCGCCACCTGGTCCATGAGGTGACCAGCCCGCAGGCGTTCGAGGGGCTGCGGCTTGCCGGCCGTCCGGTGCGCCGTCCGGAAGCGACCCTCGCCGTGCCCGACCACAACGTCCCGACCACCGACCGCTCCAAGGGCATCACCGAGGAGGAGAGCCGCATCCAGGTCGAGACGCTGGACAAGAACGCGCGCGACTTCGGCGTCCGCTACTTCCCGATGGACGACGTCCGCCAGGGCATCGTGCACATCGTCGGTCCGGAGCAGGGCTTCACGCTGCCCGGCGCCACCATCGTCTGTGGCGACAGCCACACGGCGACGCACGGCGCCTTCGGCGCGCTGGCCTTCGGCATCGGCACGTCGGAGGTGGAGCATGTGCTGGCCACCCAGACCCTGCTGCAGAAGCCGGCCAAGAACATGCTGGTCCGCGTCGATGGCGAGCTGCCGCCGGGCGTGACCGCCAAGGACATCGTCCTGGCGATCATCGGCAAGATCGGCACCGCCGGCGGCACCGGCCACGTCATCGAGTTCGCCGGCGACGCCATCCGCGGCCTGTCGATGGAAGGCCGCATGACCGTCTGCAACATGGCCATCGAGGGCGGCGCCCGCGCCGGCCTGATCGCCCCGGACGAGAAGACCTTCGAATATGTGAAGGGCCGCGCCCTGGCTCCGAAGGCCGGCGCCTGGGAGCAGGCGGTGGAGTATTGGAAGACGCTGCCGTCGGACGAGGGCGCCGTCTACGACACCACCGTCGTGCTGAACGCCGCCGACATCGTTCCGCAGGTCACCTGGGGCACCAGCCCGGAGGACGTGCTGCCGATCACCGCGACCGTGCCGAACCCGGCCGACGTGGCCGACGCCGGCAAGCGCGCCGCCGTCGAGCGCTCGCTGGCCTACATGGGCCTGGAGCCCGGCCAGAAGCTGACCGACGTGAAGGTGGACACCGTCTTCATCGGCTCCTGCACCAACGGCCGCATCGAGGATCTGCGCGCCGCCGCGGTGATCGCCCAGGGCCGCAAGGTCGCCGAGGGCGTGCGCGCCCTGGTCGTCCCCGGCTCGGGTCTGGTGAAGGAGCAGGCGGAGGAAGAGGGTCTGGACAAGATCTTCACCGAGGCCGGTTTCGAGTGGCGTGAGCCGGGCTGTTCCATGTGCCTCGCCATGAACGCCGATCGCCTGTCGCCGGGCGAGCGCAGCGCCTCGACCTCCAACCGCAACTTCGAAGGCCGCCAGGGCCGCGGCGGGCGCACCCACTTGCTCAGCCCGGCCATGGCCGCCGCGGCGGCGGTGACCGGGCACCTGACCGACGTGCGCAGCCTGTAAGCTCTCTCACGGTCCGCTGTGACGCCCGGAGCGGGGATGGCCTTCCAGCCGTCCCCGCTTCGTCGTTTTTAGGGGCATCCTCCTCTGTCGCGCGCCGAACGCCTCATCGACCTGATCCAGTGCCTGCGGCGCCATCGCCGGCCGGTCAGCGGGCATGTCCTCGCCGACGAACTCGGCGTCAGCCTGCGCACGATCTACCGCGACATCGCCACCCTCCAGGCCCAGGGCGCCCGCATCGACGGCGAGCCGGGCGTCGGCTATCTCCTCCAGCCCGGTTTCCTGCTGCCGCCGCTGATGTTCGCGGAGGAGGAGATCGAGGCGCTCGCGCTGGGCATCCGCTGGGTGGCCGACCGCGCGGACGGCGCGCTCGGGGCGGCGGCGCAGAACGCGCTCGCCAAGATCGCGGCGGTGCTGCCGCCGGACCTCCGCGACCGCATGGACGCCTCCGCGCTGCTCGTCGGACCGGGGGAACCGATCGTCGGGGACGGCGTCGACCTCGCCGTCGTACGGCGGGCCATCCGCGGCGAGCGCAAGCTGTCCATCGCCTACCGCGACCGCGACGGGGCCGCCAGCGACCGCGTCGTCTGGCCCTTCGCGCTCGGCTTCTTCGACCGGCTGCGCGTGATGGTCGCGTGGTGTGAGCTGCGCGGGGCGATCCGCCATTTCCGCGCCGACCGCATCGTCTCCGTGACGGCGCTGGAGGCCCGCTACCCGCGGCGGCGGCAGGCGCTGCTCAAGGAATGGCGCGAGGCCGAGGGCATCCCGGCGCGGTGAGAGCCTGCGCGCACGACTGCTGACAGAAACTGTCAGTGTATTGCCCTAGCGTGGTCTTCACCGGACGGGATCGCCCGTGCCGGAGCCCAGCGAGGACACCAGCCCATGTTCAGCGCCAACATCATCCTCCTCTATGTGGACAGCCCGACCGCCAGCGCCGCCTTCTACGCTGGCCTGACCGGCAAGCCGCCAGTCGAGGCGTCGCCCACCTTCGCCATGTTCGCCCTGGATTCCGGCGTCATGCTGGGGCTGTGGTCGCGCCACACGGTGCAGCCGGCGGCCTCCGCGGGACCACTCGGCGGCAGCGGCGAGATCGGCTTCCGGGTGGCCGGTGCCGAGGCGGTGCAGGCCCTTCACGACGACTGGGTGCGGCGCGGCCTGACCATCGCCCAGCCGCCCACCGCCATGGATTTCGGCCACACCTTCGTCGCGCTGGACCCGGACGGGCACCGCCTGCGCGTCTTCGCCCCGACCGAAGCGTGAGGTCCGCCATGGATCCGGCCACCGCCAGCCGCAGCTGGATCGCCGTCGCCTCCGCCGAGCATGTCCGGCGGGGGCGGGCGGAGGGCTTCATGCAGGTCTGCCACGGCAAGGCGGCCCCGCTGCGCCGCATCCGCCCGGGGGACCGCGTCGCCTACTACTCGCCGACCGAGCGCTTCCAGGGGAAGGACCGCCTGCAATCCTTCACCGCCGTGGGCATCGTGCGGGACGGAACCCCTTACCAATTCGACATGGGCGGGGGCTTCGTTCCCTTCCGCCGCGACGTGCGGTGGCTGGACGGGCGGGAGACGCCGATCCTTCCCCTGCTCGACCGGCTGGACTTCTCCGCCGGGGTGCGGAACTGGGGCTATCCATTCCGCTTCGGGCTGTTCACGGTCACCAACCGCGACCTGGACACCATCGCCGCGGCCATGGGGGCGGTTCTGTGCTGACCGGCGTCCGGCGTGGGGGGCTTCAGTCCCCCCGCCCGCGGCTTCGGCCCATCAGACCGTCCGGGCGGTAGATCAGGAAGAGGGTGAGCAGGCCGAAGGCCACGATGTCCTTGTAGGCGATGGCGAAATAGGCCGACCAGAAGGTCTCCACCAACCCCAGCAGGGCGCCGCCCAGCATGGCGCCCGGAACCGACCCGATGCCGCCGACCACAGCGGCGGCCAGCGCCTTGAAGCCGATCAGATAGCCCGTGTAGAAATTGACCCCGCCGTAATAGAGCGCGATCACCGCCCCCGCCGCCGCGGCCAGCGCGCCGCCCACCGCGAAGGTGGTGGCGACGGTGCGGTCGATATCCACCCCGACCAGCTCCGCCGCGCCCACATCGTCGGCGCAGGCGCGATGGGCGCGGCCGTAGGTGGTGCGCTGCATGACCGCCCAGAGCAGGGCGTAGAGCCCGCCGGTCATCAGCAGGATCACGGCTTGCGAGGTCAGCGCGGTGACGGTGAAGGCGCCGTCGCTGAGCAGTTCGTGCCGGTCGGCCAGGAAGGGGGCGGGCCACCAGTCGCGGGCACCGTGCAGGAGCCGCATCCCCTCCTGGTAGGCGATGGACAGTCCCACCGCGGCGATCAGCGGCGTGTGGTTGTGGGTGCGGCGCAGGCGGCGGAACACCAGCCGGTCCATGGTCCAGCCCTGGACGGCGGTGAAGGCCATCACCGTGGCGAAGACGCCGAGCACCGCCAGAGGCAGGCCGCCCAGCCCGGCCATGCCCAGCGCCGCCGCGCCCATGGCGGTCAGCATGGCGCCGATCATCGTCAGCTCGCCCATGGCGAGGTTGATCTGCCCCAGGATGCCGTAGACTAGCGTGTAGCCCAGCGCCAGCAGCCCGTAGACGCAGGCCACCGTGGCGGCGTTGATGACCTGTTGCAGGAAGAAGAGCAGCGGCGCCCAGTCCGTCGGCGGTGCCCGTTCCGGGCCGCCCACCTCCGGCGGCAGGCCGAGGCGGGCGGCGGGCAGGCCGGCCCAGATGCGCAGCATGGTGAATTGCATGGGCCGCAGCCGCCCCATGCGGTCGGTCGCCACCATCACCAGCTCGTGCCGGCGCGACTCGAAGAAGCGTCCGCCGAAGCGGCAGGCGATCCAGTGGGTCCCGGAATCCGTGCGGTAGGTCAGGCGCAGAGCCGGCTCGTCACCGCCCAGCGCTTCCGTGCCCAGGATGGTGACGGGTCCGGAGTCGAAGGCGGGGATCAGCTTGCGGCACAGCGCGGCCTGATCGCCGTCCACGCCGCAGCCGGTCAGCAGCAGGGCGGCGACCAGCAGGAGGAAGGGCGGGAACAGGCGCGGCGGACGGCGGTGCACGGCGACGGAAACCCGGCCGGTTGTGCTTCGCCTGGGAGTCTATCGGCAATTGGCGACGAGCGCCAGACGCCGCCTTGGGAGTGTCAGTAGCGGGCGTTGACGAAATACAGGCCGTCCGGCGGGGCGGTCGGCCCGGCGGCGGAGCGGTTGCGGGCCTCCAGCGCGCGGCGCAGGTCGTCGGCGCTCCACTTGCCGGCCCCGACCAGCTCCAGCGTGCCCACCATGTTGCGCACCTGATGGTGCAGGAAGGAGCGGGCGGCGGCGTGCACCCGGACCTCCTCGCCAATCCGCTCGACGGCCAGCCGCTCCAACGTCTTGACCGGAGAGTTGGCCTGGCAGAGCGCGGCGCGGAAGCTGGTGAAGTCGTGCCGGCCGACCAGGACCTGAGCGGCCGCATGCATCGCCTCGGCGTCCAGCGGGCGCATGACGTGCCAGGCGCGGCCCGTCTCCAGGGCGAGCGGGGCGCGGCGGTTGACGATGCGGAAGACGTAGCTGCGCCCCAGGCAGGTCATGCGCGCGTGGAAATCCTCCGGCACCGCCTCGGCCAGCAGGACGGCGACGGGGGCGGGCCTCAGGTGGAAGTTCAGCGCGTCGCGCAGCTTCAGCCCGGTGAAGGGCTTTTCCAGATCGAAATGGCAGACCTGCCCCAGCGCGTGCACACCGGCGTCCGTCCGTCCGGAGGTGTGGACGCGCACGGTCTCGCCGGACAGGCGCTCGATGGCCTCCTCCAGCGTCTGCTGGACGGAGGGGCCGTTGTCCTGCCGCTGCCAGCCGACGAAGGGCCGGCCGTCATATTCGAGGGTCAGTTTCCAGCGCTGCATGCGGCGTCGCCGAGACGGGTGCCGACGGGCAGGGCGAAGCCGCGCAGCAGGGCGGCGCCGTCCACCGGGGCCTTGCCGGGCCGCTGCACCAGGGTGAGGCGCACGCCGCCGTCGGCGCAGGCGATGGTCAGGCGGTCGTCCAGCAGCGTGCCGGGCGCCGCCTTGCGGGGATCCGGCGCCAATTCGGCTTTCAAAACTTTGATGCGCTCCACCCCGCCGGTCGGCGTCGGGGCGTCGAACCAGCAGCCGGGCCAGGGGGTGAGGGCGCGGACCTGCCGCTCCACATAGGCGGCGTCGCGCGTCCAGTCGAGCCGGCCATCCTCGCGCGTCAGCTTGGCGGCGTAGGTCACGCCGGCCTCGGGCTGCGGCTCGGCGGTCAGGCGGCCGGCGGCGAGACCGTCCAGCGCCTCGACGATCAGGCGGGCGCCCATGTCGGCCAGCGCGTCGTGCAGGCTGCTGGCGGTGGTCTCCGCGCTGATCGGCACCGCGTCCTTCAGAAGCATGGCCCCGGTGTCGAGCCCGATGTCCATCTGCATGATGGTGATGCCGGTCTCGGCGTCGCCGGCCAGGATCGCGCGCTGGATCGGCGCAGCCCCGCGCCAGCGTGGCAGCAGGGAGCCGTGGACGTTCAAACAGCCCAGCCGCGGCGCGTCGAGGATCGGCTGCGGCAGGATCAGCCCGTAGGCGGCGACCACCGCGGCGTCGGCCTTCAGCTCGGCGAACTCGGCCTGAGCCTCGGCGTTGCGCAGCGACTTGGGCGTGCGCACGGGGATGCCGCGCTCCTCGGCGAAGCGGTGGACCGGGGATTTCTGGATCTGCTGCCCGCGCCCGGCGGGGCGGGGCGGCTGGCTGTAGACGCAGACCACCTCGTGCCCGGCATCGGCCAGGGCGCGCAGGCTGGGCACGGCGAAGTCCGGCGTGCCCATGAAAACGAGGCGGAGCGGCGTCATGAAGAGTCGTCCAACGTCAGAAGGTTAGGCGCGCTGCATCTTCTGGACTTTGCGCAGGATCATGTTGCGCTTCAGCATCGACAGGTAGTCGACGAACAGCACGCCGTTCAGATGGTCGATCTCGTGCTGGATGCAGGTGGCCAGCATGCCGTCGGCCTCGATCTCGCGCGTCTCGTTGGTCTCGTCCAGATAGCGGACGCGGACCGACGACGGACGGGTGACCTCGGCATACTGGTCGGGCACCGACAGGCAGCCCTCCTCGCACACCGACGTCTCGTCCGACTTCCAGACGATTTCCGGGTTGGCGAGGCGGATGGGGTTCGGCTTCTCGTCCTTGTCGTGCACGTCCACGACGATCACCCGCTCCAGGATGCCGATCTGCGGCGCGGCGAGGCCGATGCCCTTCGCGGCGTACATGGTCTCGACCATGTCGTCCATCAGCTTGGCGATGCGGGCGTCGACCTTTTCGACGGGCTTCGCCTTCTGCTTCAGGACGGGGTGCGGGGCGACGAGGATATCAAGAACGGCCATGGGAACTCAGCAACGGTGCGTGGAGGTGCGACAATCCGTCAAAATATGGGGGGCGGGCCACGAGGTCAAGGAAGGCGCAAGGCACAACCCGCGGCGACCCGCCGATCCCATCGGGACGGCCGCACCTCAGAGGGGCGAGCGGGTGATCGACTTGATGGGGCCGCGGGGATTGCCGGACATCTCGGCGATCTTGCGGTCCTGCTCCTCGATGAAGCCGCGGGCCGGCTCGTCGCCGTCCAGGCCGCCGACCAGCGTGCCGGGGACCTTGCGGTTGGAGGTGCGGGCGCCGTCTTCGTACAGCACGTCGAACAGCACGAAGGCGCTGTCCACCGGCTGCTTCTTCTTGGTCTTGGCCATGGGGGGAAACTCCGAACGTCAGGGGGGTGCTTGTAGAGGAAAAGCGCGCAACGGAAAAGGGCACCGGTTTCCCGGTGCCCCCTCCGATGCCGTGCCGTGAGACGTGGCTCAGACGGCCTTCAGGTTCTCCGCCGAGGTCTTGCCGCGCTTCGGATCGCGCTGCTCCTCGTAGGACACCTTCTGGCCTTCATTCAGGCTGCGCAGGCCCGCGCGCTCGACCGCGGAGATGTGGACGAAGACGTCCGCGCCACCGTTGTCCGGCTGAATGAAGCCATAACCCTTGGTGCTGTTGAACCACTTGACGGTACCGACGGGCATGATTGCTCTCCGTTTCGTATGAAAGGCGCCGCATCGGCCGGTGCGGCGCATCAGACTGTGTCCAGGCATAGCGACGATCTGGGCACCCGAAGGCGTAGCAGGCCGGCAGTCCGAAGCAGAATGACAGGAGGGAAATTGGGACCGCTTCCCTCCTTTGCAAGGCGAAACAAGACGGGCAAATCCGGGTTGCGGACTTCGGCCCTACGCCCTGGCTGCCGCTCGCAGGTCCGCCGCTCTCAGATCCGCGGCCCGGTGCTCGGCGGCACGAAGCTCCGGCGCCTGGAGCGGGCGAGGGGCGTGGTCCAGCGGCTCCAGCAGGGGAATCTCCTCGGCGCTGTCCGGGGTGGCGTGCAGGTCGCGGAAGCGGCGGGCGGTGACCAGGACGCGGGATTCCAGGCTGCCCACCGCCCCGTTGTAGCAGCCCACGGCCTTGTCGAGCTGCCCGCCCAGCCGCTCCATGTGGCCGCCCAGGTCGTGCAGGCGCTTATAGAGTTCGGCGCCCAAGGCGCTGATCTCGCGGGCGCTGTCGGTCAGCCGCTCCTGCCGCCAGCCATAGGCGACGGCGCGCAGCAGCGCGATCAGCGTCGTCGGGGTGGCGAGGATCACCCGGTGGTCGATGCCCGCCTCGATCAGCGCCGGGTCGTGCTCCAGTGCTGCGGAAAAGAAGTTCTCGCCGGGCAGGAACAGCACGACGAATTCCGGCGAATCCGTGAACTGGTCCCAATAGGCCTTGGTGCCGAGCTGCTTCATATGCTCCCGCACATGGCGGGCGTGGCGCGACAACCCGTCGCGGCGGGCGCCGTCGTCGGCCGCCTGCACCCCGTCGAGATAGCCCTCCAGCGGCGTCTTGGCGTCGACCACGATGGTCTTGCCGCCGGGCAGCTTGACCACGAGGTCGGGGCGCAGCCGTCCGCCGGCGGCCTCCACGCTCATCTGCTCCACGAAGTCGCAGTGGTCGAGCATGCCGGCCATCTCGCAGACCCGGCGGAGCTGGATCTCGCCCCAGCGCCCGCGCGCCACCGGGCTGCGCAGGGCGCGGACGAGGTTGCCGGTCTCGGCGCGGAGCTGGGCCTGGGTCTCCACCAGCGACAGCACCTGCTGCTTCAGCCCCTCATAGGCGCCGGCGCGGCTGCGCTCCATCTCCTGGATCTGGCCGTCCATGCGCTCCAGCGACTGGCGCACCGGGGCGACGATGTCGGCGATGGCGGTCTGCCGCTTCTCCAGGTCGCCGCGCGCCTGCTCCTGGAAGGTCGTCAGCGTCTCCTTGGCGAGGTCGAGGAAACTCTGGTTGTTGGAGCGCAGGGCCTCCGCCGACAGGGCCTTGAAGCTGTCGGACAGGGTGGCCTGCGCGCGCTCCAGAAGGGCCAGCTTCTCCACCGCCGACGCGCGCTCGCGGGCCAGCGTGGTGGACAGCTCCGCCTGCCGTTCGCGGGCGGCGGACAGCTCGCCGGTCAGCCGGGCGATCTGGTGGTCGCGGGCCTCCACCTCCTCCCGCAGGTCGCCCTCGATTCGCTCGGCGACGTCGAGGCGGGTGACCAGTTCGGCGTGGATGGCGGCGGCCTCCGCCTCGGCGCGTGCGGCGTAGAGGCGCACGATCATGCCGGCGAGGATCGCCCCGAGAAGGGCGCCGGCAAGGCCGCCGAGAGCCACCGACTGTGCGTCGAACGCGAACTGCATGAAATTCCCCAAAGAACGCTGCAAATGCCGAGACCACAGGCGAGATTACAGGCGAGATTACAGGAACGAATCAGGAAAGAGAACGGGCGATGAACAAAGAAGAACCCCTCCAAAGCCCGTTCCGCCTGCACCGAGGCTCGGTGATGCGGGCTTGCCCGCCGTCCCCGTCTGCGCCATATCCGACGGATGCCCGACGATCCGTCCTCCCCCTCCGGTCTTTCTCCCGGCCCCGTCAAAGGCCCCCGGCTCCGCACCGTCCCGCCCGGCGAGGACCGCGAGCGGCTGACCTGTCCGGACTGCGGCTACATCGCCTACCAGAACCCGCTGATCGTCGTCGGGTCGGTGGCGACGTGGGAGGACCGCATCCTGCTGTGCCGCCGCGCCATCGAACCGCGCAAGGGCTACTGGACGCTGCCCGCCGGCTTCATGGAGGAGCGGGAGAGCACCATGGAGGGTGCCGCCCGCGAGGCGTGGGAGGAGGCGCGGGCGAAAATCGCCATCGACTCGCTGCTGGCCGTCTACGACATCCCGCGCATCAGCCAGGTGCAGCTCATCTTCCGCGCCCGCCTGCTGTCGCCGGACGTGTCCGCCGGGCCGGAAAGCCAGGAGGTCGGGCTGTTCCGCTGGGAGGAGATCCCCTGGGACGATCTGGCCTTCCCGACCGTCCAATGGGCCTTGCGGGAGCACCGCTCGCGGTTGGGCCTCCAGGATTTCGCCCCGGCGGTGAACCCCACGCCGGACGTGCTGGCGCAGTGGGAGCGGATGCTCTAGCCCCCGATCACTCCACCACCGGTGCGGCGGGGAACTTCGCCACCAGTTCCGCCGTGCCCTGCTCGCGCTTCACGGTCAGCGGCAGCCATGTGCCGGGGGCCTGGCGCTGCACAACCGCCGTCAGGTCGGAGGCTTCGCGCACCGGGGATCCCGCCGCCGCGACCACGAGATCGCCCGCCGTCAGGCCGGCGGCGGCGGCGACGCTGCCCTCGGTGACGGAGCGCACCCGCACCCCGTCCGGTCCCGGCTCCAGCATCACGCCGAGCCGGGGGCGGGGCGACTCGGCCGGCGCTTCGCTCTCGCCCAGCCCGTAAACCGCGTCGGCGATCCGCCCGTCCAGCTCGGCGCAGGGGCGGTCCTCGTCCCAGGGAAGCAGGACGACGCTGTTCCGGACACCCAGGTCGGCCAGCTGGTGGGGGACGCCGTCGCGGCCTTCGACATGGCCCTGGCCCAGGATGGCGACGACGGTGCGGTTGGTTTGGCGGTGGGTCTCGGCGATCCGCTCGGCCATGGCGCGGTCCCAGACCGATTGCGCCTCGACGAATCGTTCGAAGCTGCCGGAGCGGCGCTCGGTCGGGCCGTGGGCGGCCATCACCTGGCGCAGCCGCTCGGTGTAGGAGGCCGGGGGAGGGGCCGGATCGCCCACGCCCTCGCGCTCGCCGGCGGGGACGGCGGCCCAGCCCTCGCGCGCGGTGCGGCTGACCAGCCCGCGGTCGACGTTCAGCGCGACCACCGGCAGCCGGTTCATCCGGGCGAAATGAAGGATCGGCAGGTAGAAGCGGGCGTCGTAGCCCCAGACCTTGGGCCAGTTGGTCTCGCGCAGCAGCTCCGCCTCGGTCAGCTGCCCGGCGCTCCAGCGGTCGAGGACCGGCTGGACGCTACGCGGGAACATCTCCATGCCGACCGCCAGATCGGGATTCAGCGCGTGCAGCGCCGCCAGGCTGTGCAGCTGCCAGCGGTGGTGGTCGGCGTTGTCGTGCCGTTCCCCCAGCAGCACGGCGGGCGACGCCGCGGCGCGGCGCAGCAGGTCGGCGGCGTTCAGCGGGCGGGCGCTGGCGTCGGCCCAGCCGCCGGGCGGCACGCAGGCATTGGTCTGGGCGGCGGCCTTCGCCGCGGTGGTGTCGCCCAGGCCGGCCAAGAGGCTGCCGGAGAGCAGAAGGACGGCCATCAAACGGGGGAGCACGTCGGCGGTCCTCCTGGGCTTTGTGAAACGGTTGGCCTCAGGCTGAAGGTTGGGCGGTGGAGGGCGCCCGTCAACGGCGCTTGGTCCGACCGGCAACGGCCGCGCTGGCGCGGTGCGGCGAAGCGGGGTATCCTCGGACATCATGCCGCACCGTAAAACCGTCATTCTGACCGGCGCGAGCCGGGGCATCGGCCACGCCACCGTGCAGCGCTTCAGCGCCGAGGGCTGGCGGGTCATTTCCTGTTCCCGTGAGGAGGTGCCGGACCATTGCCGGCGCGATCCGAACTGGACCCACCACATCCCGACGGACCTGTCCGATCCGGACAGCCGCGCCCGCTTCCTGGAGGAAGCCAACCGGGCGCTGGACGGTGGGCCGTTGCACGCGTTGATCAACAACGCCGGCATCTCGCCCAAGACGCCGATCAAGGAGCGTCTCGGCTGCCTGAACGGGGCCATCGAAGGCTGGCACCGGGTGTTCGAGCTGAACTTCTTCGCCCCGCTGGTGCTGGCCCGCGGCTTCGCGGCGCCGCTGTCGCGGGCGAAGGGTGCGATCGTCAACGTGACCTCCATCGCCGGCCATTCGGTGCACCCCTTCGCGGGGTCGGCCTACTCAACGTCCAAGGCGGCGCTGTCCGGCCTGACCCGCGAGATGGCCGTGGAGTTCGCCGAGATCGGCGTGCGCGTCAACGCCGTGGCGCCGGGCGAGATCGAAACCGCCATGACCGGACCGGAATACGACGTGCTGATCCCGCGCATCCCGCTGAAGCGCATGGGCACGCCGGAGGACGTGGCGGCGGTGGTCTTCTACCTGTGCGGCCCCGACTCGGGCTACGTCACCGGAACGGAAATGTTCATCACCGGCGGGCAGCACCTGTATTGATGCGGGTGGTTGCCCGTTGCGAGCGACGGGCTGGGATCACAAGGTTCACACGGATTTCACCGATCTTTTCACGGATTTCACGGATTTTTTAGATCGCTTGCTCAGCAAGGGCTCCTCGACAAGCCACTACTGGGCGAGCATCAAAGAAAAATCCGTGTAATCCGTGCTCTAAATCCGCGAAATCCGTGAAGTCATTTTTGCCCGCAACGGCGTTCAGACACCTCAGCCGAGGTTGTGCTTCGCCACCACCGCCGCGAAGTCGTCGCCGAAATGCTCGCCGACGCGGATGACCGAGACGCCGTGCGGGATTTCCTTGAGCGCCGGGTTGTCCAGGCTCATCGAGGTCAGAAGCGCCATCGGCACATTGTGCGTGACGCTCATCGCGCGCAGTCCGCGGATCAGGTCCAGGCCGGACAGGCCGTCCATCACCATCGACGCGATCAGCATGTCCGGCGGCACGCGCACGGCGAGGCTGATCGACTCGATGGGATCGCTGACCGTCACCGTGCGGAAGCCGCAGGCCGCCAGTTCCCCGCCCACCTTCTTGGCGACGACCTTGGACGGGGTGACCAGCATGATCTCGACGTTGCTGATCTGGATGTCGGTGATCTCGAACTGGTAGCGCACCGGCAGAGCGCGGATGATCCGGTTCGTTTCCGCCACCTGCGGTTGCTCGGCGCGGTCCACCAGCTCGGCGATCCGGTCCACGAAGGTCTGCGCGTCGTTCAGCTCGCGCGCCTCCAGCCGCTTCAGGCCGGACAGGTAATCCTCCAGACGGTGCGCAACGAGGCTGACGGTCGGGTAGCCGAAGCTGGTGCCCATGCCCTTGAAATTGTGGGCTTCCAGGCGGAGAACGCCGATCGCCGCGCTTTCCTCCCGCGTGCCCTTGGCCACACCTTCCAGTGCAGCGTTCATCACCTCCAACCGGTCGCGGGCGTCGTCCATGAATTCGACGCGCAGGCGGTCTTCAAGATCGTCGGGCGACAGGTTGGAAGCCATGGGAGGGGGTCCTGACTATGCTTTCGGGTTAGGCATTATGGACCCGAAAGTTACACCAGAACCCTAACGTGAAACAAACTCCCGCATGAAAGGCGGCTAAAACGCCGCGCCGATCACAACCGCGACAGGAGATTGTTGAACCAGCTCAGCCGTTCTTCGGCTTGGGCGATGTCGTGCTCCAGCCAATCGGCGAAATGGCCGTCGGTTCCCGCACTCGCCCGCTTCAGGTCGCCCAGGCGCGCCAGCTCCGTCTCGCACAGGGAGGCGAGGTGGTCGATCTGGTCGCGCTGCGACTCGACGTCCAGCAGGTGCAGGAAGCGCAGCTTCAGCGCGATGACCAGCTTGTTCAGCCCGTCCGCCGAGGGCGCGCGGACGTTGGCGCGCATCAGCGTGTCGAACTCCGTCCGTCCGGCCTCGGTCGCGCCGAGCAGGGCGTTGTCCTCCATGCCGGTGCCGTCCAGCGCCTCGATCAGTCCCTCGTAGCGCAGCATCTCCAGCGACGTGCCCATGAGATCGAGCGATGGGCCGACGATGCGGTCGAGGAAATGGCGGAGCGCGCCGGCCAGTTCGGCGTAACGCTGCGGCCCGTTCTGGATCAGCGTGCCCAGGACGGCGAGGCGCACGGCCTCCTTCGGCATCAGCGAGTTGTCACGGTACATGGCGAACTCCTGGGCGGTGGCAATTGGACGGCGGCTGTCGACGTTTGCGGACCGAACGTTGCGAAACGTTCTCATCAACGCCTAAAGGTAAGGCGCTCCGGCCCACAAGTCCAGAGCGCCGATGCCATCATCGCAGGGAGATCACCGAATCCCCTCCCCCGCGCGGGCGGGGCGCGGAGGAGGGGGGAGGGGTTACGCCGCCAGACGCAGGTCCAGGCGGCTCCACACGTCGAGCAGGGCGTCGACGAGCCGCGCCATCTCGGCGTCGCTGTGCAGTGGGGTGGGGGTGAAGCGCAGGCGCTCGCCGCCGCGCGGCACGGTCGGGTAGTTGATCGGCTGGACGTAGATGTCGTGCCGTTCCATCAGCTCGTCCGAGGCGCGCTTGCAGCGGTGGGCGTCGCCGACCATCACCGGGACGATGTGGCTGGCCGACGGCATCACCGGCAGGCCGGCCTCGGCCATCAGCCGCTTCAGCGTCGCCGCACGCTCCTGGTGCTGGTCGCGCTCCGTCTGGCTCTGCTTCAGATAGCGGATGCTGGCCAGCGCCCCGGCGGCCAGGACCGGCGACAGGGAGGTGGAGAAGATGAAGCCGGCGGCGAAGCTGCGGATGCAGTCGACCAGCGCGGTGGAACCGGTGATGTAGCCGCCCTGGACGCCGAACGCCTTGCCCAGCGTGCCCTCGATGATGGTCAGCCGGTCCATGGCGCCGTCGCGCTCCGCCACGCCGCCGCCGCGCGGGCCGTACATGCCGACCGCGTGCACCTCGTCCAGATAGGTCATGGCGCCGTGCTTGCCGGCGACGTCGCACAGGTCATGGATCGGGGCGACGTCGCCATCCATGGAATAGACGCTCTCGAAAGCCACGACCTTCGGGCGGTCCGGGGCGATCTGCGACAGCAGCTCGTCCAGATGCTTGGGGTCGTTGTGGCGGAAGATGTGCTTCTCGGCGCCGCTGTTGCGGATGCCGGTGATCATCGAATTGTGGTTCAGCGCGTCGGACAGGATCACGCAGTTCGGCAGCAGCTTGCCCAGCGTCCCCAGCGTCGCGTCGTTGGACACGTAGCCGGAGGTGAACAGCAGAGCCGCCTCCTTCCGGTGGAGGTCGGCCAGCTCGCGCTCCAGCAGCACGTGGTAGATGTTGGTGCCGGAGATGTTGCGCGTGCCGCCGGCGCCCGCACCCACGCCGTCGATGGCGTCGTGCATCGCCTTCAGGACGACCGGGTTCTGGCCCATGCCCAGATAGTCGTTGGAGCACCAGACGGTGACCTCCCGCTCCTTCCCGGCGGCGTCGCGGAAGGTGGCTTTCGGAAAGTTCCCCGCTTGCCGTTCGAGGTTGGCGAACACCCGGTAGCGGCCATCCTGCTTCAAGCTGGCGATCTGGGTGCGGAAAAAGCTCTCGTAATCCATCGCGCGTTCCGTTCGCGTTCATCCGAAGGGGCGGGTGCCGTCCGGGCGGTTCGGCCGCCGGGACTAGCACGTTAGGAAGATGGCATGATCGTCGCCGCGTTGCCACCCGGCATTGACCGATGTCAATAGGTCCGCCCGGTAAGGAGGCAATTCTCGCCGATCCGCCGCCGCGGTGCCATTCGACCTATGGGTGATCGTTCGCAGGGGGGCGATTCATGTTCGTCACCAGTCGCGCCATTGCCGAAGCTGTGAAACACCCTTTCGCCCCTGCATTTCGTTGGTGATCGCAAGTGATCATGAATATTTACAACATATAACGGACAGCAAATATCGAGGTGTCTCCTGTCCGATTGTGCCGAATACCATTGTCGTGTTCTTTTACGAACAAGGTCGTATGGACGAAAACAGGGGGTGGTGAGAGGGTTCAGTCATGCCGTTGAGTGGGGAGTGTCGTGCGATGAGTGCCGTTCTGACGTTCGACAGCGCGCGTGGCCGGCGAATGTCCGGTCCGGAATTGAGCCATGGTGGCATCGGTTCCGGCGGCAGCCGAGTCATCCCCTTCCGTCCGGCCCCCGACGCGGCGGTTTCCCCGGCGCCGTCCCTGCCGCGGCGCCCCGCCATGCCGTCTTCGGCCCGCGCCGATGGTGTGGCCCAGCCGGCGGAGCCCGCGCCGGGTCCCGAGCGTCTGGCGCGGCTGATCTACATGGCGAGTGTGGGCGGTTATATGGCTGTGCGCGAGGGCACGCTGGTGCAGTTGAACGGACGCATGGTCTGGCCGACCGCCGACGCGCTGATCCGCGACGCGGCGGCGGCGGGCGTCCCGGTCTCGTCGCACGTCATCAACACCGCCCGTTCCTGAACGCCTCTCATCGAATGGAAAGGGCCGCCCGCGCCGGATGGCGGGACGGCCCTTAAAGCGAACGTCCGTTCGCTTTCGATTCACATCGCCTCATTCGCCGGCTCTCAGCGGATGCCTGTGGCATCCGCCTGCCGCCAGCGGGAACTCCGTTCCCGCGAGAGACCGGGCTTCGGCCGCATGTGCGGCCGGAACCGCCGTCGCGGTCCAAAGCGGATTGCAATCCGCTTTGATCATTGCGGAACCGGCCGTTACCCCCGCAGGACGGGGATCGCGGCGTCCAGCGCCGTGGTCAGGCGGTCGAACATCAGGTTGATGTCCTCCTCACCGATGACCAGCGGCGGGCAGACCGCCACGCTGTCGCCCATGGCGCGGATGATCAGGCCGTTCTCCTGGCTCAGCCCGTTCACGACGGCGCCGGCCCGGCCCACCGGATCGAACGGGGCCTTGGTCTCCTTGTCGGCGACCAGTTCGAGGGCGCCGATCAGCCCGATGCCGCGCGCCTCGCCGACCAGCGGATGGTCGGCCAGGGCCTTCAGCCGGCGCTGGAACAGCGGGGCCACGGCGCGGACATGGCCGACCATGTCCCGCTCCTCGTAGATCTTCAGCGTCTCCACGGCGACCGCCGCCGCCACCGGATGGGCGGAGTAGGTGTAGCCGTGGCCGAAGGTGCCGATCGTCTTGCTCTCCTCGACGCAGGCCCGGTAGACCGCGTCCGACACCATCACGGCGGAGATCGGCAGATAGCCGGAGGACAGCTGCTTGGCGCAGGTTATGATGTCCGGCTGCATGCCCATGGTCTGGCTGCCCCAGAAATTGCCGGTGCGCCCGAAGCCGCAGATCACCTCGTCGGCGACCAGCAGGATGTCGTACTTCTTCAGGATCGGCTGGATCTTCGCGAAATAGGTCGCGGGCGGAACGATGACGCCGCCGGCGCCCATCACCGGCTCGGCGAACATGGCGGCGATGGTGTCCGGCCCCTCGGCCAGGATCAGCGCCTCCAGGCTTTCCGCCAGACGGGTCGCGAACGCCTCCTCGCTCTCGCCCGGCTCGGCGAAGCGGTAGTGGTGCGGGCAGTCGGTGTGATGGATGCGCGCGATCGGCAGGTCGAAATCGCGGTGGTTGTTCACCAGGCCGGTCAGGCTGGCCGTCGCCACGGTGACGCCGTGATAGGCCTTCACGCGCGACAGGATCTTCTTCTTCTCCGGACGGCCCAGCGCGTTGTTGTAGTACCAGACCAGCTTGACGGCGGTGTCGTTCGCCTCCGACCCGGAGTTGGCGAAGAACACCTTGGACATCGGCACCGGGGCCAGCTTGATCAGCCGCTCGGCCAGATCGATGCCCGGCTCGTGGCTCTTGTGGCCGAAGACGTGGTAGGTCGGCAGCTTGCGCATCTGCCGGGTGGCGGCCTCGACAAGGCGCTCCTCGCCCCAGCCCAGCGACACGCACCACAGGCTGGCCAGACCCTCGATGTATTCCTTGCCGCTGTCGTCGAAGACGCGCACGCCCTCGCCGCGCTCGATGATCAGCGGGCCCTGGGTTTCGTGCGCGTGCAGGTTGGTGTAGGGGTGAAGGAAATACGCCTTGTCGCGGCTGGCGGCGGAATTTCCAGACCCGGAATTTCCGATCGCCGCGGTGCCTTGTTCGGTCATGTTCGCTATCCCTGTATTCGCTGCCGGAGTCGGTCGTTGCCGGTGCCCGTCCGCCGTTGTTGAAAATGTTAAACGGCGTCTTCGATCATAGGCATGGTTGGCCCTCCCGACAAAGCCGGAGAATCAGGAGGTGGAGCGGGCATTCCCGCCTTGCATGGCGCCCGGGTTCGTTGCACAAGCTCCGGCAGGGCGGCGGGAAAGGGAAAACATGATCACCTTGTATGGAATGCCGAGCAGCGCGTCGATGGCGCCGCACATCCTGCTGCGCGAGATCGGGCTGCCCTTCGACCTGGTCCAGCTGGACCGCGCCACCGCCGCGCACAAGGCGCCCGACTATCTGCGCCTGAACCCCAACGGGCGGGTGCCGACTCTGGTGGACGGCGATCTGGTGCTGTTCGAGGCGGCGGCGATCTGCCTGCACCTCGCCGACTCGCATCCGGCCGCCGACTTGGCCCCCGCGCCCGGCACGGTGGAGCGGGCGCATTTCTACCAGTGGCTGGTCTTCCTGACCAACACCGTCCAGGCCGACATGCTGGTCTATTTCTACCCGGAGCGTCACGCCGAGGGGGCGGAAGCGCAGGCCTCGGTCAAGGCGATGGCCGAGGCGCGGCTGCTGGAGCGCTTCACACTCCTGGACCGCGTGTTGGCGGACAAGGCGTGGTTCCTCGGCGACCGCTACAGCGCCGTCGATCCCTACCTGTTCATGCTGGCCCGCTGGACCCGCTTCATGGGCACGCCGGCGCGCAGCCTGCCCAACCTCGGCCCTTACCTCGCCCGCGTGCTGGAGCGCCCCGCGGTCAAGGCGGCGTTCGAGGCGGAAGGGCTCGGCGCCCCCTACTACTGAGGGGGCAGGGGGGTGCCGCTTGGTTTTTCATGATTGAGCGGCGTTCGCCGCTCAGCGCGGCACCTGCCAGGGAAGATGCTCCGCACCGACCAGCCGGTCGGCGTCGGCGGCGGGCATCGGGCGGGCGAAATGGTAGCCTTGCCCATAGTCGCAGGCGAGCGCGCGCAGCAGGTTGGCGTCGGCGCTCGTCTCGATGCCCTCGGCGATGACGTCGAAGCCGAGAAGCCGCGCCAGATCCATGATGATGCGGACAATGGCGCGGTTCTCCTCCGACTGGTGCATGGCCATGACGAAGGACCGGTCCACCTTCAGGCTGTCGATGGGCAGCTTGTGCAGGTAGGACAGCGACGAATAGCCGGTGCCGAAATCGTCGATGGACATCTTGATGCCCAGCCCGCGCAAGGTTTGCAGCAGGCGGATCGACTGCTCGGCCTTTTCCATGACCGCGCTTTCGGTGATCTCCAGCTTGATCCAGGACGGCTCGGCCCCGGTCTCGCGCAGCACCTCGCGCACCAGCGCAACCATGTCGGGATCGTTCAGCTGGCGGGTGGACAGGTTGATGCTCATGAACAGGTTGGCGGAGCCGGGCAGGCGCTTGTCCTGCCATTCGGCGATCTGCCGGCACGCCTCGCGCAGCACCCAGGCGCCCAGCGTGACGATCAGGCCGGTGCTCTCGGCGATGGGGATGAAGATGCCGGGCGGGATGTTGCCGCGTTCCGGATGGTTCCAGCGCACCAGCGCCTCGAACCCGGCCAGGCCGCCGGTGACCATCTCGACGATCGGCTGGTAGGCGACCCACAGTTCCTCGCCGCGCTCCAGCGCGCGGCGCAGGTCATGCTCCAGCCGCACCTGCTCGACGACGCGGGCGTGCATGGCCGGGTCGAACCAGGCGTGGCGCCCGCCGCCCTGCTCGCGGGCGCGGCCGGTGGCGATCTCCGCGTCGCGCAGCACGTCCTCGGGCCGGGTGTGGGTGTCGCAGGAGGCGGCGACGCCGATGCTGGCCGACAGGAAGACCGAGGCGCCCGACGCCGTCTTGGCGGAGCGGACCAGCGACGCGATGGTGGTCAGCCGGTCCTCCACCGCCAGCGGGTCCTGCGTTCCGCCGATCAGCAGCGCGAAGGCGTGGTCGCTGATGCGGGCGATCAGGTCGACCGACCCGGCCCGCACGCTCAGCCGCGTGGCGACGTCGGTCAGGATCTCGTTGGCGAAGCTCTGGCCCAGGCTGGTGCGCACGTCGACGAAGCGGTCGAAATCCACGATGACCAGCGTGAAGGGTTCCCCCATGCCGTGGAAATCGGCCATGTGCTTGACCAGCAGGAGCCGGTTCGCCAGCCCGGTCACCGGGTCGTAATAGGCCAGCCGGAAGAGGTCGTCCTGGGTGCGCCGCCGCTCCGTCATGTTCTGCATGATGACGAAGTACCCGGCGATGGAGCCGTCCGCGCCGCGGTAGGGCGCGTGCACCCGCGTCACGTAGTCGTTGCCGCCGCCGGACCGGGGAAGCCAGCCCTCCACCTGCACCGTCTCGCCGTCCAGCGCGCGTTCAACCGCGGCGCTGTTGTTGCGCTGGGTTTCCGGCCCGAGGATGTCGCCCACCGTGGTCCCGATGAGGGAGTCCAGCTTGCGGCCCATATAGTCCAGATACGCCTGGTTGGCGTAGAGGTGCCGCCGCTGCGTGTCGAGCAGCCCGACCATCGCCGGCATGACGTCGAGAAGCTGCCGCAGGGTGTCGAGCGCCGGAGCCCCGGAAGCGGTGCCGGACAGGGCTGCGGCAAGGGAGGCGAGGTGAGGGTCCGGCTTCATGGGCGGGAATGGTCGAGACACCGTTGGGAAAACGACGATCAACACTTACGCGAAAGAATGCCCGCCCGTCAAAACCAAAGCCGCCGAAGACGGTGGAAAGCATCGCTCCACTATAGTTGGCCGACGACAGAACCGACCTTCATACTCGGGTATTCATGCAAATCACGGTTGATGTTTTGATTGGCGGCGATTGATTTTGTGGTATCGGCGGTGCCCGGGGCCGGGGGCGGCGTGGCGTTCCGCGCCGGACCACGGCAGGTTGCCGCGGCGGTGAAAGGCCACGACTGGTCGAATCCTAGGCCGCTGACCGGGCCGGCGGCGCGCGCAGATGCGGCATGCCAGCGTTCCCCATTCTGACCATCGTCAGACACGGCCATGCCGGGCTATAATTTCGACCAATGCGCGAGAAGAGGTGGTGCACAACGATCGCCCACCCGCGCGAGCGAGGGAGAATCGCCATGGCACTCAAGGATCTGCTGGTGGTCGTCGACGACACCGCCGCCGCTGCGGCGCGAATCGATGCCGCCGCCCAACTGGCCGCGCGCACCGACGGCCACATCACCGGCCTCTACCCCGTCGTTCCGCTGACCCTGCCGGGCTATGTCGAGGCCGAGCTGCCGGACGAGGTGCGCGCCATGCAGCGCGGCTTCATCGAAAACCAGACCGCCAAGGCGGAGGCTCTCTTCACTGACGCGGTGCGCCGCAACGGCCTGACCGACCGCTCGGAATGGCGGGTCCTCTACGGACACCCGACGGACAGCGCGGCGCTGCATGGGCGCTACGCCGACGTGGTGGTGGTCGGGCAGGCCGATCCGCACCGCGACCGTGACCGCCCGGTGGCGCTGCCGCAGGATCTGGTGTTCGAATGCGGGCGTCCGCTGCTGGTCGTGCCCTACGCCGGCAACTTCCCGCACATCGGGGAGCGCGTGCTGGTCGCCTGGAACGGCAGCCGCGAGGCGGCCCGCGCGGTGGCCGATGCGATGCCGATCCTGGCCGCCGCCAAGCGCGTCGTGGTGATGGCCGTGAATCCCAAGGCCGGTCCCGCCGGCATCGGCGACGAGCCGGGTGCCGACATCGCCAAGCACCTGTCGCGCCATGGCTGCCGGGTGGAGGCCACCCACATCGTGACCGACCAGATCGACCCGGGCGACACGCTGCTGAACACGGTCGCCGACGAATCCTGCGATCTTCTGGTCATGGGCGCCTATGGCCGTTCGCGGCTGCGCGAACAGGTTCTGGGCGGCATGACCCGCTACATGCTGGAGCACATGACGGTTCCGGTGCTGATGAGCCATTGAGGCCGATGCGACCACCCGGTCGCCGGCTCATTCGGAAGCAGTCTGGGCGGAAGCAGTCTGGGCGGAAGCAGCCTGGGCGGAAGCAGTCTGGGCGGGAATAGTCCGGTGGGGTCGCCTGTTCATCCCAGTGTGGCGGTGCCGGACTTTGGTCGATGGCACCGCCGGACCTGCGAAGGAAGGCCGGCATGAGCGCGCTGAACCCCACGTTCCTTTACCGCATTCGTCCCTCGGGCGTGGCCGCGGTCTTTCGTCCGGCGGTCCGCTTGGTGGTGCTGGGCATCGCCGGGGCTCTGGCTCTGTCCGCTCTTTCCACGGCGGCGGACGCGCATGGCCCGCGTGACCGCGGCTCCTGGTACGGCGGTCCTCCCTATGGCGGGCCTTCGGTGATCGTGCCGCCGCCGGGAAGCCGGGTGATCGTCGTGCCCGGCTACCGCCCGCCGCCGCCCATCGTGGTCGCGCCGCCCCCCTTCTGGGGGCCGCCGCCCCGCCATCATCACCACCGCGCCTGGCGCAACGACTGGGGGCCGCGTCCCTATCCGGGGCCGAGCGTGCAATTCTACGGCGGTTGGTCGTCGGGCCGGGGCTGGTGACGGCCCGGACCGTTTGAAGGGACTGGGTGTCGCGGGAACGACGCTGCGATGGTGTAATCTCGCATGGACATCGACTCGTTGCCCAGCCATGCTCGTTGCGGTGGCGCCTGGTTCGAGGTGCCGCGCCGTGCGTGCATGAGGGTGCGATGTTCTTCAAACAGGAAGCGGATTTCCGGCGGTCGATGAATCGGGGCTTGGCCGCGGTGATGCTGGGCGTGGCGGCCCTGTCGCTTGGCGCTTGCGCAAACCAAAGCCAGAACCGCTACAGCTATCGGGATGTCGGCCACGCGACCTCGGTCGAGTTCGGCACCGTGATGGCGACCCGTCCGGTGGACATCCAGGGTCAGAACACGGGAGCCGGCGGGCTGGTCGGCGGCGCCGCCGGCGGTCTGGCCATGTCCAACGTCGGCAAGGGATCCGGCAACGTGGCGGCGATCCTGGGCGGCGCGCTGGTGGGCGCCGTGGCCGGCGCCGTGGCCGAACAGGCGATTTCGGACCGTACGGGGATCGAATATGTGGTGACGCTGGCCACAGGCCGTACCATCACCATCGTGCAGGAACAGGCGGCCAACGAACCGGTCTTCGGTCCGGGCCAGCGCGTGATGGTGCAGACGAATGGCGCCTACCAGCGCGTCCTGTCCGCCGACCATCTGCCGACCGAAACGAGCCGCCCCAAGGGCATCAAAGTGGTGGATTGAGGCGGGCCGGCCGCCGCCCTCGGCACAGGGCATCCTCCTGCCTGTTGACCCGAGGGAACGAGGGAATGGGGTGCGGGAGGACAATCCGATGACGGGTGGAGCGGTCAAAAAGGCGGCAGGTCTCCGAACGGTCCTGCGGGCTGCGGCCATGGCGTCGGCTGTCCTTGTCGCAGCCTGTGCCGGGTTGAGCCCGCCGCCGCAGGCTGCTCCCGAAGCCGGCGCGGTGAGCGCCCTGGACCGGCTGAGCCCGAACCGCTGCAACGTGGCCGTCGCCTCGTCCCTCGCCGGGGTGCGGATACCGGTGTCCGACGTCCGCTATCTCGCCTATGGCCTGTATCGCAACATACCGGGGGACATCGTCGGCTATGATGCGTGGGTGGGCTTGAACAGCCAGCCTGGAGCGGTCGTGGTGCAACTCGACGAATTTTGCACGCCGCGCCAGATCTATGCGCGCGAGGGCGCCCGACTTCCCGACGCCCGATGACGCGTCGGCCGCTCCCATTCGGACCATCCCGGCAAAAAAACCGCCGCTAACCCATTGGGCTAGCGGCGAGTTGAACAGGGAGGCTTCACGTCTGGGAGACGCTGGGTCCGAGGACCCAACCCCGGAAGCGGGCTTCCGGGACGAAACGCCGGATGCTGCGGCGCAACATCCAACGCCCAAGATTTGACCATTCTGCCCAAAGGATTCCATCCCCAAATATCCGATTCGGCCATGCGAGAACCGCATAGCTTGTAAGGGATTGAAGGAGAACAAGAAATTGGCGTGCGGGTGCGTATGGTGCTGAAGGGTGTATGGTTCGGGACGGAAAACGGCAACCGGATTGCAAAGATGCGGGGCGGGTTTCGGTACAATCCGTACAAAAAGAAAGGCGCCCGGCATGAACTGCGGGGCGCCTGTGCATTAAAAACGGGCAAAAGCCTTGTGTGCCCAAAGGCTGGGCTGGGTCAAAAGGCCGACTCCGCCACCTTCTTCACCAGGAAATCGCGGAACACCGCGATGCGCTTGGAATGGCGCAGTTCCTCGGCATAGACGAAGTAAGCGTCAACCTTCGGGCCGTCCACGTCGGGCAGGACGCGCGTCAGTTCCTTGCTGCCGTCGACCAGGAAATCGGGCAGGGCGGCGATGCCCAGTCCGCTCTCCACGGCGCGGTACATGGCGTAGATGCTGTTGACCTGCAGGATCGGCTTGCGCACGCCCGGCGCCGGATCGCCCACCTCGTTGATCCAGTTGACGTTTGCGATCGGTGCGCGGACGTCGGGCGGGTAGGCGACGATGTCGTGCCCGTCCAGGTCGGCGGGGATCTTCGGGGCGCCGCGCTTCTTCAGATACTCCTGATGGGCGTAGAGATGGAAATGCACCGACATCAGGTGGCGCTGGATCAGGTCGGGCTGGCGCGGCGTGTTCATGCGGATGGCGATGTCCGCCTCGCGCATCGCCAGATCCAGCTCGTTGTCGTCGATCAGCAGGGTGAGCTGGATGTCCGGGTAGATCGACAGGAACTCGTTGACGCGCGGGGTCAGCCAGGTCGAGCCGAAGGCCACCGTGGTGGTCACGCGCAGCGGTCCCTTCGGATGCTCCCGGCTTTCGGTCAGCATCGCCTCGGTCATCGACAGCTTGGCGAAGACGTCACGGGCGGTGCGGTGCAGAAGCTCGCCCTGCTCGGTCAGGATCAGGCCGCGCGCGTGCCGGTGAAACAGCGGCACGCCGAGGCTCTCCTCCAGCGCGCTGATCTGGCGGCTGACCGCCGACTGGCTGAGGTTCAGCGTCTCGCCGGCGTGCGTGAAACTTCCAGCCTCGGCCACGGCGTGGAAGACCCGAAGCTTGTCCCAGTCCATCATGCCTGTCTTGCTGCCCGCGCCCTGGCGGGGAGCCTCCCGTTTATTCTGAAGACGGCGCATAGCCGCCATGCTCATTTATACCGGGAACGCGCGGCGAACGCACCCCCAACCAAAGGCGCACCGCACGAAAAAGAGCCAAGCTTGGTAAGAATTTTCCGTTGTGCTGCGAAGAGCGCACATGTGTTTATCCCGCATTGTGGGATTTTTGCCGTTCCCGCAACCGAAGGACGACATCGCTGCGCCGGATTTGCTCGGACGATAATCGAGGGCCGGTGCGGGAGGAGGGGACTCGGGGCAAGCGCCTCCCCCTTGTTGCGGCGAGGCTTCCCCCCTTGCGCCGTTGCGCCGGGTGGGAGATCGGCCGCTAATCGGAGGTGACGCGGATTTGGGAAGGAGGGGTTCCGAATGCCCGATCAGCATCAGCCGGCGCTCACCCGCGATCAGGTGGTCGACATCTGCGGGCGCCTGGACGACATGCGCATCGCCAGCATCATCGGCACGGGCGCAACACCCGCCGAATTGATGGAGGCCACCAGCTGGACCGGCGCCGACGATTACATGGGCGAGGCGACGCAGCACCCTCCCTCGGGCCGGGTTGCCCGGCTCGTGGAGCTTCTCAAGGCCGACGAGCCGGACTGGGAAGACCGCTGATCCGGCTGCGGCCGATCCGATAGGGGTTCAGTCGGCCGCTTCGAGCGCGCGCGGCGGTTCCTTGGCGCGCGCGCGGGCGCGGTGGCCGCTGATCTCGGCGCCGGCATCGGGCGGCAGCCGCAGGAAGAACAGGGCCGACACGCAGGCCATCCCGCCGACCGTCAGGAAGGCCGGCACGAAGTCGGTGGGCGTCAGCGCCGCGCCGGGGCCGCCAGGTCCGCCTGCGACGCTCTGCGTCAGGTGCAGCACCGTCGCCCCGACCGCCACACCCAGGCTGAGCGAAACCTGCTGCATCACGCTGGCGAGCGTGTTGGCGCGGCTCAGGCACGCCTTGGGCACCTCGGCGTAGGCCAGGCTGTTCAGGCCGGTGAACTGCAGCGAGCGGAAGAACCCGCCCAGCAGCAGCGCGCCCAGGATGACCCAGTGCGCCGTCTCGGGCCGGAAGGCGGCGTAGCCCGCCAGGATCAGGCCGCTGAGCAGCGCGTTGGCGGTCAGCACCCGGCGGAAGCCCAACCGGCGCAGGATCGGCCCAGCCAGCGCCTTCATGGTCAGCGCCCCGGCGGCCCCGGCGAAGGTCAGCGCCCCGGACTCGAAGGGCGTGCGCCCGAAGCCGACCTGGAGCATCAGCGGCATCAGGAAGGGCACGGCGCCGATGCCGATGCGGAACAGCGTGCCGCCCATGACCGAGGCGAAGTAGGTCGGCAGCCGCAGCAGCGAGGGGTCGAGCACCGGCCGCTCCACCCCGCGGGCGTGGCGCAGGTAGAGCCACGCGGCGGCGAAGCCCAGCCCCAGCACCCCGGCGACCGCGGCGGGCGGCAGCACCCCGCGGCCGACATTCTCCAGCCCGAACATCAGCGCGGCCAGGGCCAGCGCGCTCAGCATGAAGCCGCGGCCGTCGAAGGGGTCGCGCTCGGTCTCGCGCACGTTGGGGATCAGGGCCAGCACCAGCGCCATCCCGATCAGCCCGATCGGCACGTTGATGTAGAAGATCCAGCGCCAGGAGGCGTAGGTGGCGATGAAGCCGCCGACCAGCGGCCCCAGCGCCGGGCCGATCAGCGCCGGCAGGGTCATCTGGGCCATGGCGGCGACCAGCTTCTCCTTGGGCACCGTCTTCAGCAGGATCAGCCGCCCGACCGGCACCATCATCGCCCCGCCCAGCCCCTGGACGATGCGCGCGCCCACCAGCTCGTACAGCCCGTCCGCCTGGCCGCAGAGGATCGAGCCGACGGTGAACACCCCGATGGCCGCCGCGAAGACCGTCCGCGTGCCGTAGCGGTCGGCCATCCAGCCGCTGACCGGCAAAAACACCGCCAGCGCCAGCATGTAGGAGGTCATGGCGAGGCTGAGGCGCAGCGGATCCTCGCCCATCGACCGCGCGATCTCCGGCAATGCGGTGGCGATCACCGTCGCGTCCAGATTCTCCATGAACAGGGCGCAGGCGATGATGAAGGGAATGTAGCGGGTGGCGCGGGGCATGGC
>NZ_WHOR01000460.1:0-2069 GCF_013340925.1 Azospirillum formosense
GCCCGGACTGGTCGACACGCCGCCGGGCGTGGCACCCGAAGACCCGTTGGAATTGGCGGTGGCCATCGCCGCGGACCGGGTGCCGGCCAACGTCCGGCCTCCAGAGCTTCTGGTCGGGCCGGGCTGGAGCAACGCCCCCCGCCTGCGCATGAAGCACGACGACCAGCCGATGGTCGCCGGGGCCTTCCTTGGGGCGCTGGCCGCATCGGGCACGGAGCGGGCGGCTGCGGGCCAGGAGTGGGTTTCGGGAGACGGCTTGCGATCCGGGTTGATCACCGTGACGGGCCGCATCGCCGACCCGAAGGATCGTGGGCGCCTGTGCTTCGCGCTGACCCACGTCGTGACCACGCCGGCCGGCCGGGACGCCGGTGCGCCGCTGCGCACCTGCCGGACCGCCGGAAACTGGACCCTGGAGGAATAAGGGGAGGAAAGGATGGAGTGGACCCGATCCACGCGGGCATGAAAAAGGGGCCTGAAAAGGCCCCGATTTTCGTACCCAACCGGCGATCCGCCGAAGGAAAGATGGTGCGGTCGAGAAGACTCGAACTTCCACAGCATTTCTGCCACAGCGACCTCAACGCTGCGCGTCTACCAATTCCGCCACGACCGCGACTTCATCATTCGAATGGACTGCGCACAAAGGCCCAACCCATTGAATTCCTTTGCTTTCCTAAGCCGGACGTTACGCGGCGCCGCGTCGGAATGCAACAACTTTCTCATGTTGAGAGCAACCCGACGACAGGCCGCATCGGCCCGCACGCACACCCTTCCGTGCGCGCCGCGCCCTGTTATCGCATTCCCGGGGGATAAGCAAGCGGCTTGCGTTCACAGCCCGCTCACGGTGCCGCCGGGAGACGCGCAACGGGGTCAGGCATCCACCAGATGTCGGCGCACCGCGTCGGCGGCCTGCAAAACGGCGCGGTGGGCCTGATCGACCAGACGGGTCATGGTGGCGAAGGAGTGGGGAAGCCCGTCATGGACGGCGAGGCGATGGGGAACGCCCGCCTCGGCCAACCGCTCCGCCAGACGGAGGGAGTCGTCGCGCAGGCAGTCGAGTTCCGCAGCCAGCAGCAGCAAGGGCGGCAACCCGTGGAGGTCCGCCAGCAACGGAGCGGCGCGGGGATCGTCGGGGATGGCGGCGCTGCCGAGATACTGTTGCCAGTACCAGCGCATCCGCGCCGTCGTCAGCCCGTACCGCCCGTCGCCGAAGCGGCGGTGCGATACGGTGTCGAAGTCGTGGGCGAACATGCCGTAGAACAGCAGCCCGAAGGACACCCGCGGCTCCCCCGGCGCGCGGGCGGCGAGGGCGAGGCCGAGCGCGAGGTTGGCCCCGGCGGAATCGCCGCCGACGGCGATCCGGCCCGCGTCGATCCCATGCGCCGCCCCCGCGGCGGCAACCCAGCGCAGGGCCGCCAGCGCCTCCTCATGCTGATGCGGGAAGCGGCGCTCCGGCGCCAGGCTGTAGCGCACGGCGCAGACCACCGCGCCGCTGTGCCGGGCGAGCAGCCTCAGCAACCGGTCATGGGTGTCCACGCTGTTCACGACGAAGCCGCCACCATGGAAATAGACCAGGACGGGCAGGCGTTCCATCCCGCGGCCCGCCGGGCGGTGGAGCCGCAACGGCAGAGGGCCGGCGGGGCCGGCCACGGTCACCTCCGTCACGTCCGTGGGAAGCGGCGTGGGGCCGTTCAGAAAGGCGTGGTAACGTTCCGCCGCCGCGCGGGCTTCGGCGAGCGGGAGACTCAAGGGATCGGCGGGAGCGGCGCCGAGACGGGCCGCCGCCTCGTTCGTCGCGATCACCTGCGGGTCCAGGCGGTCCACCGCGGGCCGCAAAATCGTGTCCGGCATGGCGTCCTCCTTCTCAACCGAAGCAACGGCCAACGGCCGCGCGAACCGGGAGCGGTGCCGGCCCACCGGAAAAGCCCCCCGCCGCCCCCACCCCGAGCACGAGGCGAGGCGGCACCTCCACAGGGGGCCCCCCACCGCAAATTCCCAGCGGGCGGGCGCCCCCCGCCAGGACCCGGCGTGTCGGCAGCAACGCCGCCGTCCCCGCCGCGAAGAGGATCAAC
>NZ_WHOR01000461.1:0-2018 GCF_013340925.1 Azospirillum formosense
GGGGGCGGCGACGGTCACCAGGCCGAGGGGCCTGCCGGTGCCGCCCGCCGCGCAGCTCCCCTCGCTGAGCGGCGAGGGCCCCCCCGGACAGGTGCCGGTGGCCCAGATGCCCAGCCTGACCCACGCGGGCGCCGAAGCCGCGCCGGCCGCGGCGGGCCACGCGCCGGCGGCGCCGGTCCCCGGCGTCAAGCCCCAGCCGGCCGGCGCCGCCCCGGGGACCGCCGGCGGACTGGCCAAGGACGGCAAGGCCGCCTCGGCCCCCATCCTGTCGAACATGTCGCCGTCCCGCCTGCTCGACCTCATCCAGTCCAAGTGAGCCGGCGATGGATCTCTGGCGCATCCTGAGACGCGACGCCCTGCGCAACATGCAGCCGCTGGTGCTGCTGGCGGTGCTGGCGGCGGCCCTCAACCTCGCCCTGCTGACTTCGCTGAACAGCGCGCTGGTCATCATGGACGATCCGGAGGGGTTGCAGCGGCTGCTGTTCATCTTCCTGGTGTCCGCCTTTCTGTGGCGGATCTCGCAGGGCTGGATGATGAACGCGGCGTCCAAGCGCATGCAGGCGGCGCTGGCCATCCTGCGCGTCGATCTGCTGCGCCGGGCGGTGGCCGCCGACCTGCCGGACGCCATGGCGGTCGGCTCCGCCCGCCTCGCCCATGTCGCCGGGCCGGAGCTTCAGCTTCTCGCCCAGGCGGTGCCGACGCTGGTCATCAGCTTCCAGTCGGTCGCGGCCATCGTGCTGTGCCTAATCTATCTCGCCACCCTGTCGAACGCCGCGGTGCTGATCGTGCTGGGCTTCCTGACGGTCGGCGGCGTCCTGATCGCGCGCTCCGTGCTGCGGCTGGAACGGCTGTCGGAGACGATCCACGAGGCCGAGGGCGCGCTGTCCGAACGGTCGGACCACATCCTGCAGACGCTGCGCGAGTGCAAGCTGAACCGCCGCCGCGCCGCCAACGCGCTGTCCGACGCCACCGCCTGCGCCGAGGCGCTGCGCAAGGAACGCCATCGCTTCGGTGCCGAGTACAGCCACTATTTCACGCTGAGCGAGCTGACCTACTACGCCGCGCTGGCCGGGATCGTCTTCCTGCTGCCGGCGGTGAGCAGCACCGACATCGCGACCGTCGTCCTGGCCGGCCACGCCGCCGCCTTCATCGCCTATCCGGTCATCACCATCGTCGCCTCCTATCCCTCCTACATCAGCGCCGAGACCGCCGCCCGCTCCTATCTGGCGGTGGAGGCCGAACTGAAGGCGACGCCGCAGGCCGCGATGCCGCGCCGCGCCAAGGACGCGCCCGCAACCGGCTTCACCGGCTTCTCCACCATCGCCCTGGACGGCGCCGCCTACCGCCACGCCGGGCGCGACGGCATCGGCTCCTTCACCGTCGGCCCCATCGATCTGACGGTGGAGCGCGGCAGCGTCGTCTTCGTCACCGGCCACAACGGCGCCGGCAAGAGCACGATGGTCCACATGCTGCTCGGCCTCTACCCGGCGCAGCGCGGCAGTCTGACGGTGGACGGCGCGGTGGTGACGGCGGACACGCTGGGGTCCTACCGCGACCTGTTCTCCGTCGTCTTCTCCGACAACCACGTCACCCGCCAGCTCTACGGCGCGGTGTCGCCGGAGGACGGCTTCGCCGACGAGCTGCTCGACCTGCTGGAGATGTCCGACAAGGTGGCGGTCGAGGACCGCGCCTTCACGACGGTGGACCTGTCGCAGGGGCAGAAGAAGCGCCTCGCGCTGGCCGCCGCCCTGCTGGAGCGCAAGCCCGTGCTGGTGCTCGACGAATGGGCCGCCGACCAGTCCCCCTATTTCCGGCGGAAATTCTACCGCGAGATCATCCCCTGGATGAAGGCGCGCGGCATCACCGTGATCGCCGTGACCCACGACGACGCGTACTTCGACGCCGCCGACGTGCAGATCCAGGTGGAGCAGGGCGGCATCCGCCGGCTCGACACCCAGACCCTTCCGGCCCCCAACCTGCTGCCCGCCTGAACCCGGGCCAACGGATCGGAGCCACAC
>NZ_WHOR01000462.1:0-1945 GCF_013340925.1 Azospirillum formosense
ACAGATGCTCGGGTGGCCGGGGTCGAGGGAGAGGCCGACGAGGCGGTGGGCGGTGACGACGGCGGCGAGGTGGACCTGCAGCGTGGCGACGGCGAGGCGCTCGGCCGCGGCGGTCAGGTACATGGCGACGAGGCGCGGGTCGCCGGACAGCGCGGCGACGCCGAGGCGGGCGCACCACGCCTCGTACTGGCGCCAGGCCGAGCGGTAGGCGCGCAGCGTGCCGACGCCGCGGGCCTGGGTGGCGTAGGCGGCGGCCTGGGACGCGAGGGCGCGGATCTCGTCGGCGCGGGCCGGGTCGAAAGCCCCGGCCGGAAGCACCAGCTCGCCGAAGAGGCCGGTGGCGATGACCAGACCGCCGGCGGTGCCGTCGGGGTCCTGGAGGGGTGGGGTGAGGCTGTCCAAGAGGCACCCTGCCTTGTCGGTCCGTCGGCGCGGTCGGTGGTTTCGCCGACGATTCTCGCTGAGGTAGCTGTATTGGAAATTTCACTCGTTTGCAATGTCCGAAAAGGCCGCTTGTCGGACATTGCTGGCCGACCGGGGGCATAGGCGCCGCGACTGTCCACGGGGCGGGCCGAGCCCCCTCGGAAAGCCGGTGCGGCAGCCGTTGCACAGGCCCGACGGTCCGACCGGGATGGCATGCGTGGAGTTACCGTCCGGGCAATCCCATTTTAACCGATTAAATGTTCTATGATGTCTCCCAACCCTCTGGCCCGCCAGCACACCATGGAGCGGTGTCGGTGTCGGCGGATGATCGGGGGCCTTGGGTCTGCGGAGAGACGAGGATGGCGGGATTGCCCCCGGATACCCCAGCGGCGGGCGGCAGCGGCCACCGCTGGATCGACGACATCGACGCCTTGCTCGCGGGCGGTGAGGACGATCCCGCCCGCCATCCGCAGGCCGCCGGAAAAGCCGGACTCGCCGATCTCACAAGCGGCGCCATCCTGATGGCCGCCTGCACGGCCACCGCCGCCGTCACCCGGCTCGACGAGCGGCTGGCGACGGCCCCGCCGCACCGCCGCCGGGGCTGGAACGAGCGCTGGTTGCTGCGCACCACGATCGCCTCGATGGCGCTCGATGGGCGTGGTGTCGATGAGGACGACCTGAGGCTCGACGGCATCGACGCGTTGACCCGCGGTTCCGACGGAGACCTGCGGATGGCGCGGGAGCTCTTGGATCTCAGCCGGCGCGCGGCGCGCCGGGCCGCTACGAACAGCCTGTACGCGGCGCCGCGCCTGATGGCTCTGCTGCGCCCGCCGACCACGGTGATCGAGCGCCGCCTGCGGAATCGCCGCGCCCAGATCGAGGCCGCCATCGTGGCGGGCGCCGACGAACGCTTCCTGGACGCCGTCGGCCAGCCGGTCGACCGCGCCGCGGCCCGCCGACGGCTGGAGGATGCGCTGGACCCCGACGCCCTGCGCACCCTTGCGGCGATGCCGCCGGTGCTCGGCGCCGTGATGTTTCTCGCCCGTTGGCACGCCGTCGCGGCTCCGTCCCTGGGGGCGGCCCCCGGCCGCATCCTTGCCGACACTTGGCTGCGCCACGCCGGCCTGACGCGCGCCGCCGTCGGCGGCATCGCCGTGGGCTTCGGACGCGCGGCGCGGCAAGACTACGCCCCCCGTCACACGGAAGCCTGGGCCACCGCAGGCCTCGGCGCCGTTCAGCGGTCCGCCGAGGCCGGACTGGCGTTGCTGCACAGTCTGGAGCGCACCGAACGCGCCATTCTGGAGCGCGACGCCCACGCCATCGAACAGGCTTTGGAGAATGGCGAACGCACCCGCGCCGGACGCCGGGATCGCGTCTTCGAGGACCTCCTGCGGGTTCTCGTGGAGCGTCCGGCGGCGAGCCTGCCACAAATCCAGGCGGCGCTGGGCACCACCCGCCCGCAGTACCGGCGCCGCCCGGAGGGTGGGGAGACGGATATGGCCTCCCCGCCGGACCCATGGAC
>NZ_WHOR01000463.1:0-1926 GCF_013340925.1 Azospirillum formosense
GCTGAGCCTGTTCTTCCGCAACGTGCGCGACACCGTGCGGCAGGCGACCAACGGGCGCCAGGAGCCCTACATCTTCGGTTCGCTGGGGGCGGCGCCCTTCTACTTCAACCCGCGCCCGCCCAACCGCCCGCCGGTGCTCGGCGAGATCCGCCCGCTGGAGCTGTCCGACCGCGGCGACGCCGAGCCGCTGCGCATCGGGCGCCCGACCGATCCCGACGACGACCAGCTGTTCGCGCAGATTTCCGGCCTGCCGCGCGGCGGCAGCGTGCGCATCGGCGACCGCATCGTGCTGATCGGCGACTACCTGACCGTGGAGCAGCTCGCCGCCACCAGCTTCAAGCCGGACGCGACGGTGGTGGGCGACGCCGGGCGCTTCGACTTCGCGATCATGGACGGGCGGGGCGGCGTGGTGCGGGGCGGCGTGGCGATCACCATCAAGCCGAGCAACCGTGAACCGGTGGTGGCCGGGGCGCGCACCATCCGCGCCCTGCCAAATCCCCTGGCCATCGAGGCGCCGGTGGACCCCGACGGCGACCCGCTGACCGTCACCGTGACCGCCGTGCCCGACCGCGGCAAGGTGCGCGACGGCGCCACCCTGATCCGCCCCGGCGACCGCCTGCCGGCCGAGGGGCTGACCCGGCTGACCTTCGACCCGGAGCAGGAGCGGGCGGGTGCCGCCGGTGCCTTCACCTATCAGGTGGAGGACGGCAAGGGCGGCAAGGCCACCGGCACGGTGACGCTGGAGATCGCCCCGCCGGGCGCCGCCCCGGCCGCGCCGGCGCTTGAGGAATCGCTGTGGCAGATGGTCAAGGGCAGCCGCGAGCCCGCCGACTTCGAGGCCTTCCTGCGCCTGTTCGGCAACGGCACCTACGCCAAGCCGGCGCGCGAGAAGTTGGGCGCGCTCACCCCTGCCACCAAGCCGCCTGAGGTCGCGTCGGCTCGGCCGTCGCCACCGGCCCAATCGGCTCCTCCACCGGTTTCAACCCCGGCCCCGGCTCCAGTGGTCGAGGCGGCGGCACCACCCCTACCGGCATCGCCGCAGCCCGCGCCCGCACCGGAGCAGGTGGCGGCCGCAGCCCCCCCGGCCGGCAACGGCAACAGTGCGGTGCGCAACCACAGCCGGTCGGCCAGCTTCCAGGATTGCCCGGCCTGTCCGGTGATGGTGCGGATCGCGCCCGGCAGCTTCAGCATGGGCAGCGACCAGGGTGACCGCTCCGAACGTCCGGTGCACAAGGTCACCATCGCCAAGCCCTTCGCGCTCGGCGCCTACGAGGTGACGGTGGCCGAGTGGCGCGCCTGCGTGGAGGGTGGCGGCTGCACCGGCGGCATGCCGCGCATGACCAAGCCCACCGACAGCACCCCGATCCACAACATCTCCTGGCTGGAGGCCCAGGCCTACGCGAAGTGGCTGAGCCAGAAGACCGGCCAGCGCTACCGCCTGCCGTCCGAAGCCGAATGGGAGTACGCGGCGCGCGGCGGCACGACGGGCCGCTACTGGTGGGACGGCCAGACGGGGACGCTCGCCAACTGCAAGGACTGCGGCGGCGCGCAGGAACGGCTGACCCCGGCCTCGGTCGGCAGCTACAAGCCGAATCCCTTCGGCCTGCACGATATGAACGGCGGCGTGGCGGAGTGGGTCGCCGACTGCTGGCACGCCGACTATGCGGGCGCACCGACGGACGGCAGCGCCTGGACGTCCACCAACTGCCGGGAGCGCGTGTTGCGCGGCGGGTCCTGGCGGGGCGGCTTGGCCGACATCACCGACACGGCACGGCTGTTCTACGATCCGGATGTGCGGTACCTGAACAATGGGGTGAGGGTGCTGCGGGAGTTAAATTGAGGGGTGGTTGGGTCGGGCCCCCACCCCGGCCCTCCCCCGCTCGCGCAGGGGAGGGAGATTTTGGCGAAGCGGCGGCAGTCCCCTCC
>NZ_WHOR01000464.1:0-1914 GCF_013340925.1 Azospirillum formosense
TCGACCTGTCATGCTGTTTGTGTGAGTTTGTGGATTTTGTTTTTTCAAAGCATGAGGCGGCATCTGAGTTCGTTTTCAGGGTCGTGGGCATGGGGAGGAGTACCAGAGCCGGGTCCCGCGCCGCCCGCAACCGCCATGGGGTGGACGAGTTGCTGGAGCGCTGGGACCGCGAGTTCGCGGTCTGGCGGCGCGAGCGGGCCGAGGCGCGCGGCCGCGCCTATGTGGATCGGCATTTCGACCTCGCCCGCTTCGAGAAGCTGTTCCCGGTGGCCCGCGGGCTGGGGCGGCGGCTGGTCCTGGTGATCGGCCCGACCAACTCCGGCAAGACCCACCACGCCATCGAGGCGCTGAAGGGCGCCTATGACGGCATCTATCTGGCGCCGCTTCGCCTGCTGGCGCTGGAGGTGATGGAGCGGCTGAACGCCGAGGGCACGCCCGCCTCCCTGCTGACCGGCGAGGAGGCGATTTCGACGCCGGGCGCCCGCCACACCGCCTCGACCATCGAGGTGATGGACCCCGACCGCCCGGTGGAGGTGGCGGTGATCGACGAGATCCAGATGCTTGCCGATCCCGACCGCGGATGGGCCTGGACGGCGGCGCTGATGGGCGCACCGGCGGAGACCGTCTACATCCTGGGCGCCCCGGAGGCCCGCCCGCTGGTCGAGCGGGTGGCGGCCCATCTCGGCGAGCGGCTGGAGGTGATCGAGCTGGAACGCAAGGTGCCGCTGACCCTGATCGACCGCCGCCTGAACTGGGAGGAGGTGGAGCCGGGCGACGCGCTGATCGCCTTCTCCCGGCGGGAGATCCACGCGGTGCGCGACACGCTGCGCGCCAAGGGCCTGTCGGTCGCCGCGGTCTACGGCGCTCTGGCCCCGGAGGTGCGGCGGCGGGAGGCGGCGCGATTCCTGTCCGGCGAGGCCGACGTGGTGGTGGCGACCGACGCCATCGGCATGGGGCTGAACCTGCCCTGCCGGCGCGTGCTGTTCACCGCGCTGGAGAAGTTCGACGGGACCAGCGTCCGCCCGCTGAGCGCGACGGAGGTCAAGCAGATCGCCGGCCGTGCCGGGCGCTTCGGCAAGTTCGAGTCGGGGGAGTTCGGCGTGGTCGGGCGGGGCACGCCGCAGGCCCTGCGCACCCTTCTGGAGAAGGCGGACGGCCGGCTGCGCGCCGACGCGCCGCTGACCGTGCGGCCGACCCGCGCCATGCTGGCCCGTCTGGCCGATCACATCGGGACGGAGGAGACGGTCCTGCTGCTCGACTGCGTCGCCGACGCCCGCACGGCGGGGTCGCCCTACCGGGTGGGCGACCTGTCCGGGATGCGGCGGCTGGCGGTGATGCTGGACGAACGGCGGCTGACCCTGCCGGCCAAGCTCGACCTGCTGCTGATCCCCGCCGACCTGGAGGACGAGGCGGAGGCCCGCATCCTCGCCGCCATCCTCGGCGCGGTGGAAGCCGGGGAGCCGTCGCCGCTCGGGCGCTTCGTCCCGGCGCGGCTCGACGGGTTGGACGGGGCGGCTCTGGAGGGGCTGTCGCGGGCCTGCGACCTTTATTACTGGGCGGCGCGCAAGTTCCCCACCCTGTTCCCGGAACGGGAGGCGGTGCGCAGCCGCCGCGGCGAGATCAGCCGGCGCCTGGCCGACCTGCTCGCCACGCGCGGGGCGCGGTCCGCCGGGCAGCGGCGCGAGCCGCCGCCCAAGGCCGGTTTCCGCGGCGCCCCACGCAAGCGCTTCGGGCCTCGGCGGTAGAGCGGCGGTGGAGCGGGACCTTACATCCCGCCCGGATAGTTCGGGCCTCCGCCGCCCTCCGGGACGACCCAGTTGATGTTCTGGGTGGGGTCCTTGATGTCGCAGGTCTTGCAGTGCACGCAGTTCTGCGCGTTGATCTGCAGGCGCGGGTCGCTGCCGTCCTCCGCCC
>NZ_WHOR01000465.1:0-1911 GCF_013340925.1 Azospirillum formosense
CCGGGAGGGGGGGCCCGGGGGGCGAGCGCGTTGAGGGCGCCCGGCCCGAGGCCGGGGCGGCGGCGGGGCCGGGGTACCAGCGGCGGCGGGTGGAGGTGGAGGGCCGGCGGGCGGAGCACCCGGGCCTGGAGACGCCGGTGATCGCCGCCCCCGCCGCCGGCCATCGCCCCGCCCCGCTCCAGATGGGCGAGCGGATCTGGGGCCTGTCGGTCCAGCTCTACGCCCTGCGCTGCGCCGGGGATTGGGGGATCGGCGACTTCGGCGACCTCGTCAGCGTCGCGGAGATGGCGGCGGCGCGCGGGGCGGGCATCGTCGGGCTGAACCCGCTGCACGCCCTGTTCCTCGATCAGCCCGATCAGGCCAGCCCCTATTCCCCGGCCAGCCGGCTGTTCCTCAACCCGCTCTACATCGATGTGCTGGCGGTGCCGGAGCTGATGGGCTGCGCCGAGACCCGCGACCTCATTGCGAAAGAGGAGTTTCTGAATAGGGTGCAGGCGGCGGAGGCCACCCCGCTGGTCGATTACGCCGCCGTGGCGGCTCTGAAGCTGCCGGCCCTGGAACGGCTGTTCGCCCATTTCCAGAAAGAAGGCAGCGAGGAGCGGCGTCGGGCGCTCGCCGCCTTCCGGGCCGAGCTGGGTGAGGGGCTGGAGCGCTTCTGCACCTTCCAGGCCCTGCGCGAGCGTTTCGCCAAGGACGGCACGCCCGACTGGCGCCGCTGGCCGGAGGAGTATCGGGACGCCGCCTCCCCCGCCGTCCGCCGCTTCGCCGAGGAGCGGCGGGAGCGCATCGACTTCTTCGTCTGGCTGCAATGGCTGGCCGACAGCCAGTTGCAGGCGGCGGCGGAGCGGGCGCGGGAGCGCGGGATGGCCGTCGGCTTCTTCCGCGACCTTGCCGTCGGGGCGGACAGCGGCGGGGCGGAGACCTGGGCCGACCCGCATGTGGTGGTGGCGCAGGCCCATGTCGGCGCCCCGCCCGACCTGTTCAACCCGGCCGGCCAGGACTGGGGCCTGCCGCCCTTCCACCCCCACGCGCTGCGCGAGGGCGGCTACGCCCGCTTCATCGAGCTTCTGCGCGCCAACATGCGCCACGCCGGGGCGCTGCGCATCGACCACGCCATGGCGCTCCAGCACGTCTACTGGATACCGGAGGGGCACCCGCCCTCCGAAGGGGCCTACGTCGCCTACCCGATGGACGACCTCCTCGGAATCCTGGCCCTGGAGAGCCAGCGCAACCGTTGCCTCGTCGTCGGCGAGGATCTGGGCACCGTGCCCGAGGGATTCCGCGAGCGCATGGCGGAGGCGGGTGTCCTGAGCTACCGGGTGATGTTCTTCGAATGGACCGAGGACGGCGGTTTCCGCGGCCCCGACGACTACCCCTATGCGGCGCTCGCCACGGTGGGCAGCCACGACCTCGCCACGCTGCGCGGCTGGTGGGAGGGGCACGACATCACCCTGAAGGAGGAGCGCGGACTCTACCCCGCCGAAGGCGAGGCGGAGCGCCAGCGCGACCGCCGCATGGCCGAGCGCGCCCGCCTGCTGGAGGCGCTCGCCGACGCCTTCCTGCCGCTGCCCGCCAGCTTCGGCCCCGACAGCCCCTACAGCGAGGCGCTCGGCCACGCGGTGCACGCCTTCCTCGCCCGCACCGGCTCGGCCATCGCCATGGTCCAGATGGACGACCTGACCGCCGAGCTGGAGCAGGTGAACCTGCCCGGCACGGTGGACCAGTACCCCAACTGGCGCCGCAAGCTGCGGCTTGCGCTGGAGGACATGGCCGACTGCCCGCAGGCCGGCGCCATCGCCGCCATCATGGCCGCCGCCCGGCCGGCCGCGGTGGCGGCCGCTCGCCCCTCCCCCGCCCCGGGAGAGGGTGGCGCCGGAGGCCCCGGACGCTGGCAGCGCCGAGCGCCCGCCC
>NZ_WHOR01000466.1:0-1909 GCF_013340925.1 Azospirillum formosense
CGTCACCTCTCCACAGCATGTGCTCTTGTTGTTTTCTTTTTTTGTAAGGAGGAACACGTCCTCGAAGTTCGCACTGATTGGTGGGGGCTTGGAGAGTTGTAAAAGGGAAAGCCCGCCGGAAGATCGCCGGGCGGCACAGGAGGGGCGAGGGGGGTGGCGCGCAGCCGGTCCCGCCGCTCCGCCGCGGTCAACCGCTCCGCCCCCTTCACGAACAGGTCGCGGCGGAAGGCGCGGTTGGTCAGCAGGTCGCGCAACGTCTCGCGGTAGGCCGGGTCGCGCGCCTCGGCCAGCAGGGGCAGGGCGTCCGGTGGCAGGGACAGCTCGTCCATCTGCTCCATCGGGACGGCGGGGCCGGCGAAGTCCAGCTTGGCCGCGGTCAACTCCCGCGCCACGTCGGCGTGGTAGAAGGCCGTCCAGTCGCGGTTCAGATACTCGTGGGCGATGTAGTTGGGCGACTTGCGCTTCAGGGAGTCCAGCCGCCCCGGCAGCGCGTCGGCCTGGGCGAACCAGCCGGCGTTGAGGGCGGTCAGGCGGCTGGCGAAGGCCACGGCCTCCTCGATCCGCTCCGGCAGCGGGCCGGTGCGGTCGGCGCAATGTTCGACCAGGACGCGGCGCAGCGGCGTGTAGGCGAGCGTGCCGGGCAGGGCGTTGTAGCTCACGAAGACCAGCCCGCCGGGCTTCAGCCGCCGTTTCAGCGTGTCGACCAGGATCGCCCGGTTCTCCGCGCTGACCCAGGACCAGACGCCGTGCAGGGTCACGATGTCCAGGTCCTTGGACCCGCCTTGGGCGTACTCGGCGAAGCTCTCCTCCCGGAAGGCGGCGTTGTCCAGCCCGGCCTCGGCGGCGAGGCGCTGGGCGCCGGCGATGTGGCCGGGGTTGAAGTCCACCGCCTCGAACCGGGCGTCGGGATGGCAGCCGGCCAGGACGGCGCTGCTCACCCCGTGGCCGCAGCCGATCTCCGCGCAGGCGAAGGACCCGGCAAGGTCCATCGGGGGCCGCCAGCCGCGCAGGGTCAGGGCGAAGGACAACAGCGCCGGCGACAGTTCCCGATAGAAGGCGTGGATGTAGCCGATCCCTCCCACATAACCCTCGGTCCAGCCCTGCATCGTCTCCACTCCTTCCATCCGCTGCGAAAGGGTGATAGCGCCGGGCTTGGACGGCTGTCAAAGAAGGCGGTTATGAACGGTGAATGCGGAGCCGGAACGAGCCCCGCAAAAAAATGCGATCCTATCCATTTTGGTATCGACAAGCCCCGGACCCTTCGTTATAAACCGCGCCACACCGGCCGGGACGACGGCTTGGCCGGACAGGAACCCTAGTCGATACGGTCAGGCGCTCCCTGTCGCAGAGACGAAGGCTCCGGTGCCGGTGTGAACGAGAAGTGATGGGCGCATAGCTCAGTTGGTAGAGCAGCTGACTCTTAATCAGCGGGTCCAAGGTTCGAGTCCTTGTGCGCCCACCATCACTTTCCGGATCGAAAGGGATCGTTCCCAGGTTTCCTTTCATGCCGCCGAGCATTTCGATGCCCGGATGGGGATGGGCGCATAGCTCAGTTGGTAGAGCAGCTGACTCTTAATCAGCGGGTCCAAGGTTCGAGTCCTTGTGCGCCCACCATTCCCTCAAAATGGCAAGACAACGATGCATACAAAAAGGCTGCCCCCGGGCGGCCTTTTGTGCGTTTGGGGATTCGCTTGCGCCGTCACTCCGGTGCGGTGCCGGGGCGGCGGGGGACGAGCAGGTTCGCGGTCATCTGCTGCACGATCTCGCCATCCTGGTTGATGGTGGTGGTGCGCACGCGGGCGATGCCGCGGTCGGGTCGTTTGGCCGACACGCGGACATCCAGGATTTCGCTCTCGATGCGCAGCACGTTGGAGCTTCGCCGAGTACGCCCAAGGCGGGTCCAAGGACC
>NZ_WHOR01000467.1:0-1890 GCF_013340925.1 Azospirillum formosense
GGTTGGGGAGGGGGCCAAGGTTCACACAGCCTGCACCTCCCCCGATCGTCCCGTTTCATTGGATACCCCCCTCATGCCGACCGACGACACCTCCCGCTCGCCCCTCTCCGTCCTCGACCTCGCCCCGGTGCCGGAAGGCAGCACGCCGGGCGACGCGCTGCGCAACACGCTGGACCTCGCACGCCACGCCGAGCGGCTGGGCTACCGCCGCTACTGGCTGGCCGAGCACCACAACATGACCGGCATCGCCAGCGCCGCGACCTCCGTCGTCATCGGCCATGTGGCGGCGGGCACCGCGACCATCCGCGTCGGCGCCGGCGGCATCATGCTGCCCAACCACTCGCCGCTGGTCATCGCCGAGCAGTTCGGCACGCTGGAGGCGCTGTTCCCCGGCCGCATCGACCTCGGCCTGGGCCGGGCGCCCGGCACCGACCAGATGACGCTGCGCGCCCTGCGCCGCGACCCGTCGGTGGCGGAGCAGTTCCCGCAGGACGTGCTGGAGCTTCAGGCCCTGCTCGGCCCCGTCCAGCCGGGCCAGCGGGTGCAGGCGGTGCCCGGCGCCGGGTCGAACGTGCCGCTGTGGATTCTCGGCTCCAGCCTGTTCGGCGCGCAGCTGGCGGCGGCCTTCGGCCTGCCCTACGCCTTCGCCTCGCACTTCGCGCCGGACGCGCTGATGCGGGCGTTGCGGGTCTACCGGGAGAACTTCACCCCCTCAGCGCAACTCGACCGGCCCCACGCCATGGTCGGGGTGAACGTCGTCGCCGCCGAGACCGACGCGGAGGCGCGCCGCCTCTTCACCTCCGCCCAGCAGAGCTTCGCCCGTCTGATCCGCGGCACCCGCGGCCAATTGCCGCCGCCCATCGACGACATCGAGAGCTTCTGGTCGCCGCTGGAGAAGGCGCAGGCGATGAACATGCTGTCCTGTTCCTTCGTCGGCTCGGCGGAGACGGTGCGGCGCGGGCTGGACTCCTTCCTCGCCGAAACCGGGGCCGACGAGATCATGGTGGCCTCGGCCATCCACGATCACGCGGCGCGGGTGCGCTCCTACGAGATCCTGGCGGAGGTCCATGGGGCGCTGCGCGCCGCGGCCTGACGGGCTCCAAATTGGGGGAACGGTCCGGCGCAACCGCACAGCGCGCTTCGCGGACTGCGCCATGGACCGCGCCCGAGGGGAGTCTTATCGTCTGTGACCCGGCGTCGCGTGACGCGGTTCACAGAGATGGAGAGGGGATATGGCCGAGTTTCCCCACGCCAGCAGGGTCAACGTGACGCTTGATCTGCCGCTCGACGTCTATCGGCGTCTGGAACAGCAGGCGCGCTACATGAGCGTTACCGTCGAGGCCCTGCTGAAGACTATCCTGGCGCAGCAGCTCTATGATTCCAGTCTTCGCAATATGGATTAGTTCATTGTCGTGAGGCGGCGCGCACGGCGGCGTCGAGGTCGCCGTGGCTTTCCAGCAGCGCCGCCAGCCCGGCCTCTTCCAGCACGCCGCGGATCGGGCCGGGCACCGCCGCCAGCACGATCCGCCCGCCGGACCGCCCACCCGCGTTTCCAGCGCCCGGCCGCGCCTGCCGCACCGCCAGCAGCAGCGAGCGCAGCCCCGCCGGGGTCAGTTGCGTCACCGCCGACAGGTCGAGCACCAGCCCGGCCGGCGTTCTTGCGGGCTCGTCCGAGGCGGCGTCCGCGGTGGCGGGGGCCAGCGCTGCGAACAGCCGCGCCTCGAACCGGGGGGCGGCGGCGCTGTCGATCGGCCCCACCGGGCGCAGGATCGTCACGTCGCCGCGGACCTCTTCCGCGATTTGCATCAAACCCTCCGATTTCCCCATCCGGCCGGGCCTGCTATACCTCCTCCGGCGGGGGATTTCCCATCACACGGATCATCATACAGC
>NZ_WHOR01000468.1:0-1872 GCF_013340925.1 Azospirillum formosense
GCGGGCGGTGGCGGACTTCACGTGGAGGGCAGCTCCCGCCTCCGGGTCGCGCCGGGGCTTGTGGGCGACGCCGCCCAGCGCCAGACGGGCATCGCGGACGGTGCCCCCGTCCATCTCCAGCCCCGCCGCCACCGACACCAGCGCGAAGGCGTAGGAGGCGCGGTCGCGGACCTTCAGATAGGTGGAATGCTCGGCGAAGCCTCTGGCCGGCAGGTCGATGGCCGTGACGAGGTCGCCCGGCCGCAGGACCGTGTCGATCTCCGGCCGGTCGCCGGGCAGGCGATGGAAATCGGCGAAGGGGATGCTGCGCTTACCCTCCGGCCCGGTCACCTGGACCACCGCGTCGAGCGCCGCCAGAGCGACGCAGAGGTCGGAGGGGTGGACGGCGATGCACTGGTCGCTGGCCCCCAGGATGGCGTGGATGCGATTCACACCGCCGATCGCGCCGCAGCCCGACCCCGGCTCCCGTTTGTTGCAGGGGGTGGCGGTGTCGTAGAAGTAGTAGCAGCGCGTCCGTTGCAGCAGGTTGCCGCCGTTGGTCGCCATGTTGCGGAGCTGCGCCGAGGCCCCGGCGAGAATCGCCTTGGACAGCATGGGGTAGCGGGTCTGCACGCGTTCGTCGTAAGCGGTGTCGGCGTTGCGGGCCAGCGCACCCAGCCGCAGGCCGCCCTCCGCCGTGTCCTCGATCCGGTCCAGCGGCAGGCGCGAGATGTCGATCAGCCGTTCCGGCCGCAGCACGTCGGCCTTCATCAGGTCGAGCAGGTTGGTCCCCCCGGCGACGAAGGCGGTCCCGGAGGCGCCGGCCCGTCCGACCGCGTCCGCCGCGCTGTCGGCGCGGGCGTAGGTGAAGGATCTCATGACGCGCCCTCCGCCTTCGTAGCCACGGTGGCCATCGCCTGCCGGATCGCCGCGACGATGTTGGGATAGGCCCCGCAGCGGCAGAGGTTGCCGCTCATCAGTTCGCGGATCTCGTCGTCGGTGGTGGCCTTGCCCTCGGCGATCAGCCCGGCGGCGGAACAGATCTGCCCCGGCGTGCAGTAGCCGCACTGGAAGGCGTCATGCTCAATGAAGGCCTCCTGGAGCGGGTGGAGCGCGTCGCCGGTGGTCAGCCCCTCGATGGTGGTGACCTTGCGGCCGTCCTGCATCGCCGCCAGCGTCAGGCAGGAATTGATGCGCCGCCCGTCCACAAGCACGGTGCAGGCCCCGCACTGGCCGTGGTCGCAACCTTTCTTGGTGCCGGTCAGGTCGAGGTGCAGGCGCAGCGCGTCCAGCAGCGTCGTCCATGGCGCGAGGTGAAGCGTCCGCTCCACCCCGTTGACGTTCAGCGTGACGGGAATCGGTTCGGGCGGCGGGGCGGGGGTCGGGCGCAGGCTGGCCTTGAGCTGTGCCATGGAGACTCCGGATCTGCGGGGGAGCGCCGGACGCCGCCACGATCAAGGACGGCGCCGGCTTCACATGTCCGGACAACAGGAGGCTGGCACCGCCGTTCCGCTTTCGAAATGAACAAGCCGGGAACGGGGATACCGCGTCCTCGGCACAGGCTGGAAGGTCGGGTTTCGGCGGCGCGCCGTTACTTCTTCGCGGTGGCGGCGATGCCGGATTTTTCCGCGGCGTCCAGCAATGTGACGACCTCCGGGGCGACCCACCAGCGGCAGCGCTTGCGCTCGTCGCTCGACACGGCGATGACGCGGTCGATCAAGCGGGTTTCGGCAGCGCCGAACGTCTTCTGTTGCCGCAAGGCCGCCTCGATGACCCCGGCCAGCGCGATGTCGAGCGCGGTGATCTCGATGGGGTAGCTCAGCATGTCCGCCAGATCTGCGAGCTGGCCGAGCGTCCGCAGCCCTTCCGCGGCGCCGGTGGAGGACCGCCAGA
>NZ_WHOR01000469.1:0-1825 GCF_013340925.1 Azospirillum formosense
TCCTAGCCTCCCACCTATCCTACACATGAGATCCCTAGCACCACTGCAAAGCTGTAGTAAAGGTGCACGGGGTCTTTCCGTCTGACCGCGGGTACTCCGCATCTTCACGGAGAGTTCAATTTCGCTGAGTTGGTGTTGGAGACAGCGGGGAAGTCGTTACGCCATTCGTGCAGGTCGGAACTTACCCGACAAGGAATTTCGCTACCTTAGGACCGTTATAGTTACGGCCGCCGTTTACCGGGGCTTCAATTCGGAGCGTGAACCCCTCCTCTTAACCTTCCGGCACCGGGCAGGCGTCAGACCCTATACGTCGCCTTGTACGGCTTCGCAGAGCCCTGTGTTTTTAGTAAACAGTCGCCACCCCCTGGTCTGTGCCCCCCGCCCCGGCTTGCGCCGCGACGGGGCCCTCTTCTTCCGAAGTTACGAGGGCAATTTGCCGAGTTCCTTCAACACCATTCTCTCAAGCGCCTGGGTATGCTCTACCAGTCCACCTGTGTCGGTTTGGGGTACGGTCTGATGCGGGGGCTGTTTCCTGGAACGGGTCCCCAGCCGGGCCAATCCGATAAGGCCCGACACGCTTTCCCATTCGTCACACACCCGCTGGCCCACGACTATTAACGTGGTTCCCATCGACTACGCCTTTCGGCCTCGCCTTAGGGGCCGGCTCACCCTGCGTGGATTAACCTTGCGCAGGAACCCTTGGACTTTCGGCGACAGTGTTTCTCACACTGTTTGTCGCTACTCATGTCAGCATTCTCACTTCCGATACCTCCAGGCGGCCTCACGGACACCCTTCGCAGGCTTACGGAACGCTCCGCTACCACGTGATCAAAGATCACATCCGCAGCTTCGGTACACGGCTTGAGCCCCGATACATTTTCGGCGCAGGCCGGCTTAACTAGACCAGTGAGCTATTACGCTTTCTTTAAAGGATGGCTGCTTCTAAGCCAACCTCCTGGTTGTCATGGCCTTCCCACATCCTTTCCCACTTAGCCGTGATTTGGGGACCTTAGCTGGCGGTCTGGGCTGTTTCCCTCTCGACGATGGACCTTAGCACCCACCGTCTGTCTGCCGGGCTGTGCTCCACGGTATTCGGAGTTTGGTTAGGTTTGGTAAGCCGCGAGGCCCCCTAGCCCATCCAGTGCTCTACCCCCGTGGGCAATCGCCCGACGCGCTACCTAAATAGCTTTCGCGGAGAACCAGCTATTTCCCGGTTTGATTGGCCTTTCACCCCTAGCCACAGGTCATCTCCGACTTTTTCAACAGGCGTGAGTTCGGTCCTCCAGTGCGTGTTACCGCACCTTCAACCTGCCCATGGCTAGATCACCGGGTTTCGGGTCTACAGCAAGCAACTCAAGCGCCCTGTTCAGACTCGCTTTCGCTGCGCCTCCGGCTATCGCCTTAAGCTCGCTGCTTACTGTAAGTCGCTGACCCATTATACAAAAGGTACGCCGTCACGGCGCAAGGCCGCTCCGACTGCTTGTAGGCATCCGGTTTCAGGAACTGTTTCACTCCCCTCGTCGGGGTGCTTTTCACCTTTCCCTCACGGTACTGGTGCACTATCGGTCACTGAGGAGTACTTAGGCTTGGAGGGTGGTCCCCCCATGTTCGGACAGGGTTTCACGTGCCCCGCCCTACTCGAGGATTGAACCTGGTTTACCCGTACGGGACTATCACCCGCTCTGGTGCGCCTTTCCAGACGCTTCCGGTTATGTCGGTCCAACCACTGGCCTGGTCCGCGTTCGCTCGCCACTACTAGCGGAGTCTCGGTTGATGTCCTTTCCTCCGGCTACTTAGATGTTTCAGTTCGCCGGGTTCGCCTCCC
>NZ_WHOR01000046.1:0-27929 GCF_013340925.1 Azospirillum formosense
ACGCCTCAGCGCCGATGGTACTGCGTCTTAAGACGTGGGAGAGTAGGTCGCCGCCAGGTCACCACGGCACACGCCACGCCATCCAGGAACGTGGACGCAGCAGATTTCGCACGCACTTGACAATCGGCTTCATGAACGGCAAGGCCGGCGCTTCTCCCCATGGGAAGCGCCGGTTTTTCGTTTGTTCGGATTCTGTGGTGTCGGGGTGTCGACGCGGGCCCCCTCCCTAACCCTCCCCCGCCATCGGCGGGGGAGGGGATTGGTTGTCGGAGCGGTGGTCGAGCTGGGTGAGGATCGTCTGGGCCTCGGTCAGCAGGGCGTCGCGGACACGGATGTATTGGTCGAGGGAGGTCCCGGACCGTTGCCGTGATCGCAGGGCGGCGATTTGGATGTCGAGCGCGTCGAGGTCGCGGTCGATGCATTTCAGCGCGTCGCGCGCCCGTTGCTCTTCCTGCGCGTTCATGGCCACTCCTCCCGTGTCTGGTCTGGATTTTCGGCGAATCGCATCCGAACGAGGTACGGCTTATTGTTTTGGACTCCCTGGCACTGCTTTTGCTGAACGAGTTCCGTTCACGAGCGTCCGCTCGGCAAGCTGAGAGGGAGACTACGATGGCGTCACGCGGAATCAATGCCGGTTTGGTGATTACGGTCGCTCAGAGTGCCATCGACTTTCTTTGGTCGCATTGGGACGGCTCGTCCAAATCCGTCCGCTCGGCGCTGATGGCCTCGGAGTTCTGGACGCTGCAAGCCTATGGCCGGCATGGCCAGTGGGTGCAGTCGGTCACCCGCGACGCGCTGGTCGAGTTTCTTGGCAATTATATCGACCGGCGCATGGAGGTCGGCGACAGCGAGGACCGGGCCGTCGCCACCGCGGTTTACCGTCTCACGGGCAAGACGGTGGGTGCGGTCTGAGCAAGCTAAGGGGCGGCGTGCCTATTTTTTGTCCGGATGCCCATGGGGTGAGCAGCGCTTCCCATGGGCATCCGGGAAGCGGTGTCACTCGGGGTCGGACCACAGCTTGCCGCCGCTGGCCCAATCGCTTTTCTTCACATCGTGGAAGATGACATCGACCGCCTCCGGGCTGCAGCCGAGCACCGCGACCGAGGCGTCGGTGAGCGCCTTGGCATAGGCACGCTTCTGCTCCAGCGTGCGGCCTTCGAAAAGCTGAACGTTGATCAGTGGCATAATCGTTCCATCCCCTCTGTTGCGGACCGCGGTCCGGAAAGCTCAGCTCTTGTAGTCCGGGCAGCGCCGGTCCAGGCGTCGCAGCAGCGCCGGCCATTCCAGTTCGCCTTCGGGCTCCGGATCGGCGGTGAGCTGCCGGTAGGTCTTGTCGCACAGCTCCGGCGGGGGCGACACCAGTTCCGCGCCGGCCGCCTGCGCGGCGAGCTGCATCCGGCACGCCTTGTCCAGCATGTCCATCAGGCAGAAGGCCTCCGCCACCGTGCGCCCGGTCACCAGACTGCCGTGGTTGTGGAGCAGCATCGCCCGGCGGGTGCCGAGATTGGCGACGAGGCGGACCTTCTCGCTGTCGGTCAGGGCCAGCCCTTCATACCGATGATAGGCGAGGTCGCGGTAGAAGCGCAGGGCGTGCTGGGACAGCGGGAGGAGCCCGTCCTTCAGCATCGACACCGCTACCGCCGCCTCGTTGTGGAGGTGCATGACGCAGCGCGCGTCCTCGCGCGCCGCATGGACGGCCCCATGGATGACGAAGCCGGTGGCGTTCACGGTGTGGGGGCTGTCGCCGATGATGGCGCCGTGGATGTCGATCTTCACGAGGTTGGAGGCGGTCACCTCGTCGAAGGTCAGGCCGAAGGGGTTGATGAGGAAGCGCCCCGGCTCCCCCGGCACGGCCAGCGAGATGTGGGTGTAGATCAGGTCGTCCCAGCCGCGCTCGGCGACCAGACGGTAGGCGGCGGCGAGGTCGACCCGCGCTTGCCACTCGGCGTCATTGATGCCGGCATCGGCGATGCGCGGGCCGGCATGGACGAATGATCCGCGGGTGTCGGTCACGGTCGGCTCCCGGTCTGTGCGATGAGGGAGGAGCTTCGCATGGCGCGGGTTGGTTGTCCAAGCGTGGTGCTGGGACTATTCCGGATTTCGGAAATCACTGGCCCGGCTTGGTTGCGGTCCCTTAGACTGTGGGGCTTTCCGCCGCCGAGTGCACAGCGATGACCATGACCGCGCCAGTCTCCACCCCGTCCGACCGCAGCGCGCCGGAGGATGGCCGGATGGAGGACCGGGCGAAGCCCTCCATCCTCGTGGTGGACGACGAGGAGGGCATCTGCAGCTTCCTGTCGCGCGCGCTGGAGCGGCGCGGCTGGCGGGTCGCGGTGGCGGGCAGCGCCGAGGAGGGCGCCCGGACGCTGGAGCGCATCCACGCCGAGGTGATCATCCTCGACGTCGCCCTGCCGGGCCGCTCGGGGCTGGATTGGCTGAAGGAGCTGATGGCCGGCGGTTATGCCGGCGAGGTGATCCTGGTCACCGCCTTCGCCGACATGGACACGGCCATCGACGCCCTGCGCTCCGGCGCCGCGGATTTCGTGCTGAAGCCCTTCCGGGTCGAGCAGATCCTGAATTCCATCGACCGCTGCGTCGAGCGCACCCGGCTGACCCGCGAGAACTACGTGCTGCGCCGGCAGTTGTCGAAGAAGGACAGCGGGCGCGACGAGATCGTCGGGCGGTCGGACGCCATGATGCGGCTTCGTTCGCTGGTGCAGCGGGTGGCGCCGACCCCGTCCACCGTGCTGATCCAGGGCGAGTCCGGCGTGGGGAAGGAGTTGGTCGCCCGCGCGCTGCACGACCTGTCGCCGCGCGCCGACCGGCCCTTCGTGGCGGTGAATTGCGCGGCGATCTCCGCCGACCTGATCGAGGCGGAGCTGTTCGGCCACGCCCGCGGCGCCTTCACCGGGGCCAAGGACGCGCGCAAGGGGCTGTTCTACTACGCCCACGGCGGCACGCTGTTCCTGGACGAGATCGGCGAGTTGTCGCTGACCTTGCAATCCAAGCTGCTGCGCGTTCTGGAGGAGCGGCGCATCCGCCCGGTCGGCAGCGAGCAGGAGGTGCCGGTGGACGTCCGCGTGGTCACCGCCACCAACCGCGACCTGAAGGCGGAGGCCGCGGCGGGGCGCTTCCGCCCGGACCTGTTCTACCGGCTGGAGGTGATGACGCTGACCATTCCGCCGCTGCGCCAGCGCGCGGTGGACGTGCCGGAGCTGGCCGCGCTGTTCATGCGCTTCCTGCCGGCGCGGCTGGCCGTGCCGCCGCTGACCCTGACGCCGGAGGTGACGCGGGCGCTGATGTGCCATTCCTGGCCCGGCAACGTGCGGGAGCTGCGCAACTTCGTGGAGCGGTCGCTGCTGCTCGGCGAATTCCCGCTCGATGATCTGGACACCGCCAACGCCGCGGCGGTGGAGGCGGGGCTGGCCGCGGACCCCAGCCTGTGCGCCGCGGCGGTGGCCGGCAACCCGCCCTGCGCGCCCTGTCCGGTCCGCCACGTCCGTATGGACGGCGACAATGACGTGCTGCCGCTGGCCGAGGTGGAGAAGCGCCACATCCTGACCGTGCTGGCGCGCTGCGACGGCAGCAAGGCGCGCGCCGCCGACCTGCTGGGGGTGTCGCGCAAGACGCTGGACCGGAAATGCGTGGAATGGGGGGTGTGACGCCTCCATCCCGCCCCAACCCGTCCCGGCCCAACATGCTGAAACGGCTGGCGGCGGCCTATGCGGAGTCGGTGCGGCTCAAGCTGCTGGCGCTGGTGCTGGCGCCGCTGCTGGTCGGCGCGCCGGTCCTGTTGATGATCGTCTGGGCCTGGGGGACGCAGGGCTACGACCAGCTTCTGGTGAACAAGGTCAGCTCCGACCTGGGGACGGCGCGGCAGTTCTTCGACCGGGTGCAGATGTCGCTGCGCAACGGGCTGGAGGGGGTGGCGACCTCCCACCGCTTGGCCCTGGTGCTGGAGCGCGGGACGCCCGCCGACCTGCGCCGGCTGCTTGAGGAGGAGGCCGAGGAGCATGGGCTGGACTATCTGCTGCTGCTCGACGCCGGGGGCATGGTGCGGGCGGGCGGGTCCTTCGCCGTCCCGGCGGACCGCAGCGGCTGGTCGGTGGTGCGCGAGGCGCTGCACGGCTACGCGCAGCACGGGCTGGAGGTCTTCGCCCCGGCGGAGCTGGAGGCGCTGAACCCGGCGCTGCGCCGGGCCGCCCACACGCCGCTGGTGCCGACCCGCGCCGCCCGGCCCGATCCGCGCAATGTCGAAAGTCATGGGGCAGAGGATCGCGGGCTGGTGATCCAGGTCGCCATTCCCTTCGACGGGCCGGACGGCCGTCTGCTCGGGGTGCTGGAAGGCGGGGTGCTGCTGAACGGCAACCAGGGCATCGTGGACCGGCTGAACACCATCGTCTATCAGGATGCCTCGCTGCCGCTGGGCAGCCAGGGGACCGCCACGCTGTTCCTCGGCGACACCCGCATCGCCACCAACGTCCGGCTATTCGAAGGGCAGCGGGCGCTGGGCACGCGGGCGTCGCAGGCGGTGGCGGACAAGGTGCTGGACCGCGGCGAGCCGTGGCTGGGTTCCGCCTTCGTGGTCAACGACACCTATGTGTCGGGCTATCAGCCGCTGGCCGACACCGCCGGGCGGCGGATCGGCATGCTCTATGTCGGGTTCCTGGAATCGCCGCTGCGCGACACGCTCTACAAGGCGTTGGCCGGGCTGTTCCTGCTGTTCCTGCTGGTGTCGGGGCTGGGGACGCTGGTCGGCCTGCGCGGCGCGCGGGCCATCTTCCGCCCGCTGGAGCGCATGGCCGGAGTCATCGCCCGCATCGAGGGGGGCGAGGATTCCGCGCGCATCGGCCCGACCGCCAGCCGGGACGAGCTGGGGCGGCTGGCCCGCGCCTTCGACCATCTGCTGGATTCCGTGGCGGCGCGGCGCTGGGAGCTTCAGCGCTCCGCCGAGGAGCTGGACCGCAAGGTGGCGCTGCGCACCGCCGCGCTGGAGGAGGCCAACGCCACCCTGCGCCGCGCCCAGCAGCAGCTGGTGATGAACGAGAAGCTGACCGCCATCGGCGAGCTGACCGCCGGGGTGGCGCACGAGATCAACAACCCGGTCGCGGTGATCCAGGGCAACCTCGACCTTCTGCGCGAGGTGCTGGGCGACGGGATCGAGCCGGTGCGCCAGGAGGTCCGGCTGATCGACGAGCAGACCCGGCGCATCCACGCCATCGTGACGAAGCTGCTGCAATTCGCCCGGCCCGGCGACTTCGCCGGCTACGCCGAGCCGACCGACGTGAACGGCGTGCTGTCCGACTGTCTGGTGCTGACCCGGCACAACCTGAACCGGGCGCGGGTCGTGGTGACGCTGAAGGCCCAGGCGGGCGGCCCGGTGGAGATGAACCGCGGCGAGCTTCAGCAGGTGCTCATCAACCTGATCGTCAACGCCATGCAGGCGATGCCGGAGGGCGGCCGCCTGACTCTGGACAGTCGCGACATCGCCCCGGACGAGCGTCTGCCGGGGGCGGAGCCGTTCGAGGGGGTGCTGGTGGGGGTCGAGGACACCGGTCATGGCATCGCGGCGGGCGATCTGGCCCGCATCTTCGACCCCTTCTTCACCACCAAGAAGCAGACCGGGACGGGGCTCGGCCTGTCGATCAGCTACGCCATCGTCCAGCGCTACGGCGGGCGGATCACGGTGGAGAGCGATCCGGGGCGCGGAACGCGCTTCACCCTGTGGCTGCGGCGGCAGGCCGTCTATTCCGACCAGCCGACCGCGCCCTTCTTCGCCGCCCAGCGGATCACCGCGGGGGGCTGACGCCCCGTCGTGCTACCCGGCGACCGCCAGGAACGGGTTGACGCCGATGCGGCGGTACTCCTCCTCGCCCAGCAGCAGGTCGAGCGCCAGCGTGGCGAGGTCGTCGGCCACCGGGTCGAGGTCCGGCGCCTTTTCCAGGAACAGCAGCTTCAGATAGCTGTGGCAGGAGTCGCAGGTTTCCGCGCGCACCGCGCCGTTGGCCTCCGTGCCGTCCGCCCCTTCGACGAAGCGCTGGGAGACGTCCTTGCCGTCGCCGCAGGCCACGCAGGACGAGCGCACATGGTGCCACGCGGTGTGGCAGATCCCGCAATGGAGATAGCGCAGGCCGCCGCTCTCCATGCCGACCTGCAGCACGCCGGCGACCGGTGCGCCGCCGCAGACCGGGCAGGCGGTGGCGGTGGCGTGGGTGGTCACCGACGCCGGGTCGAGCGCGACGGCGTGGCGTGTCCAGGCGGTCTGGAAGGCCGCGGCCAGGAAGGGTGCTGCGGCGTGGTCGCCGTCCTCCAGCGCGTCGCCGGCCCAGCGCCCGGCCAGCTCCTCCAGGGTGTCGGCGTCGGACGCGGCGAGAGCGGTCAGGGCCTCGCGCGCGCCGCCGGGCAGGAGGCTGTCCAGCCGGGCGCCCAGGGCGCGCAGGTCGGCGGCCCATTGCTCCTCCGGCGCCAGGGCGGCGGGGGTGGCGGTCACCGCCGCCTGGGCGTCGGCCAGCGTGGCGACGAAGCGCAGCCAGTCGCCCATGGCGTGCCCCTCCGCCAACGCGCGCAGGCGCGCCGCCCGCCGGGCGAAGATCGCCGCGTCGGGCAGGCGCAGCGGGGCCGGCGACTGGCCGGGCACCAGACCGGTGGCGGCCATGGCGGCGGCGGTCGCTTCGGACATCGCCGCTTCGGAAATCGGGGCGTCGGAGGAGGCGGTCATGGTGGCTTTCCCGGTCACGGATCACGAACAGTCGGAAGGGATAGCACAGTGCAAGAACGGTGCCAGGAGGGACCTGTATTCCCTCTCCCGCCCCGGGAGAGGGAAGGGGCCCACGCAAAGCGTGGGAAGGGTGAGGGTACCGGCAACGGGCAGGGCCTTGATTCTCGGACGACCCTCACCCGACGCCTGCGGCGCCACCCTCTCCCGGGGCGGGAGAGGGAATGGATACCCCCGACAGATTGTCCTCCACACAAACGTTAGGGACATTTTGTCCATCGCCGGCTGGACAAAATGTCCCTCGGTGCGGTGCGGGCATGGCCGTTCCGTCCGTCCGCCTCAGCAAACGCACCGCATTCCGCTGTAAGCCCCGGCTGGCACGGAATCTGCCCTTTGGGGGATGCGCCACTCCGGCCGGGTCACCCCGGGCGGGTCGGCGCCACCGGTTCCAGGCGCTTAAGCGCCGGGCCGGCACATCCTGACACCAGGGCCGACATCAGGGAGGTTTCATGCCCATCACACCCATGCAGGTATCACGGCGGCAGTTCTTGAAGGTCACGGCGGGCGGTCTCGCCGCCTCCAGCATGGGGGTTCTGGGCTTCCTGCCGTCCGAGGCGCTGGCCGAGGTGCGCCAGTTCCGCCTCGCCCGCGCCAAGGAGATCCGCAACACCTGTCCCTACTGCTCGGTCGGCTGCGGCCTGCTGATGTACAGCCTGGGCGACGGCGCCAAGAACGCCAAGGCCGAGATCACCCACATCGAGGGCGACCCCGACCATCCGGTCAGCCGCGGCTCGCTCTGCCCGAAGGGCGCCGGCCTGCTGGACTTCATCCACAGCCCGAACCGCCTGAAGCACCCGGAGGTCCGCGAGGCCGGGTCCAACAGCTGGACGCGCATCTCCTGGCATGAGGCGATCGCGCGCATCGCCCGCCACATCAAGGACGACCGCGACGCCAACTTCGTCACCAGGACCGCCGACGGTGTGACGGTGAACCGCTGGCTGTCCACCGCCATGCTGACGGCGTCGGCCTCGTCCAACGAGACGGGCATCCTGACGCAGAAGGTCATGCGCTCGCTGGGCATCGTCGGCACCGACGCGCAGGCCCGCGTCTGCCACGGCCCGACCGTGTCGGCGCTGGCCTCGACCTTCGGGCGCGGGGCGATGACCAACAGCTGGGTGGACATTTCCAACGCCGACTTCATCCTGATCATGGGCGGCAACCCGGCGGAGGCGCACCCGGTCGGCTTCAAGTGGGCGGTCGAGGCGAAGAAGCGCGGCGCGCGCATCGTCGTCGTCGACCCGCGCTACAACCGCTCCGCCGCGGTGGCCGACGAGTATCTGCCGATCCGCGCCGGCTCCGACATCGTGTTCCTGGGCGGCGTCATCAACTGGCTGGTCGCCAACGACAAGATCCAGTGGGAGTATGTCCGCGCCTACACCAACGCCTCCTACATCGTGAAGGAAGGCTTCGGGTTCGAGGACGGGCTGTTCAGCGGCTATGACGCGGCCAAGGGCCAGTACGACCGCTCCAGCTGGAATTACGAGTTCGAGGCGGACGGGAACACGGCGAAGACCGACCCGACGCTCCAGCATCCGCGCTGCGTGTGGAACCTGATGAAGGCCCACTACGCGCGCTACACGCCGGAGCTGGTCGAGGACCTGACCGGCACGCCGAAGGACGGCTTCCTGCGCGTCTGCCAGCATCTCGGCTCCACGGCGGTGCGCGACCGGGTCGGCACGATCCTCTACGCGCTGGGCTGGACGCAGCACACGGTGGGCGCCCAGAACATCCGCAGCATGGCGATGATCCAGCTCCTGCTGGGCAACATCGGCATGCCGGGCGGCGGCGTGAACGCGCTCCGCGGCCACTCCAACATCCAGGGCCTGTCGGACCTCGGCCTGCTGTCCACCAACCTGCCGGGCTACCTGACCCTGCCCTCGGAGAAGGCGCACCCGACCTTCGCCGACTACATCGCCAAGACCGCGCCGAAGGCGCAGGCGCCGGGCCAGCTCAACTTCTGGGCCAACACGCCGAAGTTCTTCGTCAGCCTGCTGAAGTGGTTCTGGGGCGACAAGGCGACGGCGGAGAACAACTGGGGCTACGACTGGCTGCCCAAGTGGGACAAGATGTACGACGTGCTGCAGGTCATGGACCTGATGCACAACGGCAAGGTCAACGGCTTCATCGTCCAGGGCTTCAACCCGCTGACCTCCTTCCCTGACGCGCGCAAGACGGCGGCGGACTTCGCCAAGCTGAAATACATGGTGGTGATCGACCCGATCGCCACGGAGACCGCCTCCTTCTGGCAGAACCACGGCGAGGTCAACGAGGTCGACACCGCGTCGATCAAGACCGAGGTGTTCCGCCTGCCCTCGACCTGCTTCGCCGAGGAGGACGGCGCCATCGTCAACTCCTCGCGCTGGCTGCAATGGCACTGGAAGGGCGCCAACCCGCCGGGCGAGGCGAAGACCGACCAGGAGATCCTGGCCGAGCTGTTCATGGCCGTCCGCACCCTCTACGCCAAGGAGGGCGGCACCGCGCCGGAGCCGATCCTCAACCTCTCCTGGCCCTACAAGAACCCGCTGGAGCCGACGCCGGAGGAGCTGGCGAAGGAGATGAACGGCCGCGCGCTGGCCGACATCCCCGATCCCAAGGACCCGGCAAAGTTCCTCGCCCGCAAGGGGGAGCAGCTTCCCAACTTCGCCCTGCTGCGCGACGACGGCACGACGATGAGCGCCTGCTGGATCTTCGCCGGCTGCTGGACGCAGGCGGGCAACCAGATGGCCCGGCGCGACAACACCGACGCCGGCCTGGGGAACACGCCGGGCTGGGCCTGGGCGTGGCCGGCCAACCGCCGCATCATCTACAACCGCGCCTCCTGCGACCCGTCGGGCAAGCCCTGGGACCCCAAGCGCAATCTGATCGCGTGGAACGGCACCGCCTGGGCGGGCGCCGACGTGCCGGACTTCAAGGTGGATTCGCCGCCGGCCGACGGGATGAACCCCTTCATCATGAACCCGGAGGGCGTCGGGCGGCTGTTCTGCACCGACAAGCTGGTGGACGGCCCCTTCCCCGAGCATTACGAGCCGATGGAAAGCCCGCTCGGCACCAACCCGCTGCACCCGAAGGTGGTCAGCAGCCCGGCGGTCCGCATCTTCAAGGCCGACCGCGAGCGTCTGGGCACCCATGACCAGTTCCCCTACGTCGGCACCACCTACCGCCTGACCGAGCATTTCCAGTTCTGGACCAAGAGCGTGCGGCTGAACGCCATCGCCCAGCCGGAGCAGTTCGTGGAGATCGGCGAGACTCTGGCGGCGGAGAAGGGCATCCGGGCCGGCGACTGGGTCCAGGTCTCCTCCAAGCGCGGCCACATCAAGGCCAAGGCGGTCGTGACCAAGCGCATCAAGGCCCTGAAGGTGGCGGGCCGCACCGTCCACCAGATCGGCATCCCCCTGCACTGGGGCTGGGAGACGGTGGCCAGGAAGGGCTTCCTGTCCAACACGCTGCCGCCCGCCGTCGGCGACTGCAACACCCAGACCCCGGAATACAAGGCGTTCCTCGTGAACGTCGAGAAGATCGGAGTGGCGTAAGTCATGGCACTGCAATCCCTCGATATCCTGCGCCGGTCCGCCACCCCGACGCCGACCCCGCAGGCCCGCAACCCGCAGGAAGTGGCCAAGCTGATCGACACCACGGTCTGCATCGGCTGCAAGGCCTGCCAGGTCGCCTGCTCGGAATGGAACGAGCTGCGCGCCGAGGTCGGCACCTGCGTCGGCGTCTACGACAACCCGACCGACCTGTCCGCGCAGGCCTGGACCGTTATGCGCTTCAACGAGGTGGAGGAGAAGGGCAAGCTGGAGTGGCTGATCCGCAAGGACGGCTGCATGCACTGCGCCGACCCTGGCTGCCTCAAGGCCTGCCCGTCGCCGGGGGCCATCGTGCAGTTCAAGAACGGCATCGTGGACTTCCACCAGGAGAACTGCATCGGCTGCGGCTATTGCATCTCCGGCTGCCCGTTCAACGTGCCGCGCCTCAGCCCGGCCGACAGCAAGGCCTACAAGTGCAACCTGTGCTCCGACCGCGTCGCGGTGGGGCAGGAGCCGGCCTGCGTCAAGACCTGCCCGACCGGGGCCATCCAGTTCGGCAGCAAGGAGGACATGATCGAGGTCGCGGCGACCCGCATCACCGACCTCCAGTCGCGCGGCTACGACCAGGCGGGCCTCTACGACCCCGCCGGGGTGGGCGGCACCCACGTCATGTACGTGCTGCACCACGCCGACAAGCCGGCGCTCTATTCCGGCCTGCCGGACAACCCGTCGATCAGCGCCGTCGTCGGGGTGTGGAAGGGCATGCTGAAGCCGCTGGCGACCCTGGGCGTCGCCGCCGCCGGCCTGTTCGGCTTCTTCCATTACATCACGGTCGGCCCGAACCGCGCCGATGACGAGGACGAGGCGGATCACGGCACGCCGCCGGTCCCGCCCGCTCAAGGAACCAAGCATAAGGAACGGGAGAACGCGCTGTGAAGACGTCGGAAAAGCTGATCCAACGCTACTGCGCCGCGGAGCGCATCAACCACTGGATCGTGGCGGTCTGCTTCGTGCTGCTGGCCATCTCCGGGCTGGCCTTCTTCTACCCGGCCTTCTTCTGGCTGACCGGCGTGTTCGGCACGCCGCAGCTCGCCCGCATCGTCCATCCCTTCGTCGGGGTGGTGATGGTCCTGGCCTTCGCCCGCCAGTTCTTCCGCTACGCCCACCACAACCTCATCAACAAGGAGGATGTGAAATGGATGATGTCGGTGAAGGAGGTGATGAAGGGCAACGAGGTCGGCGACATCGGCCGCTACAACGGCGGCCAGAAGGGCATGTTCTGGGTCATGGTGCTGTGCATGATCCTGCTGCTGGTGTCGGGGGTGATCGCGTGGCGGCCCTATTTCGCGGGCTCTTTCCCGATCCCGATCATCCGCGTGGCGCTTCTGGTCCACGCCGCCAGCGCGCTGGTGCTGATCGCCAGCATCATCGTCCATGTCTACGCCGCGCTGTGGGTGCAGGGCACGATCCGCGCCATGGTCGAGGGTGTGGTCACCCACGCCTGGGCGCGCAAGCACCATCCGCGCTGGTTCCGTCAGGTGACCGGCAAGGAAACCGGGCACTGATCGCTTGAGAGCGCTCTTAGCCCTCTCCCCGGAGGGGAGAAGGGGAATTCCTAAGAAGGATAATGCCATGAGCCTCGCCACCGACGTCGCAGCGCCCTCCACCACGCACCGCATGACCGTCCTGCGGCTGGGACCGGACGACGCCCAGCTCTGCGACGACGCGGTGGTGGAGGAGGTGCCCGTCGCCATCGCCTACAACGGCATCGTCCATGCGGTGATGCTGGCGACCCCCGACGACCTGGAGGAGTTCGGCCTGGGCTTTTCCCTGACGGAGGGGATCGTCGCCGACGCGGAGGAGCTGGAAAGCCTGCGGGTGGTCGAGGGCTGCGACGGGATCGAGGTGCGCATGGAGATCCCGATGGAGCGCTTCATGGCGCTGAAGGGCAAGCGGCGCAGCATCGCCGGACGGTCGGGCTGCGGCGTCTGCGGGGTGGAGAGCCTCCAGGCCATCGCCCGGTCCGGCCGGCCCGTCCCCTCGGGCGGTCGGCTGTCGGTCGGCGCGGTGGAGCGGGCGCTGGCCCGCTTCGCCGAGCGGCAGACCCTGCACCGCGCCACCGGGGCGGCGCACGGCGTCGCCTGGGTGGACGCGGCGGGGGAGATCCTGGCGGTGCGCGAGGACGTCGGCCGCCACAACGCGCTGGACAAGCTGATCGGCTGGCTGGTGCGCACGGGCGTGGACCGCCGGGGCGGCTTCGTCCTGACCTCCAGCCGCGCCAGCTACGAGCTGGTGCAGAAGGCCGCCCGGCTGGGCATCAGCGGGCTGGTCGCCATCTCGGCCCCCACCGGCATGGCTGTGCGCATGGCGGAAAGCTGCGGCGTGTCGCTGGCCGGCTTCGCCCGCGGCGACCGGCTGGTCGTCTACAGCCACGGCGACCGCTGGGTGTAGTCGGTTCCGCGACGGACGTCACGGAGGGGGGCTTATCCTCCCTCGCCCTTTTCCCCACCCTTGTCCTTGCCCTCGCGCAGCCGCTCCAGGACTTGGCGCAGATCGCCGGGATGGAGGGGCTTGTGCAGGAAGGAACAGCCGCGGCGCTGGCCTTCCAGAAGCGCGCTCTGGGCGGTTTCGCCGCTGAGCACCACGGCGGGGATCTCGCGGCCGTAGAGGCGGCGCACCCGGTCGATCACATCGAAGCCGGAGACCTTTCCGGGCAGCCGCAGGTCGGTCAGGATGACCGACGGCGGGTCCGGCAGCGCATCCAGCACCGCGAAGACCTCCCGCATGTCGCCCGCGGCGGCGACGGTGCAGCCCCAGCTTTCCAGGATCATCTGCAGACCGGTCAGCACCATCGCCTCGTCGTCCACGGCCAGCACGGTCATCCCGGTCAGGGGCGGCGCCGAGGCGGTGGAGGGCGGCGGGGAAATGTGGCTGCACGGCGGCTCGGCCAGCGGGCTCGCGGCCTCCAGCGAGACGGAGAAGACGGTGCCGCGCCCGATGCGCGACCGCACCTCCACCTGAAGACCGAGAAGCTCCGCCAGACGGCGCACGATGGCGAGGCCGAGGCCCAGCCCCCGGGTGGGGTCGCGGTTGGGGTTCTGGAGCTGGTGGAACTCGTCGAAGATGGCGGTCAGCTGCTCCTCGGGGATGCCGAAGCCGGTGTCCCACACGTCGACGCGCCAGCGGTTGCCGCGCCGCCGCATGGCGAGCAGAAGGCCACCGTGCCGGGTGTAGCGGATGGCGTTGGTCAGCAGGTTGCGCATCACCCGCCCGAACAGCACCGGGTCCGTTTCCACCGTGCCGGGGCACAGGCGGGCGCGCAGGCGCAGGCCCTTCTCCTCGCTCTGGGGGCGGAACTCCTCGACGAGCTGGCCGAGAAGCTCGTCCAGGGAAACCGGCTGCGGGTCCGGGGTCACCGTGCCGGCGTCCAGCGTGGAAATGTCGAGCAGCGCGTTCAGCAGCCGCTCGCCCGCCGTCATGGCGTTGCTCAGCATCTCGGCCGTGCTCAGCGCCTTCTCGTCGCTGATCTGGCTGCACAGCGCGTCGAGGAACAGGCGCATCGCCTGGAAGGGCTGGCGCAGGTCGTGGCTGGCCGAGGCGAGGAAACGCGACCGCGCGGCGGTCGTTCGTTCGATCTCCGCGCGCATCGCCCGTTCCATGCGGGCGACGACCCGGTCGTCGGGGGCCGCCTGTGTGGCCAGGGCCAGCATGGCGACCGTCCGCCCGTCCTCGATCAGCGGCACGCCCTGGAACGCCGCCGGATCGGCGTCGCCCACGGGCAGAAGCTCGATGCCGACCGGCTCCTCGGTGTCGCCGGAGAACAGCGGATCGACGGCGCCCAGCACCGCCGGCCAGAGCGGGCCGAACCAGGCCGGGGCCGGCTGCCCGCCCGCTGCCGGCTCCTTGCCGAGGAGAGTGCAGAGCGCGTCGTTGGCGAAGAGGGTGGCGGCGTGCGACGGCCCGGTGAGGACGAAGGCCGGCAGCGCGGCGGCGCGGCAGACGCGCAGCGCGTTCTCCACGCACTCCGTCTCCGCTGGCGCGGCGTCGATGCTGGTCCTGTTCCTGTGCCGAGGCGTCACGTCGGTCTCTCTAACCGCTGGAGCTGAAGGTGTAGCACCTTAACCTTTGGTGCGCTGGGGATGAAAGCGCCTGAAAGCCCTATCCGCTCCTATGCGGAAGGCATTGGGGGAGACAGGCGGGCGAGATGGTCCTCCACCATGTATTTCCGGCGGAGCAGGGCCATCAGGCGGATCTTCAGGATGTCCATCGGCTGCGACTTGCCGACGAAGTCGTCGGCGCCGGCGGTCAGGCTGGCGGTCAGGCGGTCGTCGCCCTCCTGGCTGGTCAGGATGACGATCTGGAAGAACAGGCCGCGGCGCCGGCGGAAGCGGTCGAACCGCTCGCAGAGCTGCGTGCCGCTGGTGCCGGGCATCACGAGGTCGAGGATGACGCAGTCCAGCCCGCCGTCCTCCAGCGCCGCCACCGCCTCGTCGGCGTTGCGCGCGGCGACGACGTGGCAGCCGTCCTCCTCCAGCTCGGCGCGCAGGAACTCCCGGTAGGTCGCGCTGTCGTCCACCACCAGGATGCGCGCCCGCTGCAGGATGTCGGACACCGCCGGCGGCGCGTTGCGCCGGTCGAGCAGCGCCATGGCCTGCTGAACCACGCCCTGGGAATCGGCGGGATCCACCCGCTGCACGTCGGCGGGAACGCCCGCCTCCGCCGCCCGCTCCGCCGAACCGAGCAGCATCGCGGGGGCCGGGCAGTGCCGCCGCAGCTCCGTCAGGGTGCGGGCGGCCTCGCCGTCGGCCTCGACCATCAGCAGGTCGAAGGGACGGCGCGCCAGCTCGGCGACCGCGGGTTCCGCCGTTTCGACGCAGCTCGCCTCGATGCCCTGCTCCTCCAGCATCAGCTTCAGGAGAAGTCCCTGCGTTTGCGAGGCGATGACGATCAGCGCCCTGGGTCCATTCATGAGGGCTCTACTCCCGTCGAAACCAGTTCCAGCAAACGGGCCGCCACCTTGTCGATGGGCAGCTCCTCGGTAACGCCTCCCAGCCGGACCGCGGTCCCCGGCATGCTGTGGATGACCGCGGTGGAGGCGTGCTCCGCGATGGTGTAGGCGCCCGCCCGGCGCATGTCGGTGAGGCCGCGCGCCCCGTCCTCCCCCATGCCGGTCAGCAGCACGCCGATGGCGGCGGCGCCGAAGGCCGAGGCCAGGGAGGAGAACAGCACGTCCCCGGACGGCCTCTGGCCGCAGACCGGATCGCCGTGGACCAGCCGCATCCCGCCGGGATCGGCGGTCAGATGAAGCTCGCCGGGGGCGACGTAGACGTGGCCGGGCCGGTGCTTTGTGTCGGAGGCCAGCGCAACCGGCAGCGGCGTGACCGACCCCAGCCAGGAGGCGAAGCCGGCCACGAAGGGCGCGCCGATGTGCTGCACGACGAAGACCGGCAGGGGGAAGTTGGTCGGCAGCCCGCGCAGCAGCTTCACCAGCGCCGCCGGTCCGCCCGTCGAGGCGGTGATCCCCAGGGCGCGGAATTGCCGTTTCACCACGGACGGCGGCAGGGGCGGCGGCGGGACGGCGACGCCGCCGCCGCGGCCGCCATCGCCACGGGTTTCCTCTTCGCTGTTGCGCGGGCGCCCGCGCTGCCGGATCACCTTCACCTGGCTCATGATGGTGAGCTGGGTGCAGAGATGCCGGGCGACGGTCTGATAGTCGGCGCGGGCCATGCTGCCCGGCTTCTCCACCACCGCCAGCGCCCCGGCCTGGAGCGCCCGCATCGGGATGTCCAGGTCGCGCACGTCGGAGGCGACGACGACGATCGGCACGGGATGGTCGCGCATCAGACGCTGCGTCACGGCGAAGCCGTCGATCCCCGGCAGGCGGATGTCCAGCGACACCACATCCGGCCGCAGCGAGTCGACCATGCGCAGCGCCTGTTCGCCGGACGCGGCGATGCCGGCCAGTTCCAGCCGCGGGTCCTCGCCGATGACGTGGGCGAGCAGCTGCTGGACGACCGGGGAGTCCTCGACCACCAGGACGCGGATCTTGCGGGCGCCGGTCACAGCAGCCGCCGGATGCCGGCCAGAAGCTCGTTCTGGTCGAAACGGGTCTTGACGATGTAGGCGTCGGCGCCGAGATCGAGCCCGCGCTCGCGGTCCTCGTCGCTGGCGCGCGAGGTGACCAGGATCACCGGCAGGTCGGAGGTCATGGGGTTGCCCTTGACGGCCTGGAGCAGGGCGAACCCGTCCATCCTCGGCATCTCCACGTCGCTGATGATCAGGTTCACATCCTCCAGCTCGCCGAGCGTTTCGACCGCCTCGCGCCCGTCCACGCACAGCGTGACCCGGTAACCATGGGCCTCCAGGATGCTCTTTTCCAGGGTTCGCGTGGTGATGGAATCGTCCACAACCAAAATGTGCGGCCGCCGCCGCGCCGACTCGTCGACCGGACGGACCAGCGGCGGCAGGGCCATGCCGGGGCGCGGCGACAGGGCGGCGGGATTCAGAACCAGGGCCGGCGATCCGTCGTCCATCAGCACGGTGCCGAGGAAGCGGGCGGCGTCGATTCCCACCTCCTCCGCCGGGGTGACCACCGAGTCGCGGGTGGCCATCAGCGCGTCCACGACCAGCGCGACCCGCCGCCCGGCGGTGCGCAGGATGACGAGCGCCAGCGGCGCCCCGTTGCCGGGCGGCATGGCCCCGTCGTAGCCGAGCAATGCCGCCAGCGGCGTCACCGGAACGTCCTCCTCCTCCAGCCGGATGGTCGGGGCGGCGAGGTCGGTGAACAGCGTGTCCGCCGGCGCGCGCAGCACGCGCGCCACGTCGTTGCTGGGAATCGCCAGGATGTCGTCCTGGACCGCCACGAAGACCAGCCGCTGGCTGAGCAGGCTGAGCGGCACCTCCACCGTGACGACGGTCCCGCCGCCCTCGCGAGCGGCCAGCGTCACCGAGCCCTGGAGCCGGGTGACCTCCCGCCGCACGATGGCGAGGCCCATGCCGCGCCCGGCGTATTCGTTCGCCGTGGGAGCGGTGGAGAAGCCCGGTTCGAAGATCAGGTCGAGCAGCCGTTCCTCCGGCGCCGACTCCGCCTCGTCGGCGCCCAGCAGGCCGCGCTCGACGGCGTGGCGGGCGATGGCCGCGCGGTTCGGGCCGCGCCCGTCGTCCTCGACGCGCAGGACGAGGCGGCGCCCGACGACCGAGGCCTCGAAGCGGACGGTCGCCGCCGCGCGCTTGCCCGCGGCCACCCGCTCCTGCGGGGTTTCGACACCGTGGCTGACGGCGTTGCGCGCGATGTGCAGCACGGGGTCCTTCAGCCGTTGCAGGACCACCCGGTCGGCCTGGGTCTCCAGCCCGCGGATGTCCGCCTCGACCTCCTTGCCTTGGGCGCGGCTGATGTCGCGGATCATGCGGCCGAGGTTGCTGAACTGCGACTCCGCCGGCAGCATGCGGAGCTGCCGCACCTCGTCCTGGAAGCCGCTTCCCCAGCGGCGCAGCGACCAGAGATGACGGTCATGGGCGCGGTGCGCCGCGTCCAGCGAGGCGCCGAGCGCGCGGAAGCGCCGCTCGAAGGAGGACAGGCGCAGAGCCGTCTCGTCGCCCGCGAAGCTGATGCCGGCGGTCCCCGTGGCGTCGTGGGAGCCGCCGCGGAGCAGGCGGGGCCGCATGGCGTGCCAGCTCCGCTCCAGGGCGCGCCATTCGCCGCGCAGCTCGCGCAGCTCGGCGACCAGGGCCGACTGGTTCTCGATCTCCGGCAGGAGGCCGGCGGCGGCGGTGAACAGCCGTTCCAGCCCGGCGCTGCGGATGCGGACCAGGGCCGCGCTCTGGGAGGCGTCGACGGCGCGGGCCGGGAGCGGTGCGGTGGTGGGAGGCGCGACCGGTGCGACGCCCGCCTCAGCCGCGGCGGTGCGGCGCTGGACCGGTTCCGGCCCGCCGCCCTCGCCGCCCATGCGGGTCAATTCGGCCAGCACCTCGGCGATGTCCACCTCGCCGCCGCCGCGGGGCGCCCAGGCCACCACGTCCTCGATGGCGTCGAGCGCTCGGCGCACCACGTCGCGGGCCGCCGCGTCGAAGGGAACCGCGCCGCGCTGGATGGCGATGAAGGCGGCCTCCAGCCAATGGGACAGCCGCTCGACCTCCGGCAGGTCCACGGCACGGGCGGCGCCCTTCAGGCTGTGGGCGCGGCGGTGGATCTCCACCAGATCGGGGTGATGCGCCGGGTCCTTCTCCACCGCGCGCAGGGCCTCGCGGATGGCCGCGAGATGCTCCTTGTGCTCCAGGTCGAAGGCGGCGAGCAGGCGCGTGCGGATGTCGTTCATGCCGCCCGCACCTTCCGACCGCCCTTTCCTTTGCCCTCGCCGCCGCGTGCCGTCGCCATGGTCACACGCGGTAGTTCCGAACGGCCTCGACCAGACCCTGGCCGAGATCGTTGAGGTTGGTGGCGGCCCCTTCGAGCTGGCGGGTGCCGGCGGCGGTCTGGCTGCTCGCCTCGCGGATGTTCTGGAGCGCCTGGATCACCTGCTCCAGGCCGATCTGCTGCTGGTTGGTGCCGGCGACGATCTGCTGGAAGGCGAGCACGCTCTCCTGCACGCTCTCGGCGAGGTCGCGGATGGTCGACTGGGTGGCGTCGGTCTGGCGCTTGCCGGCGCCGACGCGCTTCACAGCCTCCTCGGTCAGCATGACCGAGGCGTTGATGCCGTGCTGGATCTCGCTGAGGTTTGAACGGACCTGGGCGGTGGCCTCCTTCGACTGGTCGGCGAGGCTCTTGATCTCGCTCGCCACCACGGCGAAGGTCCGGCCGTGCTCCCCGGCGGCGGCGGCCTCGATGGCCGCGTTCAGGGCCAGCAGGTGGCAGCGCTCGGCGATGTCGTTGACGGTCAGAATGATCTCGCCGATCGCCTGGGTGCGCTCCGACAGGATGACGATGTTCTCGGCGACGGCCTCCGCCTGCTCGCGGATGGCGTCCATCGCCTGGTTGGTGTCCTCCACCGCCTTCAGGCCGGTCTCGGAGTTGGAGGCGGCGACCTGGGCGTTCTGCGCCACGTCCTGGGCGCGGCGGTTGATCTGCGCGCCGGATTCGGTGATCTCGCTGAGCGTCGCGGTCGTCTCCTCCACCGCGGCGAGCTGCTGGGCGACGCTGGCCGCCTGCTGCTGGGTGGAGGCGCGGATCTGCGCGGTGGCGGCGTGCATGCTCTCGGCCGTGGCGCGGGTGGTCTTGGCCATGCTGCGCAGGTTGCCGGTCATCTCGTTGAGGTGGGTGCCCAGCTCGGCCAGCTCGTCGTCGCCGGGCACGACCACCGACTTGGTCAGGTCGCCCCTGCCCACCTGGGTGACGTAGCCGATGGCGGTGCCGAGCCGCTTGGTGACCGAGCTGCCGATCAGGATGGCGATGGCGACAGCCAGGGCCACCACGATGATCAGCGCCAGGATCGAGGAGCGCACCGCGTCGTCGTAGAGGGCGCGGATGTTCTGGCGCCCAGCCTCCGACAGGCGGCTGATGTCGCTGTGCAGGCTGGCGAGCTGGCCCGCCATGGCCACCCGCATCTCCTCGACACGGGTCAGACGCGCCAGCGCCTCCGGTTCGGTCCCGGCGGCCACCCGCTCCATCAGCGCGTTGGCTTCCTCCAGCATGCGCCGCGAATGCTGGTCGAAGCTGTTGATCTGGGCGACCAGTTCGCCCCAGATGCGGCGGCGGTCCTCCGTGGTGCCGTCCTCGGCCCGCTCGCCGGCGATCCGCTTGAGCTTGTTGATCTGCTCGAACATCACCGCCGAACCGTCACGATAGCGCTGGCGCAGCTGCGTGATGTCCGGCACGCCACCCTGGATCTGGGCCAGCGCCGCGGCGTGGGTCGCCGCCTCGCGGTAGCTGCGCAGATTGCTTTCGGTCACCTCGATCTCGCGCACCGCCTCCGACACCTGGATGTCGTAGGTGGCGATGCCCATCATGACCTTCATGCCGTCGGCGAAGCGCATCATCTGGAACGCCGCCAGCAGACCGGTCAGCAGGCAGACGATCCCGAAGCTGAGCATCAGCTTGTGCTTGACCTTCAGTTTCATTCTTCTTTCATGCTCCTCAGCGTCTCCAGGATCGCCGGCACGTCCAGCACGGCGACGCGGCTCCGGGTGATGGCGGTGACGAAGGTCCCGGCTTCCGGCGGGGCCTTCACGTCGGTTCCAGCCAGCTCCATCACCGTGTCCACGGTGCGCAGGCGAAGCGCCACCGGCCGCTCGCCGCCGCGCAGCACGACGGCGAAGCCGCCGCCCGCGGGGACCGCGTTGCGGCCGCACAGCCGGTCCACGTCGAACAGGCGCATCACCCGCCCGTCGATGGCGATCAGCCCCAGCAGCTCCGGCGTCGCGTGGGGCACGCGGGCCACCCGCGGCAGCGGCACGATGCGGGACAGATGGCGCAGGTCCAACCCGTACAGCCCGTCCGCTCCGCGCCCGACCAGCAGGGCGACCGGCGCCTCGGCCTCCGCCGCGTTGTCGGCCTCGTCGGCGGAGGGGACGCGCGCCAGATCCTCGGCGCGGCGGCGCAGGAGCGCGTCGGCCCAGGCGCCGCCCGGCGCCGCGGCCTCCGCCGCCTCCCGGCCCTGGCTGGCCAGACGCGCGCGGACGGCGGCCCAGTCGATGCCGTCTTTCACATCGGCCGCCTCTCCGGCTCCGGTCCGGTCGTCCATCACGGCTCCTCACCCGAGAACCAGAGGTCGATCATGCTGCGCAGTTCGGCCACGGTCAGGCCCCCGCCCTCGGCCACCAGCTCCGTCGCGTCGTGGGCGGCGACGGTGGCGCGGGCGTTGCGGAAATGGCGCTGCGCCGGGGCCAGCTTGCCGCGCCGCCAGTAGGCCAGGGCAAGATGGTAGTCGGCGAGCGCGAAGTCGGAATCCAGATAGAGCGCCCGCTTGAAGGCGGCGATCGGGTCGCCGACGCCCAACTCTTCCTCCAGCAGGCCCAGCCGGAAATGGGCTACGGGGTCGAGGCGGTTGCGCTCCGCCAGCGCGATGCAGGCGTCCAGCGCCGCCGCCCGGTCGCCGTCGGAGGCGGGTACGGGGGGGCTGGCCGGCGATGGCATCGGCGGCTGTGGTGTGGGTGGGGCTGCCGGCTTCACCGTGGCGGCGCGCAGCCGCGTCGAGGAGGCCGCCGCCGTGCTGCGTTTCGCTGGCGGCTTCGGCTCTGTGGATTTGGGCTCGGCGGCGGGAAAGGGTTCGACGAAGGGCGACGCCATGAAGGCGGGCGTCGCGGTCGCGGCCATGGCCGCCGCGGGGGCGCAGCCGGGGCGCGGCTTGCGGTAAAGGGTGGCGCCCGGAACCGGCACGGGGGTGAACAGGCTGTTGACCTGCTGTCCCGTCTCCGCATGGCCGACCACCAGCCAGCCGTTGGGAACCAGCACCTCGTGCAGGTTCTCCAGCAGGCGGGTGCGCGTCGGCTCGTCGAAATAGATCATGACGTTGCGGCACAGCACGACGTCCAGCGCGCCCAGGCCCCGCGGGTAGTTGGGCAGCGGCCCGTCCACGAGGTTGAACACGGAGAAGCTCGTCCATTCGCGGAAGCGCGGCTTGACCGCCCACAGGTCGCCCTGCCGGTCGAAGCATTCCGCCAGGACCGCCGGGTCGAGCCCGCGCACCGCCCAGTTTCCGTAGACGCCGCGCCGCGCCGTTTCGATGAAGCTGGCGTTCAGGTCGGTGCCGACGATGCTGACCTGCCAGTCGCGCAGCTGCTCGGCGAAATGCCGTTTCAGCAGGATTTCCAGCGTGTAGGCCTCCGGCCCGATCGAGCAACCGGCGCTCCAGATGCGCAGCAGGCGGCTCTCCCGGTTGCGGCGCAGGCATTCCGGGATGGCGACGGCGCACAGCGCCTCGAACTGCTCGGCGTAGCGGAAGAAGAAGGTCTCGCCGACCGTCAGCTCGTTGATGAGCGCCTGATACTCCGGCCCCGTCGGCCCCTCTCCGGCGAGCTGCGCCAGATAGGCGGCGAGGCCGAGGGTCGGCTTGTCCGACAGGCGGCGGTTGATGCGCTCCGCCAGGGCGGCGTCCTTGTCGGCGTAGTAGGCGAGTCCGGTCGCCCCGATGACGGCGGCCTTGATCCGGGGAAAGACGGGATCGCGCAGGATGGCGTCGATGCGGTTCATCGGGCTTCCTCCCCGGTCTCGGAATCGGGGGCGCCGAGCCGGGCCAGACGCTCGTCGGCCATGGCCTGGAAGGCGGCGAGCAGCCGGCCCTCCGCCTCGGTCAGCAGGCGGGTGGGATCGATCACCGTGGCCGTTCCGGTGCCGTGGGGAATGGTCGCCACGGCGCAGCCGTTGAAGGTCAGGCCGGTGTCGGTTGGCGTCCGCTCCGCGTCGGGGACCGGCAGGATGTTGAACACCCGCTCGGCCAGAAGGGCCAGCGGACGGTCGTCCCAGTCGGTCAGGAGCAGCGGGGCGTAGAGCTCCGGCGGCGCGGCCTCGAACCCGAACAGAAGGTCGAGCCGCAGGACCGGGACGGCGCGGCCCTGGTAGCGGAACAGCCCGGCGACCACGGCGGGCGCCGCCGGCGGGCGGTCGAGCCGGGGCAGCGGCAGGAACCGGCGCACGGACTCCGCCGGCAGGGCCAATGCCCTGCCGGAGACGGAAAAGATCACGTACCGTGTCGCGGATGCCGTCGCAGCCATCGCGGGCGCACACCTTCCCAATTCAATTGCCGGCCTATGCCCGTTGTCGGGTTCGAGAAGCGCAGCCGGACCCCGGACCCTATTGTTGGGCGGCGCCGGGGGGCTTGAAACCGGCGCAGAACATGCCGCATCGCACCCGGGATGGAAATACCACCAAAGGCAAAAGCTTCAGCCCAAGGTGGCGGTATGACGCCGGTCATACCGTGGGCGCCGGAAGGCTTGCTGTTTTCGCAATTGCGGTTACAAACATTCCCCCAACTGCCGACCGGCCGCACCGACCAGAGGGGATCATGATCAAGGTTGTCCGAGCAAAACTGCACTGCCTGCGCGTCACCGACGCCAACCTGAATTATCAGGGGTCGATCACGCTCGATCCGGAGCATTGCGAGGCGGTCGGGATCTACCCGCTGGAATTCGTGGAAATCTGGAACAAGAACTCCGGCGCGCGGATCAGCACATACGTGATTTACGGCGAGCGCGGCTCACGCTGCTGCGTGCTGAACGGTTCGGCGGCGCGGAGCTGCCAGCCGGGTGACGAGGTCATCATCGCCGCCTCCTGGTACTGCCAGCCGACGGAGCTGGCGACGCTGCGGCCGCGGGTGCTGACCTTCAACGCGGACAACAGCATCGACCGCTCGCTGACCTACGACGTGACGGCGCTGGACGGCGGGCGGTTCGACTTCGCGATTCGCGAGGGCGCCTTCCTGGAACCGGAACCGGCCTGACCCGCCGGCTTCCGAATCCCCGCATATAAAGGAAGCGGTTCCCGGCGAGTCCTCGCGCAAAGCGAGCGCATCGGTGATCTTCGCGTGATTTGCGAGGGATGGGCCGCGAGTCCCACTTGAACGCGCGGCAATTTTTGCCTACTCTACTGGGATGGGAGTGCGGACAGCGAGGAGTGCGTGTCATGGGCGTCAGCGGCATAGGGGGCTATCAACAGCAAGCCTTCACGACACCGTTAAGCAGCGGGCCGGCGGCCCTGCAGCAGACACGGGGAACCGACGCGAACCAGCAGGCCCAGAAGGCCGAAGAGGATCGCCGTCAGCAGGTCCAGGCCCAGGATCAGCAGGCGCAGCAGAGCCAGCAAGCCCTGTCGTCGGGCGGCAACACCACCCCGACCCGCGGACAGAACCTCAACATCACGGTCTGACCGCGCGTCGTCCAATCGGGGTCCGCCCGGCTGGTCCGGGACCGGACCCGCAGGGGAAAGGCGGCCAGCCATGGACATCCGAAGCGTTTCCGGCATCCAGGCGAACCGGCCGACTCCGGCATCGGCGGTTCCGACGCCGCAATCCGCGGTCGACGCCGTGGCCAATGCCGCGACACAAACCTCCCAAACCTCATCCAACGCTGCGGCCCAATCCGCCTCGGCGGCCTCCCCATCCGATCCCGTCGTGGTGGCGGGCGGCTACATCAGCCCGGTCCTGCGCTACGACCAGGGCGCCCGGCTGGCCGTCATCTATTTCCGTGACCGCTCGTCGGGCGAGACCCAGAATCAGATCCCGGCGCAACAGGTGGTGGAGGAATACCGTCGCACCGCCAGCCGATTGAGCGTCGCGACCGGCGCGACTGCGGAAGGTCCCGGCACGGGTAAAGGGGGCGTCGCATCCAGCGGCACCGCCACGCCGGACGGCGCCGGACGGAGCGCTGGTCCGGGATTCGATCCTCCCACGTCGAGCGGCGCCCCGTCCAGCGGAACGCCGCCCGCGACAGGCGCCGGTCCGACGGGAACCGCCCCGGCCGCCGTTCCCCGCGCCGCGGGGTCCTACGGCGCCGGTTCGCCGGGCGCCATCGTCTCCGTCACCGTCTGATCCGGCAGCTCGAAACGGGCGACCAGCGGCGCGTGGTAGCTTTCCGGGGAATGGCTGACCGTGGCGTGGGCCACCAGCTCGTCGCCCAGCGCCTCGTTGTGGATTTCGGCGGAGCGGAACCAGCCCAACAGGGCGCGCGACACCAGCAGATGGTCGAGCATCACCGCGTCGCCGCCGTGCAAAACGGTGAAGCGCCGCTCCTCGGGGACGGAGCGTTCCAGCGGCACCAGCGACCGCCCGGCGAGATGGCCGTTGCCGGTCTCATCGAGGTCGGCGCGGATGATGCGGACGGGGGTCTGCTCGATCTCGGCGTTGAGGTCGCCGGCGACCAGGATCAGCGCCTGCGGGTCGGCATCGAACACGCGCTCCACCGCCAGCCGGGCCTCCAGCGCCTGCCCGGCCCGCTTGATCGAGGCGAGATAGAAGCCCTCCGCCCAGCCGCCGACGCTTTTCCAGGTGGAGGCGTTCTTCTTCTGCCCCGGCACCGGCGCGGCGATGGGTGCCCGCAGATGCAGGTTGAAGATGTGCAGCCGCCGCCCGCCGGGCAGCTCGATCTCGCCATGCAGCACCGGTCGGTCCCAGGTCACGGCGTCGCCGCCGGGCTGGGCTGGGTCGGCGGTGACCATGCGGACCTGCGGGGAGGGCACAAGATCGTGCCGGTATTGCCGCGCCGCCAGGATCGGCCAACGGCTCAGCAGAACGAGGTTGTGGCGGTCGGCCAGCCTGGTCCCCTCGCCTCCGGAGGTCCGGTGGAAAGCGGCGTAGGGGCCGCCCTCCAGCAGCCGGTTCAGGGCGCGCAGGATTCGCGGCTCCCCTTTTGCGTCGCGCTGGCCGTTGACCTCCTGAAGGCACAGGATGTCGGCGTCCAGCCGCTCCAGCTGTGGGCGCAGGACGGCGGCGCGCTCCTCGAAGGAGAGGTCGCCGGTGTCGTCCAGGCTTTCCAGGTTGAAGGTGGCGATGCGGATGCTGCGGCTCATGACCCCTCCCCGGACGCCCGGCCCGCCGCGGCGCGCGGCCGCGCCAGGAACAGGTGGTTGCGGTTGATGCGCCGCCGCCGCCGCCGGTGCGCGCTCAGCATCGCCGTAGAGGCGACGAGCGTGGCGTCCAGCCCGGACTCGGCCATGCGCTGGGGGGTATCCGTACCATAAATCCGGTAATGATAGGGATGGCCGAAGGCGGCCAGCCGTTTGGCGGGGGTGTCCATCGCCGGGTCCTCCCGCGTCGGCCCCTTGGGGTCGTAGGGGAACAGCAGGACGGCGCGGCCCGAGGGCTTCAGCACGCGGGCGATCTCGCGCAGCGCGGCGCGGTCGTCGGGGACATGCTCCAGCACGTGGCTGGACAGCACGAGGTCGAACCGGCCGTCCGGGAAGGGCAGGTCGGTCAGGTCGGCCTGCACGTCGGCGGCCGGGTTGAAGCGGTCCAGCGTGACGTAGCGCCGGCCGTGCCGCGCCCGCAGCAGCGGCTCCAGGCAGGGTTCCGGGGCGGTGTGCAGGATGCGCAGCGACCGGCGCAGCACGTCCGTCCGCTCCGCCAGGAAGCTCCACAGGAAGCGGTGGCGCTCCAGCGACCCGCAGTCCGGGCAGCGCGCATTGCGCCGTCCGCCCAGGCCGAAGGGCAGGAAGCGCGCCGCCTCCCGCCCGCAGAGCGGGCAGAGCAGGGGGCCGGCGGCGGGGATCAGGCCGCGCGTGCCCTCGTAGCGCGGACGCTCGTACAGCGACTCCCGCCGGTAGACGGCGGCCTCGTCGAGGTTCTGGTCCGCGATGGCGGGCAGCAGGCGGGACAATCCATGGAGCATGGGGATCAGAACAGTTCCACGTCGCCATCGATCCCGGTCTTGCGCAGCCGGTCCATGAAGGAGGTTTCGGACCGCGCGATGTCCCGCACCGTCTCCTCCCCGATCAGGCGGCGCTGGGTGCGGCCGGAGGTCGGGTAGAAGCGCACCGCGCGGGCCGTCGTGCCGCCGACGTCCCAGCTCATCGTCGGGATGCCTTCGGCCGCCAGATACTCCATGACGAACTCGACGTTGCGCTGGCCGATGCCGGCGCTGCGCGGGGCGCCGTTCACGCTGGCCCCGCCGAAGATCTTGGCGCGCAGCCGGTCGCGCCGCCCCGTCGCGGTGAGCAGCCGGTTGATGAGCTGCTCCATGGCCGCGCTGCCGTAGCGGGAGGAGATGGACAGCCGGTCGCCGTTGTGGTCGGGCAGCAGGAAATGGTTCATCCCGCCGATCGCCGCGACGGGATCGAACAGGCAGGCGGCGATGCAGGAGCCCAGCGTGGTGGTGATGACGACGTTCGGGTCGTCGCTGACCACGCAGCCGCCGACCACGATGTTGACCACCTCCGCGCCCAACTGCCGGTCGTGGTAGCGGTTGGCCGCGATGTCCGGTGTGTCGGAACCCTGCTGGAGTCGGCGTGCGCGCGGGCTAATCGGCATCCAGAACCTCGGTGGGACATTCAGTCGCAGTGTACAACCGACCGTCGCCCTTCGCCAAGCGTCGCGCTCACGGGCGCCTGCAATCGACGCTCCTTACAGGCCGGCGATCCACAACTCCAGCAGGTCGGCCTGCAGCTTGCGGGCGCGGGCCAGCCAGGCGCGGGCCTCCGGGGGGATCTCGGCGATGCGGCGGTCCATCGTCCGGTCCATGGCGGCGCGTCGCTCCTCGTCGGTGACGAAGAAGGCGAAGCCGAGCGTGCGCCCGCCCGCCGTCGTCAGCGTTCCGGCCAGCGCCTTGGCGTAGGCCAGCGTGCCCGACTTGGCGCGCACGCCGGTGGGCAGAACCTTGCCCTCGTCCTCGCCGGGCAGGAGGGCCAGAACCGCCGGGCCGGCGCCCTGGATCAGCGCCATGGTCTGGGCCGGGGTGATGCGCGACGCGGCGCTGAGCCCCGAATGGTTGAGCAGCCGCAGCCCCGTCCAGTCGGTGTGCGGGGCCGCCATCATGGCCGGCGCGGTCAGCACCGCCGCCGACTCCGGCAGGGTCCGCACCGCCGGGTCGAGCCGTCGGGCGGCGGCCAGCCCGATCAGCTCCGCCGACAGGTTGTTGGAGTAGCGCCTTGACCTTGCCGGGCCAGTCGCGGCAGGGCTCCAGCACCGCGGCGAAGGCGTGGGTGACCAGCCGGTCGCGCTCCTCCGGCGGACGCTCCGCCGCCGCCGCCAGCAGGCCGCCCACCCCGC
>NZ_WHOR01000470.1:0-1812 GCF_013340925.1 Azospirillum formosense
TCTCGGCCACCCACCTCACCAAGCTCCTCGCCTGGCTGTCGCCGTCCTTCCCGGTCGGCGGCTTCTCCTACAGCCACGGCATCGAGGCGGCGGTGGAGCAGGGCCTCGTCCGCGACCGCGACACGCTGGCGCGCTGGATGGACGGCATCCTGCGTCACGGCGCCGGGCGCACCGACGGCATGCTCTTCGTCGCCGCTCACCGCGCCGTTCTGGCGGGCGACGAGGCGGCCTTCGCCTGGGCGGTCGAGCGCGCCGACGCCATGCGCGCCTCCTCCGAAACCGCGCTGGAGAGCCGCGCGCAGGGGCAGGCCTTCCTCATCGCCGTGCGCGCCGCCTGGCCGCTGGAGGGAATGGAGCGCTGGGACCGGGTGATCGCCGACAGCGGCCGCCCGGTCGCTTATGCCGTCGCCGTGGCGCTGGCCACGGCGCTGATCGGCGTGCCGGAGGGACCCGCCCTGTCGGCCTATCTGCACGCCTTCGCCGCCAACCTCGTCTCCGCCGGGGTGCGGCTGGTGCCGCTGGGCCAGACAGACGGGCAGAAGGCCCTGGCGGCGCTCGATTCCGTGGTGCACTCTGCGGCGGAGGCCGCGTTGGCTGCCCCGCTCGACGACCTGGGCAGCCGCGCCATGGCCGTCGATTGGACCTCCATGATCCACGAAACCCAATACACGAGGTTGTTCCGCTCATGACCGCCCCGATTTCCAAGAGCCATGGTGGCCCCCTGCGCGTGGGCATCGGCGGGCCGGTCGGCTCCGGCAAGACGGCGCTGACCGACGCGCTGTGCAAGCGCATGCGCGACGATTGGGAGGTCGCGGCGATCACCAATGACATCTACACCAAGGAGGACGCGGAATTCCTCACCCGCTCCGGCGCGCTGAAGCCGGACCGGATCATGGGGGTGGAGACCGGCGGCTGCCCGCACACGGCGATCCGCGAGGACGCCTCGATCAACCTCGCCGCCGTCGACGAGATGAACCGCAAGTTCCCGAACCTCGACCTGATCTTCGTGGAGTCGGGCGGCGACAATCTGGCGGCGACCTTCTCGCCGGAGCTGGCCGACCTGACCATCTACGTCATCGACGTGTCGGCGGGGGACAAGATCCCGCGCAAGGGCGGGCCGGGCATCACCCGGTCGGACCTGCTGGTCATCAACAAGATCGACCTCGCCCCGCTGGTCGGCGCCAGCCTGGAGGTGATGGACCGCGACGCCAGGAAGATGCGCGGCGACCGCCCCTTCGTCTTCACCAACATCAAGACGGGGCAGGGGGTGGACGCGGTCCAGTCCTTCATCGTCCAACGGGGCGGGTTGCCGCTTCCGGGCTGACCGCTTCGCAGAAGAAGCATTCGCGGAACCTCCGTCTTGGCCGTGCTGTTTTCCCGGCGTGAGAACCACACGCATGGAAACCAAGCCGGAGGCACCCACGATGAAACGCCTGCTCCTCAGCGCCGCCATGATCGCGGGGGCGCTTGGGCCTTGGCCGGCACTCGCCGAGACCTGCCCGGAGGGGGTGAACCGGCTGGGCCAGCGCATCGGCGCGCTGGAGGCCGCCGGCAACCAAAGCCCCGCCTCCATCAGCGCGCGGGGGGACGGTCACCCCCGCGCCCCGCGCCAGACCGCCGGGCGCGCCGCGCAGCGCGGCGGCGGGCCGGCCGGCCCGGGTGGGGCGGTCGGGCGCCGGCGCGTGGCGGCAGCACCGCCGCGAACTCGTCGCCGCCCAGCCGGGCCACCACGTCGTCGCCGCGGAAGCAGGCGGCCAGCCGCTCCCCCACCTGACGCAGCACGAGGTCGCCCGCGTCGTGACCCAGCCGGTC
>NZ_WHOR01000471.1:0-1791 GCF_013340925.1 Azospirillum formosense
GATCACCGCCTTGGTCTTGCGCACGACGAAGATGCCGCGCCGGGGCATGGAGCGGATGAAGCCCTCCTGCTCCAGCAGCGCCATGGCCTCGCGCACCGGGGTGCGGCTGACGCCCAGCGCCTCGCAGAGCTGGCGCTCGTCGAGGCGGATCTCGCTCGGCCCGCCGTAGATGTCCATCTGGGTGATGGCCTGGCGCAGCGACTGGTAGGCCTTTGCCTTGAAGCTCATCCCCTGATCCAGCGGGGCGACCGAGAAACTCATCGTCTGCATGGCTGTTCCCGTCCCTCTCTCTCCGCCCCCGGAATGATCCGGGGTTTCCCCGGTTGACGGGGTTCGGGCCGCGCTTTCATTGCCCCGGAGAGGGAAGCGGCTTGGATTGGTGATACGGTATACCAGATGCCAGTTCATGACAAGCGGATATGTTCGGATCGCGGACTGTTTCTTCGATGAACGACGGAGCGTGGATTTCCGCACCCCAGCCCGGCAATTCTGCGCCCTCGGGGCGTAATTGGCATACCGTATACGGTATCCACATGCCGCATGACTGGTATACCGAATCCACTGTGGTTGAGGCCGATCGCTGGGGGTACAAACGTCCTTGGAACTACACGCATTCCTCCCTGTAGATTCCCCCACCTGACGGCTCCGCGGCTTCCTGCCAGCGGAGCCCTCTTTTTTCCGCCCGCCAAATCGGCCTGCGGCAAATTGGTATACCGTACACCAGACAGTTTCACCTTACTCCGTGTATGTGTAAATTTGCCGGGTCAACGAATCAGGCAAACGGAGGAAGGCCATGAAAGCAGCGGACATCATGACCCGTCAGGTGATCACCATCGGTCCCGACGCCACGGTGACCGAAGCCGCGAAGCGCATGCTGGAGAATCGGATCAGCGGCCTGCCCGTCTGCGATTCGAACGGGCGCCTGCTCGGCGTCATCAGCGAGGGCGACCTGCTGCGCCGGACGGAGACCGGCACGGTGCGCCGGGCCTCCTGGTGGCTCGCCATGCTCGCGGGCGCGCCGAACCAAGCCGCTGACTACACCAAGTCCCATGGCCGCCATGTGCGCGACGCGATGACGGAGTCGCTGATCTCCGTCACCGAGGAGACCCCGCTCGACGAGGTGGTCCGCCTGATGGAGGGCAACCGCATCAAGCGCGTTCCGGTGCTGAACAACGGCAAGCTGGTCGGCATCGTCAGCCGCGCCAACCTGCTGCACGTCCTGGCCAGCATCGCCCCGGACGTCTCGCCCGCCGCGGCGGACGACCGCGTCCTGCGCGACCGGCTTCTGGAGACATTGCGGGCGCAGCCCTGGGCGCCGGAGATCAGCGACAACATCGTCGTGCGCAACGGCGTCGTCCATCTCTGGGGCAGCGTGCGCACCGAGGCGCAGCGCGACGCCCTGCGGGTCGCCGCCGAGAACACCCCCGGCGTCACCCGCGTGGAGAATCACCTGACCATCATCGACCACGTCGCCGAGGGCGCGGTCGGATTCTGATCCGGCTGCCGGCGCGGCAACAAAAAAGCCCCTTCCCGGTTCGTCCGGGAAGGGGCTTTTCCTTTCGGCAGACCTTTACTCGGTGGCCTTCACGACCTCTTCGGTAACCTTCTTGGCGTCGCCGAACAGCATCATGGTGTTGGGGCGGAAGAACAGCTCGTTCTCCACGCCGGCGTAGCCGGCGGCCATGCCGCGCTTGATGAAGAACACCGTCTTGGCCTTCTCGACGTCGAGGATCGGCATGCCGTAGATCGGCGACTGCGGATCGGTCTTGGCCGCCGGGTTGGTCACGTCGT
>NZ_WHOR01000472.1:0-1765 GCF_013340925.1 Azospirillum formosense
GTCCGGCCCGCCCATCACGGGGCTTCCGCGATCAGCCGCATCAGCCGCGCACCGTCCAGCCAGTCGGTGTTGGTGTCGCTGGCGTAGCGGAAGCCGTCGGGGACCGGCTGCGCGCCCAGCCGCCGATAGGGCTCGTGCGTCCAGAAGGCGAAGGCCGGCTCGATGACGAAGCGGTCCGGCAGTTCGAAGGTCTGGCGGGAATCATCCTCGGTGATCATCACCTCGTGCAGCTTTTCGCCGGGGCGGATGCCGACCGGCTTGTGCGGCAGCTGCGGGGCCATCGCACGGGCCAGATCGGTGATGCGCATGCTGGGGATCTTGGGCACGAAGATCTCGCCGCCCTGCATCATCGCGATGCAGGAGACGACGAAATCCACCCCGTGCTGCAGCGTGATCCAGAAGCGGGTCATCCGCTCGTCGGTGACCGGCAGAGAGTCCGCGCCCTCCGCGATCATCCGGCGGAACAGCGGGATCACCGACCCGCGGGACCCCACCACGTTGCCGTAGCGCACCACCGAGAAGCGCGTGCCGAGCGAGCCCGACAGGTTGTTGGCGGCGATGAAGATCTTGTCCGAGGCCAGCTTGCTGGCGCCGTAGAGGTTGACCGGATTGGCCGCCTTGTCGGTGGACAGCGCGATCACCCGCTTCACGCCGGTGTTCAGCGCGGCCCGCACCACGTTCTCCGCCCCATAGACGTTGGTGTGGATGCATTCCATGGGGTTGTATTCGGCGGCGGGCACATGCTTCAGGGCGGCGGCGTGGACGCACACGTCCACCTCGCGCATGGCCAGTTCCAGCCGCTCGCGGTCGCGCACGTCGCCAATGAAGAAGCGCAGCGTGGATGCCCATTCGGGGCCGAGCTGCTGCTGCATCTCGTATTGCTTGAACTCGTCGCGGGAGAAGACGATGACCCGCCGCGGGCTGGCGTGGCGCAGCACCGTCTCCACGAAGCGCCGTCCGAAGGAACCGCTTCCCCCCGTCACCAGGATCGACTGGCCCTTCAGCATGCCGAAGCCGGCGTGCCGAGATTCGGTCGGTGATTCGTTTGAAGGGGCAATCTGCTGCATGGTCGGGCGCCCGCGCTTCGTGGTTCGTCTAAGCAGGTTTGCCCGGATCGGGCCATTCGACCGACCTTAGCCCGAGACCCCTAGCAGTGGGTTAACATTCCGGCAAGGAATACACGGGCGCCGCGCGCGGGATGAACGCGGGATGGACAAGGCGATCCCATCGGGGGGCGAGCCTCGCTGCGTCCCGTCCGGCGCTGTCTCTTGTCCGGCAATGTCTTGGGAGGAACCTTCGCGATACTGGAGCGGGCGAAGGGATTCGAACCCTCGACCCCAACCTTGGCAAGGTTGTGCTCTACCCCTGAGCTACGCCCGCGCCGCTCCAACGAAGGAGGCAGGGAGATACCGCACCCGCCTTGCAGAAAGCAAGCCCTCTGTTCGGCTTCCGCTTCAATTTTTCTGCGGGGCACTCCATCGGCCATTCTGACGAACCAAAGGGGAAAATTAGGCTTAAAGTTATAACCCACTCAATGCGGTTGACTTCCCTGCGCGGACTGTGGAAATTGCCTCTCACAAAACAAAGGCCTTGAGGTCTGGGGAGGAAACCAAAAAAATCACGATGCTCCAAGAGCATTGGTCTGCCGCGCCGACCTTGTGTCCGGTCGCGGCATTTTTTTTGCCTGGGGATGTTCTTCCTCGACAAGCCGGTAATACCAGTCCAAGGCAATGGCGGACAGGTTTCCCCGTCCGCCCGTCCCACC
>NZ_WHOR01000473.1:0-1749 GCF_013340925.1 Azospirillum formosense
GCTGATCGATGCTGTTTTTTTTTATAATGAGCCGGCGCCCCCCGAATTCTCAACAGGGTCGCTCGTCGACAGCTTCAGATGTTTATAAGGGACAGCCCCTACGCCATGCACCAGTTCGCCGGCTACACGGCTCTGGGCGCGCTGGCGGTGCGGCTTCTGGCCGGGGTGCTGATGCCGGTGGGGCCGCTGCGCCTGCCCCGCCCATCTACGACCGCCGCGCTGGACTGGCTGCGGCGCGCCGCCGTGGGAGAGGCACGTGCCTGGGGGCAGCGCAGCCCGCTGCTCGCCTGGATGGCGCTGGCGTTGCTGGCCGTGGTGGGCGCCGCCGCGCTCAGCGGAGCGGTTGCCGACTTTGTCGTCCCGCTGGAAAAACTGCACGAGGCGCTTGGCGAGTTCTCGCTGCCCGTCGTGCTGGCGCATGTCGCCCTGGTCGTCGCGCTGCTCGGCCTGAAGAAGGCCGCCGGATGGCGCGCCCGTCCCAACACCCGCCACGAGGTCATCGCCCCATGATCCGCTTCGTCCTGCCCATGCTGGCCGTCTTCGCCGTGGGCGCGGCCATCGCCGCCGCCCCGAACGCGGCGCGCACCGCCCTCCTCGATGGCTATGCCGCCCAGGCGAAAGCGCAATCGCCGTCCTTCGCCGGCTTCTCCGCCGAGCGCGGGCGTGCGCTCTATCTCGGCCCGCACGGCGGCGGCAAGCCGGAAACCAACGCCTGCGCCGCCTGCCACACCCCCGACCCGACCGCCCAGGGCCGTCACCAGCGGACCGGCCGGAGCATCGAGCCGATGGCCGTTTCCGCCAACCCCAAGCGCTTCACCGATCCGGTGGAGGTGGAGAAGCGCTTCGACCGTGATTGCCCCAACGTCCTCGGCCGCGCCTGCACGGCGCAGGAGAAGGGCGACTTCATCACCTATCTCGCCGGCCAGTGAGGTCGGTGAATGAGGAGCCTCGCCATGCCCCGCCGCCTCATCGCCGCAACCGTTCTTCTGCTGCTGTCCGGCGCCGCCGCTTCGGCCAACGAGTTCGAGCGCGTCCGGCCCGTCACCAACGACGCCACCCGCAAGGAATGCGGCGAATGCCATATGGCCTTCCAGCCCGGCCTGCTGCCGGCGGGAAGCTGGACCCGGATCATGGACGGGCTGGACGACCATTTCGGCGAGAAGGCCAGCCTGCCGCCCGGCCCGGCGGCGGAGATCCGCGCCTATCTGACCGGCAACGCCGCCGGGCGCGGCGATCCGACGCTGCTGCGCATCACCGAGCAGCGCTGGTGGCTGCGCGAGCACCGCTTCCGCCCGGAGGTCTGGCTGCGCAAGGACGTGCTGTCCAAAGCCAACTGCGAAGCCTGCCACCGCGACGCCGCCCGCGGACTCTATGACAACGACTGACGGGGCGGGACAAAGCGTTGCCGCGACGGTTGTCTTCGGGAGCGATCAGAGAGGGAGGAGCATCATGGACCACGACACCTTCAACATGGGCATCCGCAAGTACCTGAAGGTCGTCGGCGTCACCTCGCAGCGCGAGATCGAGCGCGCCGTGAGCGAAGCGATCGAGGCCGGAAAGCTGAAGGGCAACGAGACGCTCCAGGCCCGCGTCGTGCTGACCATCGAGGGCATCGGGCTGGAGCATGAGATCAAGGGGGAGATCGCGTTGGAGTAGGGGGGAGGCAGTCCTGACGGGCCCCCACCCAACCCTCCCCCGCTGACGCAGGGGAGGGCTTTTTCTCCTCCCCCTGCGCAGCGGGGGGAGGTC
>NZ_WHOR01000474.1:0-1733 GCF_013340925.1 Azospirillum formosense
GGTGATGTCGCCGAAGTAGCGGAAGAACTCGCCGGTCGGGGACAGCACCATGGTGGTGTCGTCCTTGTTCAGCGACTTCCGGTAGGCTTCGAGCGTCCGGTAGAAGCTGTAGAACTGCGGGTCCTGCGACGTCGCCTCGGCGATCATCTTCAGCGCCTGGTTGTCGCCTTCACCGCGCAGGATCTGCGAATCGCGCTGCGCTTCGGCCAGGATGACGGTGCGCTCGCGGTCCGCGCGGGAGCGGATCTGCTGCGACTGCTCCTGACCCTGGGCGCGGGCCTCGGCGGCTTCGCGCTCACGTTCCGACCGCATGCGGGCGAAGATCGACTGGCTGGTCTCCTCCGGCAGGTCGGCGCGGCGGATGCGGACATCGACGATCTCGATGCCGAAGCGCTTCGCCTCGTCGTTCACCTGCCCGCGGATGTCGTTCATCACGCGCGGACGCTCGTCCGACAGAATGGCGAGCAGCGTCACGCTGCCGAGAACACGGCGCAGCGCCGAATTCACGATGGCGTTCATCCGCGTCTCGGCCACCGCCTCGTTGCCGGCGGTCTGGTAGAAGCGCAGCGGGTCCAGGATGCGGTAGCGCGCGAAGGCGTCCACGTCCAGGCGCTTCTGGTCGGCCAGGATGACCTGCTCCACCGGCGGATCGAGGTCGAGCACGCGGCGGTCGAGGATGCGGACTTCCTGGATGAAGGGGACCTTGGCCTTCAGGCCGGGTTCGCGGATGACGCGCATCGGCTCGCCGAACTGGAGGACGAGCGCCTGCTGCGCCTCGTTCACCGTGAAGAGCGAGGCCGAGGCGAGCACGCCCGCGGCGAGGATGCCGATGCCGGCGACCAACAATGTGCGGTTCATGGCATCCCTCCTCAACGGGCCGGCTGCTGGCCGGCGGGCCGCGCCGGGGCAGTCTGGAGCTGGTTGAGCGGCAGATAGGGAACCACGCCCTGGGCACCCTGCGCGTTGCCGTCGATGATGACCTTGTTGGCGCCGCTCAGGATCTCTTCCATGGTCTCCAGATACATGCGCTTGGCGGTCACGTCCTTGGCGGTCGAGTAGGCGTCGAAGACCTTGCGGAAGCGGTCGGCGTCACCCTGGGCCAGGTTCACGACCTGCTCGCGGTAGGCGGACGCTTCCTGGATCAGCCGTTCCGCGTCGCCTCGGGCGCGCGGGATCACGTCGTTCCGGTAGGCCTCGGCCTCGTTGCGGGCACGCTCGCGGTCGGCGCGGGCGCGCTGCACGTCGTTGAAGGCGTCGATGACGGGCGACGGCGGGTCGGCCTTCTGCAACTGCACCTGCGTCACCTCGATGCCGCCCTCGTAGTCGTCCAGCATGGCCTGGAGGAGCTGGCGGGTCGAGGGTTCGATCTGCTGGCGGGCCTCGGTCAGGGCCGGCTGCAGGTCGGTGCGGCCGATCACCTCGCGCATCGCGCTTTCCGCCGCCTTCTTCACGGTGGCCTCGGGGTCGCGGATCTTGAACAGATACTCGCCCGCGTCCTTGATGACCCAGAAGACGGTGAAGTCGATGTCGATGATGTTCTCGTCGCCGGTCAGCATCAGCGACTCGTCGGGGACGTCACGGTCGCCGCGGCGTCCGTCGCCGGCCGAGCGATAGCCGACCTCGATCCGGTTGACGCGAGTCACCTTGGGCATCAGCACCGTTTCGATGGGCGCCGGCAGGTGGTAGCGCAGACCGGGCTGCTCGGTGCGCACCCACTGGCCGAAGCGCAGCAC
>NZ_WHOR01000475.1:0-1733 GCF_013340925.1 Azospirillum formosense
TCAGGGCGCACCCGCCCCACACCACCGATGCGAGTATAGGAACCGGACGCGACTGGGCGAACGGGGAATTCAATCTGAGACGGTTTGCCTCACTCACGACTCTTGCATCGACGCCGCCGTCGGCACATGCGCCGCCATGGCGTTTTCATCACCTGAGGTATGGTGCGGGCGGCGGGACTCGAACCCGCATGCCAAAGCGAAGGATTTTAAGTCCTTTGCGTCTACCGATTCCGCCACGCCCGCGCACCGTCGCGGATCGGCTCGGAGAACGGGTTGCCCCCGCCCGCCGGAGTTGCATATCATTGTATGCAGCCCACCGTTCCGCTGGATTGACTTAGACAATCGGCGGGCGTTTGGTCAAGGATTGAGCGCATTTCGGTTCTCGAACACGCAAAAATCCCCGCAACCCTGGCGTTCAAGGAAGGTGAGTTTGGAATCGATCAACTGGCTGGGCGTCGTGAGCGTGCTGATGGTCGCCGTGCTGGTCGTCCCGGCGGCTCTGCGACGCAACCGCAACACTTGGCTGCCCTACGCGGCGATCTGGGTCGCCGCCATCGTGGCGCTGGTCTGGGCGTACGACAGCTTCGGGCCGTTCTGAGTGGCACCGGCTCGGCCGGGTTTCATCCGGATGGAATTCGACCCGGCTCCGGTCAGGGTCGCGTGTCCTCATTCAGGGTCATGATGCCGATGCCCATCGCCACACTGCCGAAGGTGAGGATGAGGCTGGCATACAGCATGATCGCAGCAATAATGCCGTGATCGCTGTTTCCCATCAGAGTCGCCAGATTGGCGACATCAAGAACCAGAAGCCCCGTCGCCAGAACAACAGCCCCGGCCACGCCGGATGCCAGATGCTTCAGCAAGAACAGGATTGCCGCTTTTTCGAAGGGTTTCATGGCACGACTTTTCATGAGCGTCACGTCATAGTCCCCAACATAGAATTACCCACCGCGGCGACAATATGACCAAGGATGGTTTGGCGTCCTAGAGACGTCCCTAGCCTTTGGTCCCCACCGTGACGTTCGGCGTACCGCCCAAGCGCAGGACGATGCCCGCCAACTCCTCCGTCGCCGCCACCACGCGGGTCTCGTCGGTGCCGCGCAGAACGAGGCTGACGCCGAAGAAGCCGTTCCGGAAATAGGGATAGCTGCCGATCTCCAGGTCCGCGTAGCGATCCTGCAGGGCGCCGAGATCGGCGGCGATCTGCCCCTCGGCCAGTTCGCAGGCCACCGTGCGGGCGTGCAGGTCCGGCCCACCCTCCAGCTGCGGCAGGACGCCGTCGAGCATCGCCTGCATGATGTTGGGCACGCCCGCCATGACGAAGACGTTGCCGATGCGGAAACCCGGCGCGGCGCTGATCGGGTTGTCGATCAGCGACGCTCCCGCCGGGATGTTGGCCATGCGCAGCCGCGCCTCGTTCAGCTTCGACGGGTCGCCGTAATGGCGCTCCAGCCGGGCCACCGCCTCGGCGTTGCGCTCCAGCGGCACGCCGAAGGCCTTGGCGACGCAGGCCGAGGTGATGTCGTCGTGGGTCGGCCCGATGCCGCCCGTGGTGAAGACGTAGCCGTAGCGGCCGCGCAGCGCGTCCAGCGCCGCGATGATCTCCTCCTCGACGTCCGGAACGACGCGGGCCTCGCGCAGGCGGACGCCGATTTCGGCCAGCTTCTCCGCGATGTGCGACAGGTTCGCGTCCTTGGTGCGGCCCGACAGGATCTCGTTGCCGATCACAAGGA
>NZ_WHOR01000476.1:0-1731 GCF_013340925.1 Azospirillum formosense
ACGACGCCGCCGGCCAACGACACACAGCAAGCCGGCGGGGGGAAGCAGCGCTGGGGTGTAGGGGGGAAAAACACCCCCGGGAGGGAGCCCGCAGGACCCAACGCCGGCGCCCGGCCACACGGAGGGGGGGACCGCCGAACCCCGGGGGGGGGGGGGCGCCGCCCGCCCCCCGGAGCAACCCACCCGCAACAAGTCCGCCGGCCGGCCCCGCCCCGGCCGCCCGCACGCCGCAACCCGAGCCGATTTCCTCCAAGGGACCCGAGATGAACACGAGCACCCCGAAGCCGCCGGCCGGCGCCCCGATCCCCGGTTCGAGCTACAAGCCGACGGACATTCCGCGCCGCACCGTCGACCTGCCGGGTGCCGCGCCGCGCCGTCCCGAGGGGTACGGCGCCCCGGCTTCGGCGCCCGCCGCCGCCGCGCCGGTCGCTCCGGCCCCGGCGCCCACCGCTCCGCTCGCCAGCGACCAGCGCCGGCTGATCGTCGGCCGCGACATCTCCCTGAACGGTGAGATCGGGTCCTGCGACGTGCTGGTCGTGGAAGGCACGGTGGAGGCCAAGCTGCGCGACGGCCGGTCCATCGAGATCGCCGAGACCGGCCTGTTCAAGGGCGCCGTGGAGATCGACGAGGCCGACATCGGCGGCCGCTTCGAGGGCGACATCATCGTGCGCGGCCGCCTGACCGTGCGCTCCACCGGCAAGATCAACGGCTCGATCAAGTACGGCGAGCTGGCGGTCGAGGCCGGCGCCCTGCTGAACGGCGAGATCGGCAAATACACCCCGGCGGCCAAGCCCGCCGTTGTCCCCGCCGCCCCGGCGGAAGCGGCCCCGGCGCCGGCCGCGCTCGACCCCATCGTGGTGGACGGCTAAACGCCGTTAAACGCGGTTTCGCGATCAAGCCCGGCGGGGATCAAGCCTCCGCCGGGCTTTTTCTTTTTGCAGAGACGGCTGGCGTTTCACGGGAAACATCGCGCCGCGCCTCACACCACGGCGGCCGGCAGGACCTTGTCCTTGAAGGCGCACAGGTCGCTGACCGGGCAGACGAGGCAGTCGGGTTTGCGGGCCTTGCAGACGTAGCGGCCGTGCAGGATCAGCCAGTGGTGGGCGTGCCGGCGATAGGCCTTGGGAACCACCTTCAGCAGCTTCGCCTCCACCGCGTCGGGCGTCTTGCCGGGGGCGAGGCCGGTGCGGTTGCCGACGCGGAAGATGTGGGTGTCCACCGCGATGGTCTCCTCGCCGAAGGCGACGTTCAGCACCACGTTGGCGGTCTTGCGCCCGACGCCGGGCAGGGTTTCCAGCGCCTCGCGGTCGCGTGGGACCTCGCCGCCATACTGGGCGACCAGGATTTCCGACAGCTTGATGACGTTCTTGGCCTTGGTGTTGAACAGGCCGATGGTCTTGATGTAGCCGCGCAGCCGTTCCTCCCCCAGTTCCACCATCTGCTGCGGCGTGGTGACGATCTGGAACAGCGGGCCGGTGGCTCTGTTGACGCCGACATCGGTGGCCTGGGCCGACAGCACGACGGCGACCAGGAGCGTGTAGGGATTGACGTATTCCAGCTCGCTCTTCGGCTCCGGATTGGCGGCGCTGAGGCGGCGGAAGAATTCCTGAACGGCGGCGGGCTTCATGGGGTGCAGCATAGCGGGACCCCGGTTGTTCTTGCAAACACGCCGGGTGGAAGGCGCGCCCGATGCGCACTAGTTTGTGTGCATGACCATGGCCCGTCATACCC
>NZ_WHOR01000477.1:0-1686 GCF_013340925.1 Azospirillum formosense
TCCTGGACGACTCGGGCGCCGAGGGGGGCGCCGGCGGCGGTGCGGGCTCGGTCCTGCTGATCCGCCACAGCTACGTGGGCGGCTGGCATTTTCCGGGCGGCGGAGTCGGAAAAGGGGAGTCCCTGGTGGAGGCCATGCGGCGCGAGGTGCGGGAAGAGGTCGGGTTGACGGTGGAGAGCGGCCCGCAGCCCTTTGGCGTCTACGCCCGCTTCCGGCACGGGGCGAGCGACCATGTGGCGGTCTTCGTCGCGCGCGGATGGTCGGGAACGCTCCAGGCCGACGGGGTGGAGATCCTGGAGGCGCGCTTCTTCCCGCTGGACCGGCTGCCGGAGGACACCTCTCCCGCCACGCGGCGGCGAATCGCCGAGTTCCAGGGTCGGGAGCCTTTGGCCGAGCGCTGGTGACGGTTTTCGATTGCGACGGTTGACAGAAGCAAACCGGTCCCACCATTGTGCGATGCAATGCCCGCGACCGTCGCCGCCATACGCCGCTACCCCGTGAAGGGGCTGAGCGGCCAGGATCTTCCCGCCGTTGACCTCGTCACCGGCCAACCCATCCCCTTTGACCGGCGCTTCGGCCTGCTGCACGGTCCGGCGGCCCTGACCCCGGATGTCGAGGGCTGGCGCCCGAACGAGGATTTCTTCACGCTCGACCGGAACGAGAAGCTGGCGCTGCTCGACTCCGAGTTCGACGAGGCCACCCAATCGCTGATCATCCGGCGCGGCGGCAAGCAGGTCTCCCGCGGGCGTCTGGACCAGCCGATGGGGCGGATGCTGGTGGAGCAGTTCTTCGCCGCCTATCTGGCCGGCGCGGCCCCCGGCCTGCCCAAGCTGGCCGAGGCCAAGGACCCGACGCAAGGCGGTGGCTTTTCCTTCACCGACCGGGAAGAGGCCGCGGTCTCCATCCTCAACCTTGCCAGCGTGCGCGATCTGGAGGAGCGGGTGGCCAAGCAGCCGGTCGATCCGCGGCGCTTCCGCGCCAACCTGATGATCGACGGGCTGGAGCCCTGGGTGGAGCGCCAATGGATCGGCGCGTTGCTGACCATCGGCGAGGTCACCCTGCGCATCTGCGACCACAAGGATTGCCGGCCCTCCAGTGAGGTCAACCCGGCGACCGGCGCGCGCGACCTCAACACGCTTCCCATTCTGGAGCGCGGTTACGACCACACGCAGTGCGGCGTCTATGCCCGGGTGGTGCATGGGGGCCGGATCGCGGTGGGCGACCCGGTGGCGCTGGCCGAAGGCCTGCCGGCCTGAAAATTCCTGGAATCTGAAACCGGCCAGCCCTGAAACCGACCAGTCCTGAAACCGGACCTCGCCGGCTTCAGGACTGACGGTTATCGGACAGACGGTCAGGCGCTCATCGGGGCGCGTTCGTCGGCAGCGGCCTCGGACTCGTCGCCCATCTCGCCGCCGTCCTCGTCCTCCGCCGAACCGCCCAGGCTGGGCTGCGGGCCGAGGCCGGCGGCGCCGGCGTTGCCGCGCTGGCGGTTCTCGGATTCCTGGATCTGGTTGATGATGCGGAAATAGTGCTCCGCATGCTGAAGGTAGTTTTCCGCCTGGACGCGGTCGCCGGACGAGGAGGCGTCGCGGGCCAGCGCCCGGTACTTTTTCTGGACCCGCGCCGGGGTGACCCGGGGGCGCAGGGCCCGAGCCATGGTGGCGCAGGTGCGGTGCTTATAGACAA
>NZ_WHOR01000478.1:0-1676 GCF_013340925.1 Azospirillum formosense
CCCCACCCTCCTGGCGGCCTTCGCCACCGCCGCCGCGCTCCCGGCCCTTGCCGAGGAGGTCCGCTGCCCGCCCAGCCTGACCGTGCAGGCCCAGCCGGAGGCCCCCGGCGGCTGGTCGCCCTACCCGGCGAAGGACCAGCACGCCTTCACCGGCGTCGCGCTGGTGGAGGGCGACCGCTCGGCGCAGATGGCCACCCCCACCCCGGCGGCGCTGGAGCCGGACCGCAGCCTCCGGCGGAGCCGCTCGGAGGTCCGGCAATGGGATTTCCCCGCCGCCCGGCGCAGCAACGTCTTCCTGATCTGCCGCTACGGCGGGACGCAGGCCACGCTGGCCATCGACCTGCCGCGCACCGTGCGGCGCTGCCAGATCACCGAGGAGACCGACGCGCGCGGCACGGTCCTCGACAAGCCGACGACAGCGCCGCAGTTCCTCTGCCGCTGATTCTCTGCCGTTCGCGGGTTCGGACGGGCTGGAAATCCATTGCTTCAGCCGCTAGGGTACCCGCCTTGGAACAAGGCCGGAACGCTAGTCCGGGACGATCGGGCCGTGAACGACGGACCGGAAACGACAGGCCGGAAGGATGCCGGGGCGCCCCATGCTGCTGCTCATCGATAACTACGACAGCTTCACCTACAACCTCGTCCATTACCTGGGCGAACTGGGCGCCGAACTGGACGTCCGCCGCAACGACAGCCTGACGGTGGAGGAGGCCATGGCGCTCCGCCCCGAAGGGATCGTGCTGTCGCCCGGCCCCTGCGATCCGGACAAGGCGGGCATCTGCCTGCCGCTGATCGACGCCGCCGCCAAGGCCGGCGTTCCGCTGATGGGTGTGTGCCTGGGCCATCAGGCCATCGGGCAGGCCTTCGGCGGCACGGTGCTGCGCGCGCCGGTGCCGATGCACGGCAAGGTCGACCGCATGTTCCACCAGGGGCGCGGCGTCCTGAAGGACCTGCCCTCGCCCTTCCGGGCCACCCGCTACCATTCGCTCATCGTCGAGCGCGCCACCCTGCCCGCCTGCCTGGAGGTCACCGGTGAAACGGAGGACGGGCTGATCATGGCGCTGTCCCACCGCGAACTGCCGATCCACGGCGTGCAGTTCCACCCGGAGAGCATCGAGAGCGAGCACGGGCTCAAGATCCTGGAAAACTTCCTGAACACGACCCGCCGGCTGGAGACCGCCGCATGAGCACGCCGTCCGCGCCGCACGGCGACCTGACCGACATGAAGGCGATCCTCGCCAAGGTCGCCGCCGGCAACGCCCTGAACGAGCAAGAGGCCTCGCTGGCCTTCGACATCATCATGTCGGGCAACGCCACCCCGTCGCAGATGGGCGGCTTCCTGATGGCGCTGCGCGTGCGCGGCGAGACGGTGGACGAGATCACCGGGGCCGCCCGCGTCATGCGCGCCAAGGCGATCCCGGTGGAGGCGCCGGACGGCACCATCGACACCTGCGGCACCGGCGGCGACGGCTCGGGCACCTACAACATCTCCACCGCCGCCGCGGTCGTCATCGCCGCCCGCGGCGCGCCTGTGGCCAAGCCCGGCCACCGCGCCATGTCCTCCAAGGCGGGCGCCGCCGACGTGCCGGGCGCGAGGGGCGTCAAACTGGACCGCGACATGGGGGCGGTGCGCAAGGCCCAGCGGAGCGCGCGCATCGGCTCTCGGGTGGGCCCGT
>NZ_WHOR01000479.1:0-1662 GCF_013340925.1 Azospirillum formosense
CCATGGGAAGGGCGCTCCTGTCGTCCGGAGAAGGGAAAGGGGCGCGCCGGGAAGGACGGCGCGCCCGGGGACCTCGGTCAGGCGGGTCAGTAGAAGGAGATGTCGCCCATCGGGTTGTCGCCCTTCACGATCAGGTCGTGATAGCCGGTGTCGTTCGCCGCGTTCCATGTGACGACGTAATTGCCGTCCTTCTGCCAGATGCTGTATTGGCCGTCGGCGGGCGCGCTGGTCGAACCGGCGTAGCTGTAGCTGCCCTTCAGCCAGATCTGGTCCTCGTCCTTGAAGTCGGTGATGGTGTCGGCGTTGCCGGCGTAGATGTCGCCGCTGTCCTTCGTCTCGAAGAAGAACCAGTCGGCCCCGGCCCCGCCGGTCATCTGGTCCTTGCCCATGCCGCCGTAGAGGTCGTCGAAGGTGTCGCCGCCGCTCAGCGTGTCGTTGCCGTCGCCGCCGTAGAGCTTGTCGTACCCGCTCTCGCCGTAGAGCTGGTCGTTGCCGCTGCCGCCATAGAGCGTGTCGGTGCCGTAATAGCCCATCAGCAGGTCGTTGCCCGACTCGCCGTAGAGCACGTCGTTGCCGTTCCAGCCGTCCAGCGTGTCGTTGCCGGACCAGCCGAGGATGGTGTCGTTGCCGTCATAACCCTGCACGTAGTCATTGCTGACGCCGTACTTGATCATGTCGAGATAGTCGGCGTTGTTGGTGCCATAGACGTTTGCCATTGATGCGTTTCCTTCGGATCAGGGGATTGTGCCATGCAGGGGGAGGGGTGTTCTTCGGCGTTCCTTTTGCTGGTTCGTTCCGAAGACCTCGCCCTTGCACAGCCATTCTTCCCGGATCGGGCATCCGGCACTGTTGTCCACTTCACAATTTTGAAAAGGAGGAAAAAAGAACCGGCGCTCAGCGCCGACGGTGCAGGATCATCCCGCCATGGTGCAGCACCCCGTCGATGAAGTCGCCGTCGGCGGTGAAGCCGGTGTCGTCCCAATAGTCGATGTGGTCGCCGGTGACCCGATAGCGGCCCTGGTACGCCTTCTCCCGGCTGCCCCGCGCCTCGACGTAGCGGTTGTCGGGGAGAAGCTCGTGGCGGACACGGCCGTCCTCGGTCACCCACAGGCCGACATAGGGATGATCCGCTTGGGGGTGATCCGCTTGCGCCACTCCGGGCCGGTCGGCGGTCTGGGCCAGCGCCTTGCGGTCGGGCAGGGCCTCGGCGCCGGAGGCGAGCAGGGCGGCGGTCAGGGTGGCGGTCCGGGCGAACGCGCGTTTCATGGCGTGCCTCCTTCCGTCTACGGGCGGCGCTCGGCGAACAGCTCCGACAGGGTGCGTGCGGCGGTGATCGCGCGGGGGAAGCCGGCGGGGACGGTCACCATGTAGACGATCTCTTTCAACTCGTCCTCGGAGACGCCGGCGTTGAGGGCGTAGCCGGCGTGGATCTTCATGAAGGCCGTCTCGCCGATGGCGGCGAAGGCGGCGACTGCGGCCAGTTGGCGGGTCCGCGTGTCCAGCCCCGGCCGCGACCAGACGTCGCCCAGCGCGTAAGCCTCGGTGGCCTCCGCCAGGAAGGGGAACTCCTCGCGCATCCGCTCCAGGTTGGGCTGGGGCTGGCCGTTGTTCAGGCTGCGGATGACCTCGCCGCCACGCTTGGCGCGCTCCTCGGTCGTCAGG
>NZ_WHOR01000047.1:0-27713 GCF_013340925.1 Azospirillum formosense
GACGGTTCCCGCCAGTCGAAGATGAGCGTCATCGCGCACCTATCGCGACACCGGTGAAGGTCTGGTTGACGTGCATGGCGTTGTACTGCTCGCCGTAGGCGCAGAAGCCGATGACGTTGTGCCGCGCCAGAGCGGCCGACATGACGTGCTTGAGCTGCCGCTGCTCCAGCTCCAGCCGGCGCAGGATGCAGTCGCAGCCCAGCACGAGGTCCGGCGGCCCGCCGACCTCCGCGGCCAGCTTGCGCATCATCTCCTCCAGATTCTCCACCGGGTCGACGCCGCGGGCGACGGTCAGCACGATGCCCTCGTCGATGGCGCAGTAGAAGGTCAGGCTCTCGTCGTCGTTGACCTTCTGGATGGAGCGGACATGGTACTCGCCCCCGACCCGCACGACGACGGGATAGGCGGCGAAGATCAGGGGGGTCAGCGGCTCCCCCTCCAGCCCGACCATGCGGGCGTACTCGCGGCCCGCCGGCTCGGCGTTGATCTCGGTGACGATGCGGCGCTGCGGATCGGCGCCGGTCACCACCATCTTGGCATCGGACGCCACGAAATGTTCGGTCCGGAAAACCACGAAGCGGCGCGCGGTGGTGACCAGCATCAGCACGGCGGCGTTGGTGTGGAACCGCCCCTCGTGCAGGACGAAGGTGCGCTCGAACCGCAGCTCGTCCCCGGCGGAACCGCCGAACAGCGGGATGTCCATCAGGACGCTGTGCAGCGCGCTGACCACCATCTCCTCCGCCCGTGACATGCCGTCGATCATCAGGAAGGCGAAGCTGCCATGGTCGGGGAAGGCGTCGGCGCGGGCGGCCAGGGCGACGTCGCGCTGCTCCATCAGGCTGCGCAGGACGCGCGGCGCCTCGGCGATGGAGAAGCGGTCGAGGTCGTCAATGCGCTGGGTGGCGATGGTGAAGTCGGCGCGCGGGAAGCCGATCCCGACCAGCGATCCGGCGGCGTAGCCGAAGGGCGTGATCTCGCCCGCCGTGGTGCAGCCGACCACCGGCACCGGCCCGAACAGCTCGGCCAGGGCCGCCGCCAGCTCCACTTGGTCGTAATGGGCGGAGCAGAAGACCAGCACCATTTCCAGCTCCGCCGCGGCGGCGGGGTTCGGCCCGCACAGCCCCTCGAACAGGTCACGCGCGGCGGCGCGGGCGTCCTCCGCCGTCGAGACGGCCCGCGGCAGGGACGGGCTGGGCGAGGGGGAGCTGGGCGGAGCATCGGAGAGAAGAGCGTCCGAGGCCGGTTGGCTGGTCACAATGCGGGTCCCGAAAAGCATCGGCATGGCATCCAACACCCCAGACAGCCACCCGACACCGGAAGGCCGGCCGGGAAACGTGGGCGGATGACCTATAGGTTACTTCAGCGCCGCCCGCCGGGCAAAGCCGGCGCGGGGGTGCGGGCATGCGACCATGGTCTAAGGTCCGGAGCGGGACTGTTTCCCACGCGACGAAAAAGGCGCTTTCCGCCGTCGCGGAAAGCGCCTGAGTTCGGTTCCATATGCACCACCACGCGGGGGAGCCGGTCTGAACACGGATCAGACCGCCCGGCGGCCGTGCCGACTGGGAAAGTCCCAAAGTCGAATCCTGGATACCGCATTCCACGAAACAGCGCTATGCTTTTTTCGTCATATCGCCAGGATCGGAGCGCAGCGCCTCCACCTCGCCATCGGAGAACAGGCGCGAGCGGGTGAGGAAGCGCACGCCCTCCGGCGCCTCTAGCGAGAAACTGGCGCCGCGGCCCGGCACCACGTCGATGATGAGCTGGGTGTGCGACCAGTATTCGAACTGCGCCGCTCCCATGTAGAAGGGACAGCCTCCGATTTCCCCCAACCGGACGTCCTGCCCGCCGGGGCGGAACTCCCCGTCCATGAAGCACATCGGCGCGCTGCCGTCGCAGCAGCCGCCGGACTGGTGGAAGAACAGCGGCCCGTAGAGCCCGCGCAGCTTTTCGATCAGCGCCAGGGCCGCCGGTGTGGCGACGACTCGTTCGACCATGGGCGGACACTCCCGAGTGAATGGCCCGTCGGATGAGAAAAAAGGGCCGGAGGCCGAATGGCCGCCGGCCCAAAGGTCGTCAGGGAGGAGACAGGACGCTTAGAAGAAGCCCAGAGCCTTCGGGCTGTAGCTGACCAGCAGGTTCTTGGTCTGCTGGTAGTGGTCGAGCATCATCTTGTGGGTCTCACGGCCGATGCCCGACTGCTTGTAGCCGCCGAAGGCCGCGTGGGCCGGGTAGAGGTGATAGCAGTTGGTCCACACGCGGCCGGCCTGGATGGCGCGGCCCATGCGGAAGGCGCGGTTGCCGTCGCGGCTCCACACGCCGGCGCCCAGGCCGTAGAGCGTGTCGTTGGCGATGGCGAGCGCCTCCTCTTCGGTCTTGAAGGTGGTCACGGACACGACCGGCCCGAAGATCTCCTCCTGGAAGATGCGCATCTTGTTGTGGCCTTCGAAGACCGTCGGCTGGACGTAGTAGCCGCTCTCCAGCTCGCCGCCCAGGTGGGCGCGCTCGCCGCCGATCAGCACCTTGGCGCCTTCGGCCTTGCCGATGTCGATGTAGGAGAGGATCTTCTCGAGCTGGTCGATGCTGGCCTGGGCGCCGATCATCGTCGCGGGGTCGAGCGGGCTGCCCTGCTTGACCGCGGCGACGCGGGCGACGGCCTTCTCCATGAACTTGTCGTAGATCTTTTCCTGCACCAGGACGCGCGACGGGCAGGTGCAGACCTCACCCTGGTTCAGCGCGAACATGGCGAAGCCTTCCAGCGCCTTGTCCAGGAACTCGTCGTCGTCGGCCATCACGTCGTTAAAGAAGATGTTCGGCGACTTGCCGCCCAGCTCCAGCGTGACCGGGATGATGTTCTCCGCCGCGTACTGCATGATCAGGCGGCCGGTCGTCGTCTCGCCGGTGAAGGCGATCTTGGCGATGCGCGGGCTCTGGGCCAGCGGCTTGCCGGCCTCGATGCCGAAGCCGTTGACGACGTTGAGGACGCCGTCGGGCAGCAGGTCGCCGATGATCTCCATCATGACCATGATGGCCATCGGGGTCTGCTCGGCGGGCTTCAGCACGACGCAGTTGCCGGCGGCCAGCGCCGGGGCCAGCTTCCACACGGCCATCAGCAGCGGGAAGTTCCACGGGATGATCTGGCCGACGACGCCCAGCGGCTCATGGAAGTGATAGGCGTAGGTGGTGTGGTCGATTTCCGCGATGGTGCCTTCCTGGGCCCGGACGCAGCCGGCGAAGTAGCGGAAATGGTCGATGGCGAGCGGCAGGTCGGCGTGGGTCGTCTCGCGGATCGGCTTGCCGTTGTCCAGCGTCTCGGCCAGCGCCAGGACGTCCAGACGCTCCTCCATGCGGTCGGCGATCTTGTTCAGGATGCGCGCGCGCTCCGCCGGGGAGGTGCGGCCCCAGGCGTCCTTGGCCTTGTGGGCGGCGTCCAGCGCCTTCTCGATGTCTTCCGCGGTGGAGCGGGCGACCTCGCACAGCGGCTTGCCGGTGATCGGGGTCAGGTTGGTGAAATACTGGCCCTTCGTCGGCGCCACCCACTGGCCGCCGATGAAGTTGTCGTAGCGCGGCCGGATGGCGACCTGTTTGCTGAGCGTTTCCAGGGCCTGATGGATCACGGCGGTTTCCTCCCGAAGCGGATTGCCCGAACTGAAAGTCGTGGAATGACGTTTGGCGGGTTGTGCGCCCTGTGTCCGTTCGTCCGATGATCGGTATCCGTCACAGCGCCCCGCCGTTATCGCGGTTTCGGGGAAGGCCGGTAAATTCGACTTTGGTTGCAGACGCGGCCCGCCCCAAATTCGGGACTGACCGCCGGGCGGCAGATGCTACCTTGGGCGGAGCCCCTTCCGTTTCCCGGCGAGACTTCAGGACATGACGACCGACATCCGGCTGCGCTTCCTCCACCCCTCCGGCGCCATCGGCCCCGGCAAGGTGTCCCTGTTGGAGGAGATCGACCGCACCGGCTCCATCTCGGCGGCCGCACGGGCGCTCGGCATGTCCTTCCGCCGCGCGTGGTTCCTGGTGGAAACCATGAACTCCGCCTTCCGCGAGCCGGTGGTGCGCACCAACGTCGGCGGACGGGAAGGCGGCGGGACCGGCCTGACCGCCTTCGGGCAGGAGGTGATCACCCGTTACCGCCGCATGGAGGAGGAGGCCCGCCGCGCCGCCGCGCCCCACCTCGCCTGGCTGGACGAGGCGCTGAAGCCGGAGGCGGCGCTCGAAAAGGGTGCGGACTCCGCTGGTCCAAAGTCCAATGGCCCGGAGTCCGGCGATCCGTAAAGTCTCCCTCGACGCCGCGACCTTCCGCCGCGGCGAAACGAAGGAGGCCCCCGACCCATGCGCACCGCCGCCCGCACCGCTTTTGCCGCCCTGCTCCTTCTTGCCGCGGCGCCGCTCCCGGCCCTGGCCGACGGCGATCCGGCGAACGGCGAGAAGCTGTTCCGCCAGTGCAAGGCCTGCCACACCGTGGAGGCGGGGAAGAACCGCGTCGGCCCCACGCTGCACGGGCTGTTCGGGCGCAAGGCCGGCACGGTGGACACCTACGCCAACTACTCCGAGGGGCTGAAGGCCTCCGGCATCGCGTGGGACGCCAAGACGCTCGACCCCTATCTCGCCAACCCGAAGGCGGTCATCGCCGACAGCCGCATGGCCTTCGCCGGTGTCGCGAAGCCGGAGGACCGGGCCGATCTGATCGCCTATCTGGAAACCGCGACGAAGTGAGCGTCAGCGAGGCGGGAACCGCGGCGGCGCTGGCCTGTTGCCCGGTTTCCACTCCCGCAGCCGGAGAACGGCCATGGCCGACGACACCGCAGGACAAAAAGGCGCCGAGCCCAAGGACAATCACAAGACCGACATCGAGCCTCTCTGCGACGAGCAGAGCGGCGGCGGCGGGTCCAACCCGGACACGCGCTACCGCGGCATGCCCGGCGGCCATCCCGGCGGGTCCCGCGACGGCGACTGCGATCCGGTGTCGCGCGCCGACCCTGAGAAGGCGGAACCGGACACCGCCGAATCCGGGAGCAAGCCCGCGTCCCGCTAGGCCGATGGCTTAGCCTTTCCGGGGCCGCCCCGAATTGGTCGTAGCCGTTGACACGGTCCCCCGCTAAAACAGGGTCTTCCCTCACCGGCACAACACGGGCTGCGACCGGCATGCTGAAGCGCCTTTACGACTGGACGATGGCCAAGGCGGCCTCGAAGAACGCCACCACCTGGCTGGCGGGGGTTTCCTTCGCGGAAAGCTCCTTCTTCCCGATCCCGCCGGACATCCTGATGGTGCCGATGGTGCTCGCCAACCGGCAGGCCGCGTGGCGGATCGCGACGATCTGCACGCTGGCCTCGGTGGTGGGCGGCGTCGCCGGCTACATGATCGGCTATTTCCTGTACGAGGCCATCGGCAAGGCGGTCATCGACTTCTACCACCTGGAAGCCCAGTTCGAGACGCTGCGCCATACCTTCGTCGAATACGGCGCGGAGATTCTCATCATCAAGGGCATGACGCCCATCCCCTACAAGTTGCTGACCATCACCGCGGGTGTGGCGAAGCTGAACATCTGGGTGTTCATCGGCGCCTCGATCCTGTCGCGGGCCATCCGCTTCTATCTGGTCGCCGCCCTGCTCTACTGGTTCGGGGAGCCGGTGCGCGCCTTCATCGAGAAGCGGCTGACCCTGGTCACCACCGCTTTCGCCGTCGCGCTGATCGGCGGCTTCCTGGCGATCAAGCTGATCTGATCCACGGCAACCCGACCACAGCGCCGCGACGCCGGGCCGTCCTGTCCTGTTGATGCCGCATCGAGGCATTGACGGGAGAGGATGGATGGACAGCGTGCGCGGGGCCGTGGTGGTCGTAACCGGAGCATCAAGCGGGATCGGGCGGGCCACCGCCCTGACCTTCGCGCGGGAGGGCGCCCGGCTGGTGCTGGCCGCCCGGCGGGAGGCCCTGCTCGGCGAGGTCGCCGAGGAATGCCGGGAGCTGGGCGGCGAGGCCGAGGTGGTGCCCACCGACGTCACCGACGCCCAGGCGGTCCTCCGGCTGGCCAACCGGGCGATGCAGGTGTACGGCGGCATCGATGTCTGGGTGAGCAACGCCGGGGTCGGCGCCGTCGGACGGTTCGAGGACACCCCGCTGGAGGCGCACCGCCGCGTCGTCGAGACCAACCTGTTCGGCCCGCTGCACGCCGCCCACGCGGTGCTGCCGCTGTTCCGCCGGCAGGGGCATGGCGTGCTCATCAACACCGTCTCGGTCGGGGCCTGGGCGCCCGCCCCCTACGCCGCCGCCTACGCCGCCAGCAAGTTCGGGCTGGAAGGGCTTCTGGAAAGCCTGCGGGCGGAGTTGGTCGACGCGCCGGGCGTCCATGTCTGCGGCGTCTATCCCTTCTTCACCGACACGCCGGGCATGTCCCACGGCGCCAACTACACCGGCCATCAACTGGACGCGGAAAGCCCCTTCTACGACGATCCGCAGGACGTGGCGGACACCGTGCTGTCCCTCGCCCTGCGCCCGCGCGCCCAGGCGATGGTCGGGGCGATGACGCCGCTGACCCGGCTGGGGCACGCGGTGGCGCCGCGCCTGATGGAGAAGATCGCCGGCTACGGCGCCCACCGCCATTTCAGCCGGACCCCACCCGCCGCGCCGAGCGACGGCAACCTGTTCAGCCCGGTGGAGCGCGGCCGCGGCGTCACCGGCGGCTTCCGCACCCCGCCGCCCGCCTGGGTGTCGCCGCTGCTCGTCGCCGGGGTCGCGGCGGCGGCTGCCGCGGCCTACGCAGGCTACGCGCGGAGCAAGAACGGCGACCATTGAGCGCGGTCCTCATGAAAGGAGCGGGCAGGAAACGCGGGCAACGATCAACACGGATTTCACGGATCGAAACCGGATTTCACGAAACGGCTCCGGCCGATGCGCCTGAATCCGGTCCGGATCGAAGAATCCGTGAAATCCGTGCCCAGGTCCGTGAAATCCGTGTCGATCTTGCTCCACATTCACGCGGCGCCGCTCGGCAATTGAATGGCCCGGGAAAACCACTGAGGGCTTTGAGTTCGGGAACGGGTTGGTCCAGAATGCCGGCCCGTTCCCGCAAGCCCCCGAGACCATCATGCCGAAGCCGACGACCCCGCGCGGCCGTCCGCCCGTCCCGTCCCCTGCCCGCTCCCCGCGTCCGGGTCCGGCCCGCGCCGGCAAGGAGGTGCGCCGGGAGGAGCCGCCGCGGGAGGAGCCGGGAAAGCTGTTCCGCGTCGCCGGCCTGTCCGCCGTCTCCGCCCTGTTCGCCCATGACGCGGCGCGGGTCGAGCGGCTGTTCTTCGAGGAGCGGCTGAAGGCGAAGACCGGCGACTTCTGCAAGGCGATGGCGGCGGCGCGCAAACCCTACCGCATGGTGGAGGCCGACGAGCTGGCGAAGGTCGCCGGGACGGTGCTGCACGGCGGGGTGGTCGCGCTGATCGCGCCGCGCCCGGTGCCCGCCTTCGACACCGAGGCGGCGAAGCGCTGGGCGAAGGACGGGCAGCCGCTGCTGATCCTGGACGGGGTCGGCAACCCGCACAATCTGGGCGCCATCCTGCGCACCGCCGCTTTCTTCGGCCTGCGGCGCGTCGTGGTGTCGGACCATCCCGGACAGGCCCTGCCGTCGGAATCCGCCTACCGGGTGGCCGAGGGCGGATTCGAGTGGGTGGAGCTGTACCGGGCGGCCAACCTGCCGGCGGTCCTGAAGCGGCTGCGCGAATCCTACCGGGTGGCCGGAACGGCGCTGGGCCGCGGCCGGGCGGTGGTCACCGACCCGGCGGCCCTCGCCAAGGGCGAGCGCCCCGCCGCCGTCGTGCTGGGCAACGAGGAGGACGGGCTTCCCCCCGCCACCCTCGCCGCCTGCGAGGACGTCCTGACCCTGCCCGGCACCGGCCGCATCCAGTCGCTGAACGTCGCGGCGACCGCGGCCATCCTCATCCACGCTCTGGCCAAGCCGGGCTGAAAGCCGGGCCTCAGCCGCCCAGGGCGATGATCAGAACCAGCGCCACGACCAGGACCGAGACGATGGGCAGCATGTCCACCCCGCCGCGGTCCCAGGTCGGCGCCCGGCGGGAGCCGTGATGCCCGCCGTGGGCGTGGCCCAGCCCCTCGTCGGCCCAGCCATGTTCGGACGGGCGGGCGCCGGGGGCGGACACGGCGGGGGCCGCCGGGCTGGCGATGGTGACCACACCGGCCCCGCGCTGGTAATCGCCACCGCCGCCGCCGCGCGGGCGCTTCAACCGCTCGTCGGTCAGTTCCACGTCGATGCCCGCGGCCTCCAGCCGCTCCACCACCACGGCGACCTCTTCCGGGGTCATGGTTTCCACCGGCACGTCCTGGCCGAGTTGCTCGACGCTGAGCCGGTTGTTGTGCTGGCGCCCCTTGCCGATCAGGCGCTGGAGGGTGGCGTCGTCGATCGTCATCGTTCTCTCCCCGCGGTTCCACCTTGGACTGAACATTCCGAAGGGTAAACACGCGGGGCCGCGGAAGGCTCCCGCGCAAAGGCGACGACTTGCCTCCGGGGCGGGGCGACCCGACATAATCCCCAAATCCCCATTCCCAACTCCTACGCCATCGGAGAGGCCGAGATGCTCGGAATGTTCATGCGCAAGCCCCTGGCGCTGCCCAGCGCGGAGGAGGCGCTGCCCGGACGCGACACGCCGGTTCCCGTGCCACCACGCCACCACGTCAACGGCAACCCGCTGACCCCGCCCTATCCGGAGGGGCTGGAGGTCGCCGACTTCGGGCTCGGCTGCTTCTGGGGGGCTGAGCGCAAGTTCTGGAAGGTGCCGGGTGTTTGGTCGACCATGGTCGGCTATCAGGGCGGCCACACGCCCAACCCGACCTACGAGGAGGTCTGTTCCGGCCGCACCGGCCACACCGAGGTGGTGCGCGTCGTCTACGATCCGGCCAAGGTCGGGTTCGAGGAGCTGCTGCGCGTCTTCTGGGAGGCGCACGACCCGACCCAGGGCATGCGCCAGGGCAACGACGTCGGCACCCAGTACCGCTCGGCCATCTACACCCACACGGATGCCCAGCGCGCCGCCGCCGAGGCCAGCCGCGAGTCCTATCAGGCCCGCCTGGAACAGGCCGGGTTCGGCCCGGTGACGACGGAGCTTCGCGAGGCCCCGCCCTTCTACTACGCCGAGGACTATCACCAGCAGTATCTGTCCAAGAATCCCGCGGGCTATTGCGGGCTGGGCGGCACCGGGGTGACCTGCGCGGCGTGACGCGCACTTGCGGCGCGGGGGCTGAACGACGCGGACAGCGTCCCGCGCCGCCACTGCGGCATCCGGGCGACAGGGTTAAGCCGGCTTGAACGGGGCGGTCCCTTGCGGTTGCGCCTGCCCGTCCCTTCCGGGTATGGTTCCGGCGGTCCATGAAAGCTCCAGGGGGTAGCCCCGCGGGGCGCCGCCCGAGACATTCCGCGCCCAATCCATGATCAAGGAAAGAACCGAGCTGGCGACGCCGCACCTGAGCGGCCTGCTTGACTTCTGGCTCACCAAATGCATCGGCGGGAAGCCGCCGGTGTCCAGCAGCATCGCCCCGGCCGACCTGCGGCCGTGGAAGGATAATATTGTGATTTTCGAGGTCATCGGCGACGACGACTTCGTTTATTCCTATTACGGCCAGTCGCTCGCCGCGGCCTTCGGGCATTCGCGCCTGGGCGCCACGCTGGACGATCTGCCGGAGGAGCAGCGGGCCATCCTGCGCCCCGAATACGCCTCGCTCCTGCGCGAACGGCTGCCGGTCGCCCGTGTCTACACCGCCGACTTCAGCGGTGTCATGCGGACCTGGGAGCGGCTGGCCCTGCCGATGTCCAGCGACGGCGAGACCATCGACAAGATCCTGGTCGCCGCCTACGAACTGCCGCCGGACGAACCGCCCTGCGCCGTGCTCACCCCCGACCCGGCAGAGGATCAGGCGGAGGTGGAGATCGACAGTCCGGATGACGACGGGCCGGATGACGACGGACCGGATGACGACGGACCGGAGGCGGACGACACGGTGGACAACGAATCCGAGTCCCTTGCGGATGAGGACGCCGACACCGACGACGATACGGACGGGACCGCGGACACCAAGGCCGACACCGCGACCGCCGACGACAACGACGACGAATCCCTCTCCACCGAACAGAAACCGGGAGCCCCGGCATGACGCCGCGCACGCCCCACCTGACCGCGCCCGCGACCCAGTCGGGAGTCGTCACCGCCGACGAATTCAATCTGTGGTGCGCGCTGAACGGCCGCCCCTTCAACCTGATCCCCAACGCGCGCCCGGACGGGCGGCTGCTGTGGGACGTGGAGGTGCTCCCCGGAACCCCGCGGGCCGGCACGGTCTATTCGACCAACCTCAGCGACGAGGCGCTGGCGGTGGTCGCCGGCTTCGCCTTCCTGTCCGGCGTCGAGTGGGCCTATGAGGCGCGACCCGCGGAAACCATCGTCCCGCCCCCGGCGTCGGATGCGGCCGTGGACGCGCCGGACGAGGTGGAGGACGTCCTCATTCCCGACGCCGAGGACCTGCCCGGGGATGAGGAGTCCGACGACGCGGCGGACGACGCCCTCGCCTATGAGGACGAGGAGGATGGGTACGCCGACGACACCGTCGCGCTGGACGACGCGGACGGGGAAGCGGACGAGGATGGCGAATCCTTCGGCGAGCCCATCGGCGAGGACGATCCCTACGCCCTGCCCGGCACCACGCTTCTCCAGAACCCGCCACCGCGCCCGCCGCAGCAGCATGACGAGACCGTCCTGGCCCGCAACGCGCGGATGCTGGAGACGGTGCTGCGGAACTTCCGCGTCCGCGGCGAGATCATGGACGTGCGCCCCGGCCCCGTCGTGACGCTCTACGAGTTCGAGCCGGCGCCGGGCACCAAGTCGGCCACGGTCATCAACCTGACCGACGACATCGCCCGCTCGATGAGCGTGGTCACCGCCCGCATCGCCATCGTGCCGGGCCGCAGCGTGATCGGCGTGGAGCTGCCGAACCCGGTGCGCGAGATGGTCTATCTGCGCGAGATGTTCGACCACGCGGCCTTCGCCGAATCGCAGGCGCATCTGGCCATCGCGCTCGGCAAGGACATCAGCGGGGAGCCGGTGGTCGCCGACCTCGCCCGCATGCCGCACCTGCTGGTCGCCGGCACCACCGGTTCGGGCAAGTCGGTCGCCATCAACACGATGATCCTGTCGCTGCTCTACCGGCTGCCGCCGGAGCGCTGCCGCTTCATCATGGTGGACCCGAAGATGCTGGAACTGTCGGTCTATGACGGCATCCCGCATCTGCTGACCCCGGTGGTGACCGACCCGAAGAAGGCGGTGATCGCCCTGCGCTGGGCCGTGCGCGAGATGGAGAGCCGCTACGAGGCGATGTCCAAGCTCGGCGTGCGCAACATCGAGGGCTACAACGCCCGCATCGCCGAGATGATCGCCAACGGCGAACCGATGCCCCGCCGCACGGTCCCCGGCGAGGCCGAGACCGTCTTCGACCTGACCCCGCAGGAGCCGACGCCCCTCCCCTACATCGTGGTCATCGTGGACGAGATGGCCGACCTGATGCTGGTGGCCGGCAAGGAGATCGAGGCGGCGATCCAGCGCCTCGCCCAAATGGCGCGGGCCGCCGGCATCCACCTGATCATGGCGACGCAGCGCCCCTCGGTGGACGTCATCACCGGCACCATCAAGGCCAACTTCCCGACCCGCATCAGCTTCCAGGTCACCAGCAAGATCGACAGCCGCACCATCCTGGGCGAGGCCGGGGCGGAACAGCTCCTCGGCCAGGGCGACATGCTCTACATGGCTGGCGGCGGCCGCATCACCCGCGTCCACGGCCCCTTCGTCTCCGATTCGGAGGTCGAGGAGATCGTGCAGTTCATCAAGTCGCAGGGCGCCCCCAACTACGTCACCGCCATCACCGAGGAAGAGGAGGATGCGGTCGCCGACGAGGACGACGAAGGCGGCGGCAGCAACTCCGGCGACGACCTCTACATGCAGGCCGTCAACCTCGTGGTGCGCGAGGGCAAGGTGTCGGTCAGCTTCATCCAGCGCCAGCTCCAGATCGGCTACAACCGCGCCGCCCGTCTGGTCGAGCGGATGGAGACGGAGCGGGTGGTCGGCCAGGCCAACCACCAGGGCAAGCGTGAGGTGCTGCTGTCCCCCGCCGGCCTGTCGGCCAAGCGCGCCGGGGTCTGAATACAGGAGACTTCAAACGCAGGAGATGGGGCGATGAAGGCGCATTTCGAACGGTTCGCGCGCTACAACCGCTGGGCCAACCGCCGCCTCTACGCGGTGGCGGCCGAGCTGTCGGACGCCCAGTACCGCGAGGACCGCAGCGCCTTCTTCCGCTCGGTGCGGGGAACGCTGAACCACATCCTGGTCGCCGACCGGGTGTGGCTGCGCCGCATCGAGGGGGACGGGCCGACGCCCTTCGCCCTGGACGAGATCCTGTATGACGGCTTCGACGAGTTGCGCGCCGCCCGCGAAGCGGAGGACGAGCGCCTCATCAGCGTCGTGGAGGCGCAGGAGGAGGCCCGCTTCGCCGCGGACCTCGACTACCACTCTCTGGCCGGGCAAGCCTTCTCCATGCCCTTGTCCGCGGTGCTGACCCATGTCTTCAACCACCAGACCCATCACCGTGGGCAGGCGCACACGCTGCTGACACAGTTCGGGCTGGCCGCACCCAGCATCGACTTCGCCTATTTCCTGCTGGACAAGTAGGCGCGCCGGCCCCTCACATCCGCCCCTCACATGCGCGATGGCGACAGGCGGAACTCCACCACCCGGCTGCTGTGGGCAAGCTTGTCGATCAGCTCCATCGGGTCCGGCGTGCCGTTGGCCTGGAGCGTGAGCTGATACTCCAGGTGGCCGCTGCCGTTGCGCAGATGGAAGGCCCAGGACACGATCTCGTAGCCGTGCTCCAGCGCCTTGACGCGAAGCATCTCCGCCGGGGGCGCGTGCTCGCGCTCGAACACCAGCATCACCTGGACCACCGTGTGGTGGGGCAGCACCGCCTCCAGCCTTTGGAAGGCGCTCATCACCAGTATGACCAGGAAGGCCGCACCGATGGCCGCGGCGTAGAAGCCCAGTCCGATGGTCACCCCGATCGCCGCCGCCGTCCAGATCGACGCCGCGGTGGACAGGCCGCGGATGGAGAAGCCCTCCCGCATGATGACCCCGGCGCCGAGAAAGCCGATGCCGGTCACGATGCCCTGGACGACCCGCGTCGGATCGCCGCCCCCGCCGGTTCCGCTCCCGATGCCGCCGTACCACAGGCCGGGATAGGCGTTGACCACGGTCAGCGCCGTCGCGGCGAGACAGACCAGCGCGTAGGTGCGCATCCCCGCCGCCCGCCCGTGGAAGGAGCGCTCGTACCCCATCAGGATGCCGAGCACCAGCGCCCCGACCAGATGCAGCAGGATGACGCCGTTGGCGATCAGTTCGGCGTGCGACCAATAGGCGGACAGGTTCTGCATGACGCCCCTCCCCCCCAGGACGACCGGTCCCGGGACGCCCAGTGTAGCGCCGATTGGTTGGCGAGGGATCACCCTACCCCAGCGCGCCCAGCGTCCAGCGTGCGAACAGGGCCACCAGCATGCCCTCCGCCGTGGCCAGCATCAGCCGCAGCATCAGGTTCACGAGGTCGGCGAAGCGGTCTCGACTGGGAAACACCTCGGCCAGCATGCCGGCGACGGCGCGGCGCAGGTTCAGGCTGACCAGCCCGATCACCAGCGCCACGGCGGCGGTACCCACCACGTAATAGAGCGCGCCCTTCCAACCGGCGAAGCTCTGCGGGTGTTCCAGATAGAAGAGCGTGCCGACGACGATCCAGACGGCGGACGGCCAGACGCCCACCATGTCGGCGCCACCCGCCGGCTTGGAACCGCCGGGCACCGGCATCGGAGACTCCGGCGGGGGCTGCGCGCTCCAGGGCACCGCCGCCTCCGTCAGCCCCCCGGCACGTGCCGGAAAGCCAGCACGCAAGCCGGGCGGCCGTCCTCGTCGGCCAGCGGCAGCAGCAGTTCGACGAAGCGCGCCCCCGGCAGCATCGGGTCGTCGCGCACCAGAAGGCCGCGCGGCTCCCCCGTCTTCAGGCAGGCGCGCAGGTCGGCGTTGAAACGCGCCGCCGCCTCGGCGGGATGGCAGTCGCCGACCGGACGCGGCACCACGCGCTGGCCGATCCGGCGCTGCACCGCCCGCCCGCAGGCGCGGTAGAGGAAGCCCTCGCCGCCGTTCAGCGGCTCCATCAGGCACAGGCGCGGCACGCATTCGCGGATCTGCGCGGTGTCGATGTCGCGCGCCTCCGGCATCGGGCGTCCGCGGAGAACCCGCCGCCAGTGGACGTAAAGCAGGCTGGCGATCTGCGGAAGCTGGTCGAGGTCGAGCGGCTCCGACCGGCAGACCGGCGGCGCGGGCGGCGGCGGCGGAACGGCGGCGGCGGCAACCACGCGCACCGGCGCGGCCGCCACAGTCTCCAGGACCGGCTTCGCCGCGGCGGGCGCGGGGCGGCTGGCGAAGACCGGCTGGCGCTCCGGGCGCCCGCCATGCTTCTTCAGCATCGGCAGCGGCGCCCAGGTCGGGCAGGTGTGGTAGGAGCGTGTGACCTTCCGGTAATCCTGGCTGGTCGCCGTCCGGCACTCCCCCTCCGCGCTGTAGCGGTCGACGTGGACGAGCGTGTTGTCGTCCGACAGGGCGCGGTCGCCCCCCCACGAAACGCAGGCGGCGCAGGCGCGGCTGTCCTTGGCGAAAGCGTGGGTCATCGTGGGGCGCGAACTCCGGCGGCAATCAGGTCAAGGTGTGCGGGCTTCTCCCGCTGGTCGATGTCGGAAAGCGCCGGGTTTCCGGCGCACCCCGATTGATGACGCCCTTTCGGCGCGGGTTCAAGCCTTGCCTCGCCGCCCGCTGGCGATGTTTCAGACATGTGGCCTGCGCATCATCCCACCCCTTCCCCTGCTGCGCCTTGTTCCCTATAAAGGGGCCTCGCAACGACATATTGATCCGTGCCCCCTCACACCCGCGCCCCCGCCAGGGGGCCAATGGCGCGAGGGGGCTTTTGCTGCACGAACGTCGAGAAGCGGACCCATGCCCAAGCGCACTGATATCAAATCCATCTGCATCATCGGCGCGGGGCCGATCGTCATCGGCCAGGCTTGCGAGTTCGATTACTCCGGCGTCCAGGCGTGCAAGGCGCTGCGCGAGGAAGGCTTCCGCGTCATCCTGGTGAACTCCAACCCGGCCACCATCATGACCGATCCGGGTCTGGCCGACGCCACCTACATCGAGCCGATCACCCCGGCCGTGGTGGCGAAGATCCTGGAGAAGGAGCGCCCCGACGCCCTGCTGCCGACCATGGGCGGCCAGACCGCGCTGAACACCGCCATGGCCCTGTCCGACGACGGCACGCTGGAGCGGCTGGGCGTGGAGATGATCGGCGCCAAGCGCGACGTCATCGCCAAGGCCGAGGACCGCATCCTGTTCCGCGACGCCATGGACAAGCTGGGCCTGGAATCGCCGCGCTCGCGCCTCGTGCGCAACATGCAGGAGGCGACCGAGGCGCTGGAGTTCGTCGGCTTGCCCGCGATCATCCGCCCCAGCTTCACGCTGGCCGGCACCGGCGGCGGCATCGCCTACAACCGCGCCGAGTTCGAGGACATCGTGCGCGGCGGCCTGCGCGCCAGCCCGGTCGGCGAGGTGCTGATCGAGGAATCGGTGCTGGGCTGGAAGGAGTATGAGATGGAGGTCGTCCGCGACAAGGCGGACAACTGCATCATCGTCTGCGCCATCGAGAACATCGACCCGATGGGCGTGCACACCGGCGATTCGATCACCGTCGCCCCGTCGCTGACGCTGACGGACAAGGAATACCAGATCATGCGCAACGCCTCGATCGCGGTGCTGCGCGAGATCGGGGTGGAGACCGGCGGCTCCAACGTGCAGTTCGCGGTGAACCCCGCGAACGGCCGCCTGATCGTCATCGAGATGAACCCGCGCGTGTCGCGCTCCTCCGCGCTGGCGTCGAAGGCCACCGGCTTCCCGATCGCCAAGATCGCCGCGAAGCTGGCCATCGGCTACACGCTGGACGAGCTGACCAACGACATCACCGGCACCACCCCGGCCAGCTTCGAGCCGACGATCGACTACGTCGTCACCAAGATGCCGCGCTTCACCTTCGAGAAGTTCGCCGGCACCGAGCCGCTGCTGACCACCTCGATGAAGTCGGTGGGCGAGGCCATGTCGATCGGCCGCACCTTCCAGGAGTCGGTGCAGAAGGCGCTGCGCTCCATGGAGACCGGCCTGACCGGCTTCAACGAGGTGCGCATCGGCGACAGCGACACGCCGGACGCCTCGGCGATCCGCGGCGCGCTGGCCCGCCCGACGCCGGACCGCCTGCTGGTCATCGCCCAGGCCTTCCGCCACGGCTTCACCGTCGCCGAGGTGCAGCAGGTCTCCAAGTACGACCCGTGGTTCCTGGAGCAGATCAAGGCCATCGTGGACCGCGAGCAGGCGATCCGCAGCGGCGGCCTGCCGACCGACAAGGCCGGTTGGCAGGCGCTGAAGCAGATGGGCTTCTCCGACGCCCGTCTGGCCGAGCTGGCCGGCAAGAGCGAGGCCGAGGTCGCCGAGGCCCGCCGCGCCGCCGGGGTCACGCCGGTCTTCAAGCGCATCGACACCTGCGCCGCCGAGTTCGCCTCGCGCACGCCCTACATGTACTCGACCTACGAGACCGACGGCACCGGTGCCGCCGAGTGCGAATCGGACCCGACCGACAAGCGCAAGGTCGTCATCCTGGGCGGCGGGCCGAACCGCATCGGCCAGGGCATCGAGTTCGACTATTGCTGCGTCCACGCCGTCTACGCGCTGCGTGAGGCCGGCATCGAGACCATCATGGTCAACTGCAACCCGGAGACGGTCTCCACCGACTACGACACCGCCGACCGCCTGTATTTCGAGCCGCTGACCGCCGAGGACGTGATCGAGCTGGTCCGCGTCGAGCAGCGCAACGGCACGGTGCTCGGCTGCATCGTGCAGTTCGGCGGCCAGACCCCGCTGAAGCTGGCCGACGCGCTGGAGAAGGCCGGCATCCCGATCCTCGGCACCTCGCCGGACGCCATCGATCTCGCCGAGGACCGTGAGCGCTTCCAGAAGCTGCTGCACCAGCTCAACCTGCTCCAGCCGGCCAACGGCCTCGCCCGGTCGCTGGAGGAGGCGGAGACGGTCGCCGCACGGATCGGCTTCCCCGTGGTCATCCGCCCGTCCTACGTGCTGGGCGGCCGCGCCATGGAGATCGTCCACGACATGGCCGGGCTCAAGCGCTACATGGGCACCGCCGTGAAGGTGTCGGGCAAGAACCCGGTGCTGATCGACAGCTACCTGCAGGACGCCATCGAGGTGGACGTGGACGTGGTGGCCGACGCCACCGGCCAGGTCTACATCGCCGGCATCATGGAGCACATCGAGGAGGCCGGCATCCATTCCGGCGACTCGGCCTGCGCGCTGCCGCCCTACTCGCTGCCCGCCGAGACCATCGCCGAGATCGGCCGCCAGGGCGAGGCGCTGGCCCGCGCCCTGCACGTCGTCGGCCTGATGAACGTCCAGTTCGCGGTCAAGGACGGCACGGTCTACATCCTGGAGGTCAACCCGCGCGCCAGCCGCACGGTGCCCTTCGTCGCCAAGGCCACCGGCACCGCCATCGCCAAGATCGCCGCCCGCGTCATGGCCGGCGAGAAGCTGGCCGACTTCACGCTGAACGGCCCGACCCCGCCGCACACCGCCGTGAAGGAGGCCGTGTTCCCCTTCGCCCGCTTCCCCGGTGTCGACATCGTGCTCGGCCCGGAGATGAAGTCGACGGGCGAGGTGATGGGCCTCGACCACAACTTCGCGCTGGCCTTCGCCAAGTCGCAGCTCGGCGCCGGCGTCACCCTGCCGGTCCAGGGCACCGTCTTCATCTCGGTGAAGGAGCGCGACAAGCCGTCGGCCGTGCAGATCGGGCAGAAGCTGCACGCCATGGGCTTCCGCGTCCTGGCGACCACAGGCACCGCGGCGGCGCTGCGCCAGGCCGGCGTCCCGGCGGAGTCGATCAACAAGGTGGTGGAAGGCCAGCCGCACATCGTCGACGCGATGATCAACGGCGAGGTGCATCTGGTCATCAACACCACGGACGGCGCGCAGGCCCTGTCCGACAGCTTCAGCCTGCGTCGCACGGCGCTGACCTACAACCTGCCTTACTACACCACCATGGCCGGTGCACGCGCGGCGGTGGAAGCGATTGCCGCACTCCGGAACGGCAGCCTTGAAGTCGCGCCGTTGCAGTCGTACCTTAGCGGTTCCTATTAGGACGGTTTACGGCGCGGCGGACCTCCTCCGCCGCGCCGTAGCTTTCCCAGGGCGCTGCGTCGGCATGGTGATGGATTGAACGATGGAAAAAGTTCCAATGACTGCGGCGGGATACAACCGCCTGCAAGAGGAGTTGAAGCACCTCAAGACTGTCGAACGGCCCAACGTCATCAAGGCGATCGCCGAGGCGCGTGAGCACGGGGACCTGTCGGAAAACGCCGAATACACCGCCGCGCGTGAACGCCAGAGCTTCATCGAGGGCCGCGTCGCGGAGCTGGAGGACAAGATCAGCCGCGCCGAGGTCATCGACCCGACGAAGCTGTCCGGCAGTGCGGTGAAGTTCGGCGCCACGGTCACGCTCGCGGACGAGGACACCGACGAGGAGATCACCTACCAGATCGTCGGCCAGGACGAGAGCGACATCAAGAACGGCATGCTGTCCATCCAGGCGCCGCTGGCCCGCGCGCTGATCAACAAGTCGGTCGGCGACAGCGTGGAGGTCTCCACGCCGGGCGGCTCCAAGGTCTACGAGATCGTCACCGTCGCCTTCAAGTAAGCGCGGGTTCAAGCTCAAGGGGCCGGTTCGCAAGACACGGCCCCGCCACCGACCGCGAACCGAAACGCCCCGCACCGACAGCCGGTGCGGGGCGCTTTGTTTTCATCCTTTGTTTTCATCTCTGGAACAGCCTGCTAGCCCCGCAGCCGCTCCGCCAGGAAGGCGCTGACCCGTTCGATGGCGTCCTTGCGGGCGGACTCGTCGGTGCCGACCGTCGCCTCGCCCGCGGGGGCGGTCGCCAGATTGCGGCGCTTGCGCAGCGGCGCATGGGGGGAGTCGAAGCCGTGATGGGCGTCGGGATAGACCACCACCTCGGTGCGCTCCTTCACCGGCTCGCGGCTCGCCAGTTCCAGGCAGCGCTCGGCCGGGGTCCATTCGTCCTTGCCGCCCAGCAGCATCAGCAACGGCCCTTCCGGCTGCCAATCGGCATCGCTCAGCGGCGTCCGGCAGCCGGGATAGAAGGCGATGGCGGCGCGGAAGCCGTTTCCCTGCCCGCCCGGCCCATAGGCGGCCAGCACCGTCCCCGCCCCCTGCGACCAGCCCATCAGGGCGATGCGCTCGCTGTCCACGTCGCTGCGCGCGCGCAGATAGGCCAGCGCCGCCCAGGCGTCGCGCTTGCGCTCCTCCGACGCCCGGACAGGACGATCCTTCACCGTGCAGACCTCCGCCACGCCGCGCGGGCCGAAGCTGTCGACCATCAGCACCGCGTAACCCTGCTCGCGCAGCGTCAGCGCCCAATCGATGTGCCGCGACGCCACCCGCCCGGTCTTGGCGTAGAGCCCGCTGCAACCATGCAGCAGGACGACGGTGGGATAGGGGCCGGCGGCCTTGGGGCGCAGAAAGCGCCCGGTCAGGGCCGTCGGGGCGCCGCTGGTGAGGTCGGCGTCGAGCGAGGGGAAGCGGACGATTTCCTCCGCATGGACGCCCGGTGTGGCCGCCACGGCCGGTGGAGAGCCGAGGAGGGGCGGAAGGGCAAGCCCTGCGGCGAGCGCCAGCGTCGGCAGGAAAAGGCGCGGCGGAAGGGCACGGCGGCGGGGTGGGGCCATCATCGTCTCCCGGTCACGGGCTAAATCGGCGAAATCGGTGTCGCACGAGTTTAGCACCTTCGCCATGGAAAGCATCGCACGTGCGAAGACGGGCAGAAATCCATTTTCGGAAACGCTCAGCGTTATAAAATTGCGGGAGGGCCAAAATTGCGCGAGGGCCGTGTTTCCGAAACGCGAACAGCCGGCACCACATCCCATACGCTGGGGGCGGTGCCGGCGGTCCGGGAAAGACTTGGCGTCGGTGAGGCGCCGCGTCAGCGGCGCGCCACCCGGGTCGAGGACTCGCTCTCGTCCTCCTCGTCGTCATCCTCCAGCGAGTCGGGGATGTCCGGCGAGTCGACGTCGATCGGCACACCGGGCGTGTGCTTCGACGTGCGGATCGACAGGGCTGACTTGACGTGCGCCACGTTGGGCGCCGCCGTCAGTTTCGTGGTCAGGAAGCGCTGGTAGTCGTCCCAATCCTCCGCCACGATCTTCAGCAGGAAATCGTATTCGCCGGCCAGCATGTTGCATTCACGCACCATGGGCCAGGAGTTGACGAGTTCCTCGAATTTCTTTAGGTCCACTTCAGCTTGGCTGGACAGGCCGACCTGGGCGAACACGGTGACACCGAACCCGAGCGCGTCGGGATTGATGTCGGCGTGATAGCCGCGGATGAAGCCCGCCTCTTCCAAGGCGCGGACACGCCGCAAACACGGAGGGGCAGAGATGCCGGCACGCCTCGCGAGTTCTACGTTGGTCATCCGGCCGTCATTTTGCAGGTCGCGCAAAATCCGCCGGTCAATTCGGTCGAGTTTGACCCGCCGCATGGTTTGCTCGGTCGCTCCGGGGGTGATTTGAAGAAAGGATATTACACGGCGCAGCCATCCACGCCAAGCAAGAAACCCGTACCGGCGCCGGTGGAAAAACTTTCTATCGATGTATCCAGCCCCGATGCCCACCTGGACGCGACAACCAGCCGCACTCCCAAACCATTCGTGTGACGATGCATTCTTCCATTTCCGGTTCCCTTACCTGTTGGGTCGTGTCGGACGGCAAGCCCGGCATGGAAAACCAGTGCATCGGCCTTGCCGAGGCGCTGGGCCTCACCCCCGTCGTGAAGCGCGTGCGCCTGCGCAGCCCGTGGCGCCAGCTCAGCCCGTTCCTGCGGCTGGGCAACCGCTTCGCCGCCGGGCCGGAGGGCGATCCCATCCGCGCGCCCTGGCCGGACCTGATGATCGGCTCGGGGCGCCAGGCCATCGCGCCGCTGCTGGCCGCCAGCAAGCAGTCGCGCAGGCGGACCTTCACCGTCTACATCCAGGACCCGCAGATCAACCCGCGCCATTTCGGTCTCGTCGTGGTGCCCCGCCACGACCGGCTGCGCGGCCCCAACGTCATGGCCACCCGCGGCGCCCTGCACCGCGTGACGCCCAAGCTGCTGGCCGAGGCCGCGCAACGCCACGCCCCCCGGCTCGCCGACCTGCCGCACCCGCGCGTCGCCGTGCTGATCGGCGGCACCAACGGCGTCTACGCCCTGACCCCGACCATCATGGGCGACGTCGCGGAGAAGCTGTCGGAGCTGGCCCGCAGCCAGGGGGCCGGGCTGATGGTCACACCGTCGCGCCGCACCGGCGCCGACAACGAGGCGATCCTGCGCGCCCGTCTGAACGGCCTGCCGGCGGAGGTGTGGGACGGCACGGGGGAGAACCCCTATTTCGCCTATCTCGGGCTGGCCGACGCGGTGGTGGTGACCTGCGACAGCGTGTCCATGACTTCGGAAGCCTGCTCCACCGGAAAGCCGGTCTATGTGATCGCGCTGGAGGGCGGCTCGCCCAAGTTCCGCAGCTTCCATGAAGAACTCTACAAGGAAGGCATCACCCGGCCTTTCACCGGCGCCCTGGATCAGTGGACCTACCCAACGTTGGACGACACCCGGCAAGTCGCCGAAGAGTTGCGGCACCGCCTTCTCGCCCACCGCGCCAAGCACGGCGCTTGAGATTCGCGGCGCCGCGCGCCCCGCGATGCCGCGACGTGGCGTTGTTTGCTTGCGCTTTTCAGGGGAGATTCCTGTCAAACGCTTCATGAACGCTAATTCATTTAGCGCGTGTGCCGCCCTATGGTAATTCGCCTTTACCGCTGGGACGCATTGGAATTTTTCGCATGGTTTCGCCCGACGCGGTCCAGGATGCCTTCATCCGCTGCCTGGACAACGCCCCGACCAAGGATGACCCGTATCGCCACTGGCTGTTGTCGCGCGCGCTTCCCGACGAGGCCGCGGACGGCATCGCCGCCCTGCCCTGGGCGCCGCCGCCGGTCGGCGACACCATGGGCAAGCGGGACACCAACAACGCCACCCGCAGCTATTTCTGCGCCCGCAGCCGGGCCGAGCATCCCGTCTGCGACGCGGTCGCCACGGCCTTCCAGCGCCGGGCGGTGACGGCGGCGATCGAGCGGACCTGCGGCGTCGATCTGGCCGGCACCTCGCTGCGCATCGAGTACTGCCAGGACACCGACGGCTTCTGGCTGGAGCCGCACACCGACATCGGCGTCAAGAAGTTCACGATGCTGATCTATCTCTCCAAGGGGCCGGACTGCGCCGGCTGGGGCACCGACGTGCTGGACGCCACCCGCACCGTCGTCACCCGCGCGCCCTACGCCTTCAACGGGGGACTGGTCTTCGTTCCCGGAACGAACACCTGGCACGGCTTCGCCCCGCGCCCGATCCGCGGCGTGCGCAAGTCGATCATCGTGAACTATGTCGGCCCGGAATGGCGCGCCCGCCACGAGCTGGCCTTCCCCGACACGCCCGTGGCCTGAATTGCCGCTGTTTGAGTTGCCGTCTGGAGACCGCCCCATGTCCACGCCCACCTCCATGCTGGATCTGGACCGCTTCCGCGCCACCCCGCTGCAGCACGAGCCGTTCGACTTCCTCTGCGTCCCCGGCTTCGTGAAGCGGGAGCGTCTGGAGGCCCTGCACCGCGATTACCCCAAGGTGGACAAGCCCGGCTCGATCCCGCTCGGCGTCTTCCCGCAGGGCCCGGCCTTCGACGCCCTGATCGAGGAGCTGCGCGGCGCGGCGGTCTGCCAGGCCTTCTCGGAAAAGTTCGGTCTGGACCTGTCGCGCTACCCGACCATGTTCACCGCCCGCGGCATGTGCCGGGCGACCGACGGCAAGATCCACCCCGATTCGGCCAGCAAGATCGTCACCGTCCTGATCTACATGAATCCGCCCTGGGAAGCGTCGGGCGGGCGCCTGCGCGTGCTGCGCAGCCCGAACCTGGAGGACTACGCCGCCGAGGTGCCGCCGGACGAGGGCACGCTGCTGTGCTTCCGCCGCTCCGACACCTCCTGGCACGGGCACCATTCCTTCGAGGGCCGGCGCCGCGCCGTGCAGATGAACTGGGTCCGCAACAGCGTCTACATCTGGCACGAGCAGTGGCGCCACCGCGTCGGCGCGTGGCTGAAGAACCGGACGGGGGGCGCGCCGGCCCACTACTGAAGGGGGTTTTCCCAGGCGGTCGATGTGAAGCATCGTCACCATGATGGGCCGGCATGGCAGGCTTTCCGATGACAGCGCGCCGGAACTGGACCATATGTTCGGCGCGGCCCTATGGTCCGCGTCAGCCCAGATCGTGACGGACAGAGCGATGCCCAGCACCCACCACACCAAGGTTCTCATCATCGGCGCCGGTCCCGCCGGCTACACCGCGGCCATCTACGCGGCGCGCGCCAACCTGCAGCCGCTGATGGTGCAGGGCATGCAGCCGGGCGGCCAGCTCATGATCACCACCGACGTCGAGAATTATCCCGGCTTCGCCGACCCCATCCAGGGGCCGTGGCTGATGGAGCAGATGCAGAAGCAGGCGGAGCATGTCGGGACCAAGATGGTCTTCGACCTGATCACCGATGTCGACTTCAGCCAGCGCCCCTTCGTCTGCAAGGGCGACTCGGGCGACACCTACACCGCCGACAGCGTCATCATCGCGACCGGCGCGCAGGCGCGCTGGCTGGGCATCTCCAGCGAGGAGATCTACCGCGGCTTCGGCGTGTCGGCCTGCGCCACCTGTGACGGCTTCTTCTTCCGCGGCAAGGAGATCGCGGTCATCGGCGGCGGCAACTCCGCGGTGGAGGAGGCGCTGTACCTCACCAACCACGCCTCCAAGGTGACGGTCATCCACCGCCGCGACAGCTTCCGCGCCGAGCGGATCATGCAGGACCGGCTGTTCCGCAACCCCAAGATCGAGGTCGTCTGGGACAGCGTCGTCGAGGAGATCGTCGGCGAGGGCGACGGCTCCATGGGCAACCCGCGCGGCGTCACCGGCGTGCGCGTGAAGAACGTGAAGTCGGGCGAGGAGCGGGTGATCCCGGTGGCCGGCGTCTTCGTCGCCATCGGCCATGTCCCCGCCACCGCCGTCTTCCAGGGCAAGGTGGAGACCGACTCCGAGGGCTACATCGTCACCGCCCCCGACTCGACGGCCACCAACGTGCCGGGCGTCTTCGCCGCGGGCGACGTGAAGGACAAGATCTACCGGCAGGCCGTCACCGCCGCCGGCATGGGCTGCATGGCCGCCCTGGAGGCCGAGCGCTGGCTGGCCCACCACGAGGGCGAGCCGAGCCCGGCGGGCAACTGGTAACCCGTTGGCGGGGGCCGGGCGACCGGTCCCCTCCTACCGCCGGTTCATCAAACCGTCCACGCTGAACCGCCCGGCTCCGGCGGCGATCAGCGCGAGGAAGCCGCCGATGATGGCGAGGTTCTTCATGAACTGGATGCGCTGCATCCCCTGGGCCTCCGGCGGGTAGGTCCAGTAGCGGTGGGCGATCAGCGTCGCCATGATGGTGAAGAGGACCACCGCCGCCGCGGCCAGCCGCGTCCAGGCCCCCAGCACCACCGCCAGCCCGCCGAAGCATTCCACCGCACCGCCCAGCGCGGCCAGCAGCATCGGCATGGGCAGCCCCTGCCCCGCCAGACTTTCAGCGAAGCCGCCGAGATTCATCAGCTTGCCGAAGCCGCTCTCCACGAAGATCGCTCCGATCAGCAGCCTTGCGGCCAGCAGCAGCGCGTCCTGCGCGCCCGTCGCCGCCCGGTCCGCTCCCCGCGTCCGGTCGAAATTGTAGGAGGCCATGGCCCCTCTCCCGCGTCCATCGGACATCCCAGGAGAACGCGCGGCTCCGCCCGGTTGTTTCCTCCCTGTTGTTTTGTTTGGCCGAAAATGGACGGGGCGCCGCCCCGAAGGACGGCGCCCCGCCGAATCACAAAGTCGAATCGCAAACCGCTGTTCAGCGCCGACTACTCCAGCATGGAGCGCAGCATCCAGGCGGTCTTCTCGTGGATCTGCAGGCGCTGGGTCAGCAGGTCGGCGGTCGGCTGGTCGTTGGCCTGCTCGGCGGTCGGGAAGACCTTCCGGGCGGTGCGGGCGACGGCCTCGTGCCCCTCGACGAGCTGGCGCAGCATCTCCTGCGCGTTCGGAACGCCCTGCTCCTCCTTGATCGAGGCGAGCTTGGTGAACTGCGAGAAGCTGCCCGGCGCCGGATAGCCGAGGGCGCGGATGCGCTCCGCCACTTCGTCCAGGGCGGTCCACAGCTCCGTATACTGGGTCATGAACATGGTGTGGAGCGTGTTGAACATCGGCCCCGTGACGTTCCAGTGGAAGGAATGCGTCTTCAGATACAGGGCGAAGGTGTCGGCGAGCACGTGGTTCAGGCCGTCGGCGATGGCCTTGCGGTCGGCTTCCGCGATCCCGATGTCGATCTGCATGGTTTCTCAATCCTCCGAGGGGTTGTCTTCCATTCTTGGCTGCAATCGAGGCTACGCCCCGCTGCGCCCCGGGTAAAGACCCTGCTTTAGAAACTTTCTAAAAAGCAGCCCTGCGCAACCCGCATGCCCCGGCATGCCGTGAAGGCCACCCCGACAAGCTTGGGCGCGCCCGGTGCGGGTCAAGATGTGCGCCGCAACAGCATCCGTATCAAGCATCGGTCATGGGCGCCCCGAACACGCAGCCCACGGCGTCAATGGTACAGCCCGACATAGGCGACCAGATCCTGGCCCGGCACCCGCTTCACGAAGGTGGTTTTCGGCTCGATCCGGTTGCTGGCAGGGTTCAGCCAGCGGTATTCCACCCAGCCCTCGCCCGAATCCTTCGCCACCGACAGGATGTCGCGCACGATGTCGCGCCCGTCCGGGTCCTTCACGTTGATCACGCTCATCCCGACTCCGGCGGGCCGCGGCGGGTAGACCTTCCACACCCCGGCGAAGTCGATGACGGTGACGTAGAGCGCCCCGTGCTTGAACTCCCCGTCGCGGTTGAACGCCGCCGCCGCCGCCTCCAGCCCCCGGGCGGCGATCAGCTCCGCCGCCTTCAGCGCGACGGCGCGGACCCGCTCCTGCTCCGGATTGCCGGGCTGGGCATGGGCACCCGTGGGGTGGACCGTCGCGACCAGAAGGGCGATCAGCAAAACCCACAGGACGCGGAGCGGCGGCGTTCGGACGAAGGCGCTCATGACAAATCCCCCGGATCGGCCAATGCAGGAAAAAGGGCGCCGATCGGTTCGCCCACTGTCGAAAGAAAGTCGGCCTCCGGCAATCCGCAATCCTGCGGCCTATTGCCGCAAAGTTCCGCGCGGGCCACACTGTCCCCCAGCGTCCGGCACCAAAGGCCCGCCCGGCCTCCGCCGATCGATCGGCCCCATCCAACGGTGCGCGCCGGCCCGGACCGCATTTGGGAGGAGCAACGCATGCGCATCGCAATCATGGGGGCGGGCGCGGTCGGCGGCTATTTCGGCGCGCGCCTCGCGGCGACCCACGGAACCGACGTGCATTTCATCGCCCGCGGCCGGCATCTGGAGGCCATCCGCCGCGACGGCCTGCGCATCGAGAGCGAGGCCGCACCTCTGCACCTGACCGACGTCCGCGCGACCGACGACCCGGCGGAGGTCGGGCCGGTGGACCTCGTGCTGTTCGCCGTCAAGCTGTGGGACACCGACCGCGCGGCGGAGGCCTGCCGCCCGCTGGTGAAGCCGGGCACCGTGGTCGTCACCGTGCAGAACGGCGTCACCGGGATGGACACGCTGTGCCGGATCCTGGGGCGGGAGCATGTGGCGGGCGGCGTCGCCCACATCGGCGCCACCATCGCCGCCCCCGGCGTGATCCGCCACACCGGGACGCTGGCCCGCCTGACCTACGGGGAGCTGGACGGGCGCCCCTCGCCCCGGCTGACCGGCTTCCACGCGCTGGCCGAGGCGGCCGGGTTCGAGGCGGTGCTGTCCGCGGCGATCCTGCGCGCGCAGTGGGAGAAGTTCGCCTTCCTGGCGCCCTTCAGCGGGGTCACCGCCCTGACGCGCCAGCCCGCCGGGGTGATCCGCCGCGTTCCGGAGAGCCGCGCCCTGTTCCTCGACGCGGTGGCGGAGGTCGCCCGGCTGGCCCGCGCCCGCGACGTCGATCTGGGCACCGGCATCGTCGCCCGCGTGGAGGCGCTGCTCGACGGCCTGCCGCCCGCGATGACCTCGTCCATGCTCAACGACCTGACGCGGGGCGGGCGGCTGGAACTGCCCTGGCTGTCCGGGGCGGTGGTGCAGCTGGGATCGGAGCTGGGGGTGCCGACGCCCGTCCACCGGGTGGTCGCGGCGGCCCTGGCGCCCTACGCCGACGGACCGCCCTGGAAGTGACACCCCAGCGGGGGCGGCGTGACGTCATGCCGCCCCTTTTTTCCATCGACAGGTCCCCCGCCACGGGTGGACCATAACGTTGAAAAGGCACTGTTTTCAAAGCACCGGACCAGTCCGGCACCCTGTCAGGGCCATGCGCGCCGCCGGTG
>NZ_WHOR01000480.1:0-1659 GCF_013340925.1 Azospirillum formosense
GGTCGGCCCTCTTTCCCCCCGGACAGCGGGCTGGCGGTCACCGGCGCCCATGGGTGACGTCGTGGTCCCGGTCTACCGCGGGCGGGAGGAGACGCTGGCCTGTCTGCGATCGGTGTTCGCGGCGGAGGATCGTACGCCGCGCGAGATCATCGTCATCGACGACGCCAGCCCGGACGCGGATCTCGTCCGCGATCTCGCGGCGCTCGCCGCCGAAGGCCGGATCACGCTGCTCCGCAACGCGCGGAATCTCGGATTCCCCGCGACGGTCAACCGTGGGCTGGCCCTGCACCCCGACCGCGACGCCGTTCTGCTGAACGCCGACACGCTGGTCGCCGGCCCCTGGCTGGAGCGGCTGCGCGCGGCGGCCTGGTCGGCACCGGACATTGGCACGGTCACCCCGCTGTCCAACGACGCCACGATCCTCAGCTACCCTTCGGGCACGGACCGTCCACCCCCGCCGTCCCTGTCGGAAACGGCGGCGTTCGACCGGCTGGCCCGGGCGGTGAACGCCGGATTGCGGGTGGATCTGCCGACGGCGGTCGGCTTCTGCGCCTACATCCGGCGCGACTGCCTGGAGGAGACCGGCCCCTTCGAGGAGCGGCTGTTCGGGCGCGGCTATGGCGAGGAGAACGACTTCTGCCTGCGGGCGCGCCGGCTGGGCTGGCGCCATCTCGGGGCGGCCGACGTCTTCGTGGCGCATGTGGGCGGGCGTTCCTTCGGGCGGCAGAAGGCGATCCTCGCCGCGCGCAACAGCCGCCTTCTGGAACGGCTTCACCCCGGATACGACGCGCTGGTCCAGGACTTCATCGCCGCCGATCCGTTGATGGCCGCGCGTCGCCGTCTCGACCTCGCGCGCTGGGCGGAGGAGTCGGCGACCGGGCGGGCTGGCGCCATTCTGCTGGTCACGCTCGCCGGGCGCGGCGGCGTCGCCCGCTTCATCGAGGAACGCACCGAGACGCTGCGTGCGGAAGGTTGGCGCGTCCTGCGACTCGTCCCCGAAGCCGCCAGGGACGACGATGATGAGGAAGACGATGACAATGAGGATGAGGAAGGCGTTTCCCGCCTCACCGTCCCGTCCTCCTCGCTCCCACCCCCTTCGATCCCACCGGAACGCCGTTGCCGGATCGAGGTCGTCGACCGGCCCGATCTGCGTGATCTGGTGTTCCGCACGGCTGCCGAGTTCGATGAACTGGTCGAAGCCCTGCGGCTGGGCGGAACGGCCGCGGTGGAGATCCACCATTTGCTGGATCACGACGCCGCGGTTCTCGATCTGGCCGGTCGGCTCGGCGTGCCCTACGACCTTACCGTCCACGATTACGGCCTGATCTGTCCGCGCCTCAATCTGGTGGACAAGGACGGACGCTATTGCGGGGAACCGGATCTGGCCGGCTGCGAGCGCTGCACCGCCGACCCGGACGACCGGGCCGATCCGGATCTGACGGTGGGCGCCCTGCGCCGGCGCACGCGCGCCCTGCTCCCCGGGGCCCGGCGTGTTAGGGCGCCGACCCGAGATGTTGCGGCGGGCCCGTTGCGCAACACCGCCCCTCGCCCGGGACAGGCTCGGCCCTCGGCGGACATCCCCCCCTCCACACCAGCCGCCGCACCCCCCCGGCGCGGCCCGCCCCGCCGGCGTGGCCTCGGTCCCAACGGTGTCCGCCG
>NZ_WHOR01000481.1:0-1656 GCF_013340925.1 Azospirillum formosense
GGTCTTCTCCTCCCCGAAGATGGAATCCAGGGTGCCGGGCGGGACGAGGTGGAAGCGCTCCGCCGCATAGACCGCGGCCAGCACCAGCAGGACGGCGACCAGCCCGCCCAGCGTCAGCGGACGGCCCCTCCGGCCGCCCCGCGGTGCTCCGCTTCTCCGTCGCGCCATGCCCCTGGTCCCTCAACCCTGTTCTTCGCCATATCTGGATATGGTTCCTGGGCTGTTCTATGGCGCTTTGGGGACGTGGTGCAACGGTGCGAGAGGAGTGGTTGTGCCGGGCAGCCCCGTCATGCCCACACCGGCTCCGGAAGGCTTTCCGTCAGCAGACCGGTGACCATCTCCACCCCGGCACCCCGCGAGGCGCTTGTGGTCAGCAGCGCCAGCTCCGTCTCCGGCAGGGCCGGCAGGCCGTCCGCCACGCCGAGGAAACGCGCGCCCGGCGGCAGGGCGCTGTGGGGAAGCACGCTGACGCCCAGCCCGCCGGACACCGCGGCGCGCACCCCGGCGTGGTTGGGGCTGGAATAGGCCACCCGCCAGCGCCGCCCGGCGCGCTCCAGCTCATGCACCGCGCGGTTGCGGTAGACGCAGCCCTGGGGAAACAGCACCAGCGGCAGCGGGTCCTCGCGGTGCAGATCCTCCGCCGCCGGGCCGACCCAGCAGAGCGGCTCCCGCCACGCGCGCAGCGCGCCGGGGCGGCCGGGTTCCTGCTTGACCAGGGCGATGTCGAGGTCGCCGCACTCCACGTCGGCGCGCAGCCGCACCGACAGGTCGCAGCGCACGTCCAGCCGCAGCCGCCGGTTCGCCCGCGCGAAATCGGCGAGCAGGCGCGGCAGCCGCTCCACCGCGTAATCCTCCGGCACGCCCAGCCGCACCACCTCCGCCGCCGGGCGCCCGGACAGCACGGCGCTCGCCTCGTCGTTCAGCGCCAGCAGGCGGCGGGCGTAGCCGAGCAGCCGCTCGCCGTCGTCGGTCAGCGCGACGGTGCGGCTGTTGCGGTCGAGAAGCGGCAGGCCGACCTGCTCCTCCAGCCGGCGGATCTGCTGGCTGACCGTCGATTGCGTCTTGTGCACCCGCTCGCCGGCCCGCGTGAAACCGCCGGCGTCCACCACCGAGACGAAGGTGCGCAGCAAGCCCAGATCCATCTCGCGCATCGGAGCGACCATTCAGATTTCGAATGAAATGGATGATATCATCCAATTTCCAAATGGAAAGGGCCTGCGTCATCCTTTCCTCAACGCGCACCATTTCGCACGAGAGGACCGGCCATGACGCACGCCGCCACGCACCCCTTACCCCTGACCGACCCGCGGGCGGCACCGCTCGTCCTGGTCGTGCCCTTCTGCCTCGCCTGGAGTTCAGCCTTTGCCGCCGGAAAGATCGGGCTGGCCGACTGCCCGCCGCTGCTGCTGCTGGCCTTCCGCTTCCTGATGGCCGGGGCGCTGCTCGCCGCCGTCGCGGCGTGGCGGGGCGAGTATCGGGGGATGACCGGGCGGACGCTCGGCCTGCTGGCGCTGCTCGGCCTGCTCAACCACGCGCTCTATCTCGGGCTGGGGTACAGCGGCCTGACCCACGTGTCCTCCCGCCCGACCGCGCTGATTGTCAGCGCCCACCCGGGGGCGGCCGCCGCCCCGCGCCTTGTCTTTTACAACCCACAAG
>NZ_WHOR01000482.1:0-1644 GCF_013340925.1 Azospirillum formosense
TCCAGGCCCGGCGCGCGCATCCCGGCCGGCGCGGTGCCGGGCCTGGACGACGCGCTGGGTGGGCCGCCGGTCGTGCTGGCGCTGGCCTACTACACCTGCCCGAACCTGTGCGGGGTGACGCTGGGCGGCATCGCCTCCGCGCTGAAGGAGACCGGCCTGCGCGCGGGCGCCGACTTCCGCCTGGCCGCGCTGTCCATCAACCCGGCCGAGGGTCCGGTCGAGGCGGCGGCGGCCAGGGAGCGGGCGGTGGAGCGGCTCGGCAGCGGCGAGGGCCTGCGGTTTCTCACCGGCAGCGACCCGGCGGTCCGGCGCGTGGCCGACGCGGTCGGCTTCCGCTATCGCTGGGATAAGGACCTCAAGCAGTTCCTCCACCCCGTGGGGGTCTTCGTGCTCGCCCCGGATGGCCGGGTGTCGCGCTGGATTTCCGGCGCGGGGTTCGACGGCACCGACCTGCGGCTGGCGCTGACCGAGGCCGGAGAGGGCAAGGTGGGCAGCCTGACCGACCGGCTGCGCCTGCTCTGCTACCACTACGACCCCGTGCGCGGGACCTACGACGCCATCGTCCTGAACAGCCTGCGTGTCGCCGGAATGCTGACCGCATTGATCGTGGGCGGCGGGATCACCTGGGCCGTGCTGCGCGAACGGGGGCGGCCATGACCTCCTGGCTTCCCTTCTGGCCAGCCTCCGCGTCGGCCTACGCCGACCGCGTCGACCTCCTCGTCTGGGCCTTCAGCGCGCTCATCATCGTCCTCGCCGCACCGGTGATCATCGGCATGGTGTGGTTCGCGGCGAAATATCACCGCGGCTCGCCGGCCGACCGCAGCGACGCGCCGACCCGCGGCTTCTGGATCGAAGCGGACTGGACGGTCGTTCCCTTCCTGCTGGCGATGATCTTCTTCGTCTGGGCCGCGCATCTCTACTACATCGTGCGCACGCCGCCGGGCGGCGCGATGGAGGTCGCGGTGGTCGCCAAGCAGTGGATGTGGAAGTTCCAGCACCCCGGCGGCCAGCGCGAGATCAACGAGCTGCACGTTCCCACCGGCCAGCCGGTCAAGCTGACCATGACCTCGCAGGACGTGATCCACAGCCTGTTCCTGCCCGAACTGCGCCTGAAGATGGACGTGCTCCCCGACCGCTACACGAGCATCTGGTTCCAGGCCGACCGGCCGGGCACCTATGCCCTGCGCTGCACGCAGTTCTGCGGCACTGACCACGCGCTGATGGGCGGCCGCTTCATCGTCCAGGAGCCGAGGGATTACGAAGCCTGGCTGCAAGCCTCGGCGGTGGACGGCACGCTGGCGCAGGAGGGTGAGCGGCTGTTCCGCCGCCTGGGATGCTCCGGTTGCCATGGGATGAATTCCGCCGTGCACGCGCCGGACCTCGCGGGGATCTACGGCACGCAGCAGCCGCTTGCCGACGGCCGCTTCGTGCTGGCCGACGACCGCTACATCCGCGACAGCATCCTGATGCCGAAGCGGCAGGTGGTCGCCGGCTACGAGCCGATCATGCCCTCCTTCGCCGGCAAGGTGTCGGAGGAGGAGATCCTGCGGCTGATCGCCTACGTCAAATCCTTGCCGCGCGAGGGGAACAAGCAGCCATGACCGTCTACGCTCCCCCCGCCGACACCCCGAATGCCGATACTGC
>NZ_WHOR01000483.1:0-1632 GCF_013340925.1 Azospirillum formosense
GCGTCGATTCCCGTCCCAGCCCATGGAGCCCCGCCGCCATGCCCACCAGCCCCATTGCCGGTCGGAACCGGCCCGTCGTCGTCGTCACCGGAGCGTCCGCCGGGGTCGGTCGGGCGACGGCCCTTGCCTTCGCGCGGGAATGGGGTGCTGCGGTCGGGTTGATCGCCCGCTCCCGCGACGCGCTGGAGGCGGTGGCGGCGGAAGTCGAACGGCTCGGCGGCACGGCGCTGGTGCTGCCCGCCGACGTGGCCGACGCCGAGGCGGTGGAGGCCGCCGCCGATGAGGCCGAGCGGGCGCTCGGTCCCATCGACGTCTGGGTCAACAACGCCATGGTGACGGTGTTCGGGCGCATCCGCGACCTGACGCCCGAGGAGGTCCGGCGGGTGACCGAGGTCACCTATCTCGGCTCCGTCCACGGCACAATGGCGGCGCTGCGCCGCATGTTGCCGCGCGACCGCGGCCTCATCCTCCAGGTCGGGTCGGCGCTGGCCTACCGCTCCATCCCGCTCCAGGCGGCCTATTGCGGGGCCAAGAGCGCCATCCGCGGCTTCATCGACAGCTTGCGCTCCGAACTGATCCACGACGGCAGCCGCCTGCAAGTGACCATGGTCCATCTGCCCGCCGTCAACACGCCGCAGTTCGACTGGGCGCGCAGCCACATGCCGCGCCGGGCGAAGCCGGTCGGGGCCATCTTCGACCCGGACGACATCGGCCGCGCCATCGTCCGGGCCGCGGCGGACCCCAAGCGCGAGCACTGGCTGGGCTTCACCACCGCCGAGGCCATCCTTGGCACCCAGGCGCTGCCCGCCTACGCCGATTACCGGGTGGCCTTCACCGCCTTCGAAGGGCAGGAGACGGAGGAAACGGAAGCGCCGGGCCGGCCCGACAATCTGTTCGAACCGGTGCCCGGCTTGCACCGCACGCACGGACGCTTCACCGGGCAGGAGGAACGCCTCTCGCTCAGCACCACGGGAACCGCGGCGCGCGGCCTCGCCATCCTCGCCGGCCTGGCCTTGGCCGGAGGAATCGGCTACGTGGCGCGCGCGGCCCTGCGCAAGGAACGCGCCTGATGGCGGCGGAGGGTCAGGGCGTGATCAGCTTCAGCCCGAGGATGCCCGCCACGATCAGCGCGATGCAGCCGAGCCGCAGGATGTCGGCGGATTCCCCGTAAAGCAAAATTCCTAGGACGACAGTGCCGACCGTTCCGATGCCGGTCCACACGGCGTAGGCGGTGCCGAGCGGCAGCGACTTCAACGCCATCCCCAGCAGGGCGAGGCTGATGACCATCGAGGCGACGGTCAGGGCGGTGGGAATGGGGCGGGTGAAACCTTCCGTCTGCTTCAGGCCGACGGCCCAGCCGATTTCGAAGAGGCCGGCGAAGAACAGGATGACCCAGGACACGGAACACCTCCGATGGATTGGAGGCAGGGTCGTCCCCGCCGAACTCCCCGCGCCCGAAATGGGTGCGCCGCGGTGAGGTCGTCCTCACGGGAGGGCGACCGGGATATGGGAATTCGGGCAGTCCGGTCAAGCCCCGTCCCAGCGATGGCCGCTGTCGGTTTCGCACAGCATGGCGACCTCGCGACGGGGGCAGCGGCGGTCGTCCAGGGGCAGGGTCATGGTGGTGGCCAG
>NZ_WHOR01000484.1:0-1611 GCF_013340925.1 Azospirillum formosense
TCCTTGGGCGGCGGGCGCTGCACCAGATAGTCGGAGTAGCCGCCGGGATACTCGGCGATCACCCCGTCCCCCTCCACCGCGATGGTGCTTGTGACCAGCCGGTCGAGGAAGTCGCGGTCGTGGCTGACCAGCAGCAGCGTGCCCTGATAGTCGCCGAGCACGTCCTCCAGCAGGTCCAGCGTGTCCATGTCGAGGTCGTTGGTCGGCTCGTCGAGGATCATCATGTTGCTCGGCCGCGCGAACAGCCGGGCGAGCAGCAGCCGGTTGCGCTCACCGCCGGACAGCGCCTTGACCGGGCTGTCGAGCTGGCGCGTGTCGAACAGGAAGTCGCGCATGTAGCCGGCGACGTGGCGCGGCTGGCCATTGACCATCACGCTGTCGCCGCCGAAGGGGCACAGCACCTTGCGGATGGTGTCCTCGGGGTCGAGCCCGTCGCGCCGCTGGTCGAAATAGGCGGTTTCCAGATTGGTGCCCAGCCGGATCGTGCCGCTGTCGGGCTCCATCTGGCCGGTCAGCATCTTCAGCAGGGTGGTCTTGCCGGCGCCGTTCGGCCCGATCAGCCCGACCCGGTCGCCGCGCAGGATGCGGGTGGAGAAGTCGGTGACGACGGTCTTGCGGCCGTCCGCCGTGTCAAAGCCCTTCGCGATGTGCTCGGCCTCGATGACCAAGCGCCCGCCGCGCTCGGCCTCGGCGACGGCGAGCTTGGCCTGCTGGCCGCCCTTGATGCGCTCGGCGCGGTCGGTGCGGAGCTGGAGCAGGGCGCGCACGCGGCCCATGTTGCGGGTGCGCCGGGCCGAGATGCCCTCGCGCAGCCACTTCATCTCGCCTTCGATCTTGCGGTCGAGCTTCTGGGCGGCGATCTCCTCCGATTCGAAGACCTCGGCCTGCCAGGTCTCGAACTCGGCGAAGCCGCGGTCGGTGGCGCGCACCGTGCCGCGGTCCAGCCACAGCGTGCGCTTGGCCAGCCGGTTCAGGAAGCTGCGGTCGTGCGAGATCAGCAGCAGACCGCCGCGGTAGGCCAGCAGCTCCTCCTCCAGCCACTCGATGGTGGGAAGGTCGAGATGGTTGGTCGGCTCGTCGAGCAGCATCACGTCGGGGGCGCCGACCAGCGTGCGGGCCAGCGCCGTGCGCCGCGCCTCGCCGCCCGACAGCGTGTTGGGGTCGAGATGGCCCGGCACCTGGAGCCGGTCCAGCACGGCGTCCACCCGGTGCGTCTCGTCCCGCTCGTCGGCGGGCAGGCCGGCGGCGACGTAGTCGTGGACGGTGGCGCAGCCGGTGAAGTCCGGTTCCTGCGGCAGATAGGCGATGCGGGCGCCCGGCTGGGTGAAGACGGTGCCGCCGTCCGGCTGGATCATGCCGGCCAGCACCTTCATCAGCGTCGATTTGCCGGACCCGTTCCGCCCGACCAGACAGGCCTTGTCGCCCCGTCCGATGGACAGGTCGATGGTTTCGAACAGCGGACGGCCACCGAAGGTGACGGATACGCCCTGGAGCGCGGTGATCGGAGCGGGAGGAGCCATGACCCAACGGTGCGGTGTGCGGAGGTGTGCTTATATAGCGTGCGGTCCGCAGGCCCGCGACACCCGATTGCGCCGGGGCGGGGATGCACGG
>NZ_WHOR01000485.1:0-1599 GCF_013340925.1 Azospirillum formosense
CGGCAGCCCCGCTGAACCTCGGGTCTGTACCCGAGCCCCGGGTGCGGCGGGCCGAGCCAATAGCCGCCCTCGCCGTCCGCCAGGATCACCCCGACGCCGCCCACCGGCTGGTCATCGTCCTTACGGACCGCCAGCAGGTCGAGCGACACGCGCTCCGCCCGGTTGCGGGCGGCCAGGGCGACCCAGGCGCGCCCGTCCTCCAGGCCGTAAGGGTGGGGCACGCGGGCGAGCCAGCGCGCCACCTCCCACTCCCCGATCAGCGGCACGAAACGCTCCACATCCTCCAGGCGGAAGGGGCGGAGTGTCAGCCGCGCGGTGTCGAGGCGGTCGGGCAGGGGCGCGCCGGTCATGGCACCAAGTCCGGTCTCAGCTCCGGCCTCAGCTCCGATAAGAACCGTTGATGTCGATGTAGCCGTGGGTCAGGTCGCAGGTCCAGACGCGGGACTTGCCGGTGCCGATGCCCAGGTCGATGTGCACGTCGATCTCCTGGCCCTTCATGTGGGCGGCGACCGGCGCCTCGTCGTAGCCCGGAACCTCCATGCCCTCGGCGCAGATCAGCGTGCCGCCGATGGTGATCTTGATGAGGTCGCGGTCGGCCCGCTCGCCGGCCCGCCCGATGGCGGCGACGATGCGGCCCCAGTTGGCGTCCTCGCCGGCCAGCGCGGTTTTGACCAGCGGGGAGTTGGCGACGGTGAGCGCGATGCGCTTGGCGGCGGCGTCGCTCTCGGCGCCGACCAGCGTGATCGAGACGAACTTGGTCGCCCCCTCGCCGTCGCGCACGATCTGCAGCGCGAGGTCGAGCATCACCTCCTCCAGCGCCTTGCGGAACGCGGCCAGCTCCGGCGCGTTGGCGTCGGTCACCGGGGCGTTGCCGGCCTTGCCGGTGGCGAACAGCAGCAGCGTGTCGCTGGTCGAGGTGTCGCCGTCCACCGTGATGGCGTTGAAGCTGCGCTCCGTGAACTCCGACAGCATGGACTGCAGCGCCGGGGCGGCGATGGCCGCGTCGGTGAAGAGGAAGCCCAGCATGGTCGCCATGTCCGGGGCGATCATGCCGGAGCCCTTGGCGAAGCCGCTGATCGTCACGGTCGTCCCGCCGATGGCGACCTGACGGGTCGAGCCCTTGGCGAAGGTGTCGGTGGTCATGATGGCCCGCGCCCCGGCCTCCAGCGCCGCCGAATCGTTCTTCAGCGCCGGCACCATGCCCGGCAGGACCTTGGCGATGGCGTCGGCGGCCAGCGGGATGCCGATCACGCCGGTGGAGGCGACATAGACCTCGTCGGTGGCGCAGCCGGCGATCTTCGCCGCGGCCTCGACCGTCGCCTGGACGGTGGCGTCGCCGGCCTTGCCGGTGAAGGCGTTGGCGTTGCCGGCGTTGACCACGACCGCGCGGGCCGAGCCGCGGGGCAGGCTGTCGCGGCACCAGATCACCGGGGCGGAGCAGGTCAGCGACTTGGTCAGCACGCCGGCCACCGTCGTGCCCTCGTCGAGCACGGCCAGCATCAGGTCGTCGCGGCCCTTGTATCGGATGCCGCTGTTGGCGGTGGCGATGCGCACGCCCGCCACGGGCGGGAGCGTCGGGAAGCCGGCGGGTGCCAAGGG
>NZ_WHOR01000486.1:0-1584 GCF_013340925.1 Azospirillum formosense
GCTCGGCCTGTTCGTCTGGGCCTACCGCGAGGCCGGGGGCGGCGAGCCGCTGTTCGTTCCCGCCGGCTGGGCGGCGCCGCTGGTCGTCGCGCTGATGCCGCTGTCCTTCCTGCTGATCGCCGCCCGCGTCACCAGCAAGGCCGGCGAGCCCGACGCCCCCCACCCGCCGCGGGGCATCTACCGGATCACCCGCTTTCCCGGCAGCATGGGGCTGCTGCTGTGGGCGCTGCTGCACCTGCAAGCGACCGGGGACGGGCGGCGGGTCGTGCTGTTCGTCGCGATGGCGGCCATCGCCGTGTTCGCCATGGTCAAGAACGACTGGCTGCTGCGCCGCAGCGCGGCCGGGCGGGCCTACCGGGCGGAGACCTCCGCTCTGCCCTTCGCCGCCATCCTGGCCGGACGTCAAAGCTTCCGTCCCGGGGAGATCGGCTGGGGCCGTGTTCTGGGCGCGCTGGCCGCCTACGCCGCGATGATCGCGGTGCATCCCTGGCTGTTCGGGGTCAGCCCGCTCTATTGGCTGTAGCGGAAAGGTCTGCGGCACGCCGGTGCGGTCCGCCTGTTGACGGTCATGAGAACAGACCGCACCGGAAGGACAGCGCCATGGAGCATCACACCGGCCCCGACGACCCCCGCGTCCGCGAGCGCGCCCACGCCATCTGGGAGCGGGAGGGCCGTCCCGAGGGGCGCCACATCGCGCATTGGCAGCAGGCCACCCGCGAGATCGCCGAGGAGGACGCCGTCCCCGGTCCGGAGGCGGGGCTGCAAACCCCGGACAGCGCCAGCGAGCGCGCACTGCACGAGGCCGCCGAGCATCTGCGCGGCGTGGATTCGCACAGCCACCACCGCCAGTCGTCGCCGGCGGAAGGCTGATCGGGCGCAAGGCTGATCGTCAGTCCTCGTCGTCCAGGGACAGCTGACGGACTTCCAACCTGGGGTCGGGCTGCTGGGAATTGGGTTGGGGCAGCGGGCGCGGCTCCGCCGCCCGGCCCGCGGCGGCTGGCGGGGCGGCGCGCGGCGGGCGCAGCGGCTTGTTCACCGTGCCGCGCGGCCCGATGCTCGGCTCGTCGCCGAAGTCGGGCAGGGGCGGGCAGCGGTCCATCACCGCGCGCATCAGCACGGCGACGCGGTCCGTCTGCTTGCGCAGGCCCTGCCCGCGCTCCCCGTCGTAGAGCGGGTCGTCGAGGAACTTGCGGATCTCCATCAGCGCGCGGAACTCCACCCCCACCGTCTCGTGGGTGCCGATGGGCAGCGCCTTGACCCGCGCGAAGGTGTTGAAGAAGCCCAGGCTCTCCTCCACGAACAGGATCACCATGCGGGCGTGCAGGCGTTCCAGCGCGGTGGTCATGGGGCCGATCAACTCCTCCATCTCCGACGGGGCGGCGTCCAGACGTTCCTGGGTCACCGCCGCCAGCGAGAAGAAGTCGCGCACCTTGCGGGAGAATTTGCGGTAGCGGCCCATCCCGCCGACCGACACGCGCTCCCGCGCCGCGGCCGCCAGATCCGCGCACGTCTTCAGCATGTCGTCGAGCCGCATCAGCATGCGGGCGACTTCGCGCTGGCGCTGGGCCGCGCTGACCATGGGGG
>NZ_WHOR01000487.1:0-1574 GCF_013340925.1 Azospirillum formosense
GAAAGCACCCCCCCAGAACTCACCCCACCACCAGCAGGAACAGCCCCTGGCCGAGATAGACGGTGCCGGTCAGGGCGACCAGACGCTGGCTCCAACTGCGGAACTGGGCGTCGCTCATGGCGTCGAGCGCGCGGCGCGACAGGTTCGTCCCCAGAACGGCCATGCCGATGCACAGGGCCGTCACCGTGATGTCCAGTGTCTCCGTCTCCGACGCCGCGACGAGGGAGCCGAAATAGACCGTCTTGAACAGGTGGCCGAAGACCTGCATCGTCGCCTTCGTCGCGACGACGCTCTGCCGCGACAGGCTGGACTTCACGAAGAAGACGTCGAGCAGCGGCCCCGAGATGCCGGCGATCAGCTGCACGCCCATGCACAGCAGGCCGGCCAACGCGCTGTGGCCGCGCCGCGACACGTTCGGCGACCAGTGCGACGGAACCGCCATCGCCATGAAGGGCGACAGCCCCAGCAGGATCAGCGATTCCGCCTTGCCGGGCACGTAGCGGATCAGGGTGAAGACGCCGACCGCCACCGCCCCGCCCAGCAGGAACCGGGCCACGATCCTCCATTGCACATGCCGCCGCCACAGCCACGCCCGCCAGCCGTTGGCGGTCATCTGCGTGATCCCGTGCAGCAGCATCGCCGAGGACACCGGCAGCAGCACCAGCAGCAGCCCCATCAGAACCATGCCGCCGGCCATGCCGAACAGGCCCGACAGGAACGAGGTCACCAGCGCCGCAAGGCCGAGTCCGAGTGTCAGGGGAACCGTCAGCATCCCGCTCATCCGAAAGTTTTCTTTGGCTGTGGAGGGCATGATGCGCCTGGCGCGCTTGCCCCGCAAACGGGATTGTCTGATGCTGACCCCCAGGAAATGTTGGGGTGCGGGGAGGAGGGGATCGGATGCGGCGCCTGCCTTCGCTGAACGCCTTGCGGGCGTTCGAGTCCGCGGCCCGGCACGGCAGCTTCACCGGGGCGGCGGGCGAGCTGAACGTCTCGCAGGCCGCGGTCAGCCGCATGGTGCGCCTGCTGGAGGAGCGCATGGGCTTCCCGCTGTTCGAGCGGCGGGCCAACGCGCTGGAGCTGACCGAGCGTGGGCGGGCTTTGCAGCCCGGCCTGACCGGCGCCTTCGACGCGATCGCGGACAGCGTGGAGCGGGTCGCCGCCATGCGCGACGGCCCGGTGCTGACGCTGGGGGTGGGCGCCACCTTCGCGGTGCGCTGGCTGATCCCGCGCCTGTCGGCCTTCCACGAGCGCCACCCCGACGTGGAGGTGCGCATCGCCACCGGCGGCGCCGGCGCGCCGATCCGCGAGGACTGGACCTGCGCCCTGCTGCTGGGCGACGGGCACTGGCCGGGCTACGAGGTGGAGGAACTGTTCACCGCCGACATGCTGCCGGTCTGCGCGCCGGCCCTGGCGCCGACCCTGCGCCGTCCGGAGGATCTGCTTTCGGCGACGCTGCTCTCGGTGTCGCACTGGGCGGACGATTGGCCGCACTGGTTCGCCTCGGCCGGGCTGGTGCCGCCGGCCGTGAAGGGGCTGTCCTTCGGCAGCTACGCCATGACCTTGCAGGCGGCACC
>NZ_WHOR01000488.1:0-1554 GCF_013340925.1 Azospirillum formosense
CGCAGTCGCAGTTAATCTGAGCATAAGCCCCGTCTTGTTCTCACCGATTTCGAGCAGGATTCGGCGATGAAAGCGAGCACGGCCGCCGATGATTGCGAGCAGCCACAGGTAGGGCGGAATGACGCCCTCGGCGGCGGAGTGCATCCACAGCTTGTAGGGCGGCATGCCGCTGAAGACGACGGCGTTCACTTCGGCCAGGAACAACGGTACCGACGACAGACCGGCGCCATCCACCGCGGAGATGCCGTGCTTGGCGAGAAGCTGGCCGAGCATGGCGGCGTTCTGATCGGCGACCGAGCCGCCGAGCTGCGAGAGCAGGCCCGCCGGCAGGTTCAGCCCCGCCGCGATCGAGTAGATGTGGCGGGCACGGGTGCCGGCGCCGGTTCCGATCAACAGCTTGTGCTCCTTGCGGGCAGCGACGATCTCGTCGACCAGCGGGTAAACGGCGGCGCGTCCGCGGTCGATGACGCTCTGCCCGCCGATCTTGAGCACCGTCGCGTTGGGCAGGATGCGGAAGTCCGCCGCCGCCAGAAGCTGCGCGTCGGTCAGCGACCGCTGCATGAGGAGCGCTTCAAGCTCCGCTGTCGTGCTGGCCATGAGGGGCTGTTCCCTTTTGGTTCGAAGGCGTGTCGGTAAGGGGCCGTTTCCTTCCGGTCCAAGAGAAAGGGCATCCGTCGGAATTGGTGGCAAGCGGGTGCGGCCCCGCTCCGCGAATCCCGTGGAACGGCGCATGGAAGGGTGACTTTTGTATTAGGAGTTGATGGAACTGTGATCTCTTCCTGTTTCCACGCCAACCCGGAAAATAAAAATACTGTTGTTTTTCATGGCGTTATGAAGGAGGTGGTGATAACGCCGATGAAATGCCTTTTCTACCGTCTGTTCCGTCCGCCGGGGTGTGGCCAGGGTGTGCGTGTGGTCCCGGCGGTGCATGGTGGAAAAGGGAAAGAAGCCGGCTATAGGGTGATGAAGGCGATGTAGGGCTCGCTGCCGGCCATGCCGGTGGTGACGGTCATGGCGCTCACGGCCATTCCGGTGAAGGTCATGCTGGCGTCGATGGTGCCGTTGCCGTCGATGTCACAGCGGACGGTGGCGCCCTTGTAGCCTTCGGCGCCGCCCATCTCCTCCCAGGTCAGCCGGGACTGGCCGGGTACGAAGCCCCAGAGGGTTGCCCACTCGCCGCGTTCCAGATCGACGATGGTGGACCAGGTGACCTCGCCCCCGCGCCCGTCCACGAAGAAGGTGTCGTGGCCCGGCCCGCCGATCAGCCAGTTGGAGCCCGAGCCGCCGTCCAGCACGTCGTCGCCGGCCCCACCCGACGCCGCGTCGTTCCCGCCCATCAGGTTGATGAAGTCGTTGCCGTCCGAGCCGCCGACCACCTCGTCCTCGGCGGTTCCCAGGAAGCTCCACTGCAAGGTGGCGACCGGCCCCTCGTAGGCGTAGGCCGCCACCGTCGTCTGTATCCCTTCCACGATCCGGCTGAAGGGCATGGAAGGCCGCGCCGGAGCCGGGTCGGGGAGCGGCGCCGAGACCGACGGTGCGGATGGCGTCGGAGAG
>NZ_WHOR01000489.1:0-1543 GCF_013340925.1 Azospirillum formosense
GCGTGGACCGTCTCCACGGTGTCGGTCTTGTCCACCGGGCAGGCGGCGCCGCCGTCCGGGTCTTCGTCCACCACCTCCAGCCATTCGGTGGAGATGTCGTCCCGCTCCGCGTCCGGGATGTCCTCCACCATGTCGCTGTCGGACAAGGCGGCGGCGTTGTGGGCGTAGCGGACCTTCACCCGGCGGGGCGGAATGTCTTCGGAGGTCGTGACCGGGGCGGCCCCCACGAAGTCCTTCCCCGCCCGCAGGGTCGTGGTGGAAACACCGGAGGGCGGCCCACCGGGGCCGAAGGTCAGGAGGCCGGTCGGCCCAATGTACCAGTCCGACCGTGTGGCCGTGCCGATTTCGTCCAGCACCACGCGCACGCCGGTATCGTCGCCCGCGTCGAGCCAGATCACCAGCGGGTGCCCGGCGGCATCAAGCGCGGCGGCGGCAACACCGTCCACCCGCTCCGCCGGCAAGACACCGCTGGCCGTCGTGGCGAGGTAGGCTGCGACCTCTCCCGGCAGTTCGATTACGTGGCCGTCCGCCGCGGTGACCCCCGCCGCCGCCGCGGTCACGTCGCCCAGGTCCTCGCCGCCGACCCACAGCAGGCCGCGCGTTTTGTCCTGTCGCCATTGGCCGGCGGTCGGAACGGCGGGCGCGGTGACTTCGGTCCCCAGCCGGCGCCCGCGGGATCGCACCGCCGTGTATCCGCCCATCGCCCGCCCGCCGGTGGCGCTGTAGAGGTGGCACCCATTGACCGGGTCGCGCCCCAGGTAGGTCGGCGCGACATGGCGGTGCCGCCCGATCAGCAGCTCCCTGCCCTTGCCTTCCAGCGACGCCGGCCCTTCCAAGCCCCCAGTGCCAGCGTAGGCGCCCGGTCCGGCGGCGCGGGCGTCCAAATCGGCTTCCTGCGCCCGGACGCGCAGGGTCCAGCGGTAGCGCTCCCGATCCACCCCGTCGACGGTCAGGCGAGCCAGGGCGCGAGCCTCGCTGAACGGGCGCCCCTCCTCCACCTCGAACAGCTCCACCCACCAGCCGGGCAGCTTGCAGCCGGCCAGCAGCGCAGCCAGACGCACCGCTCCGCTGTTGGGCAGCGGGCGGGCGTCCAGCACAAGCTGCGTTACGTCCACGCGGGTGCCGCCCCCTTCCGTTCCGGCGGAGAGGGTCCAGCCGCCGGAGGGAAGGAGGAGCGCCCACCACGGCGCCGGGTCGCTGCGGTCCCGGTAGCCCTTGGGCGGCTGGCTGAACAGGACGACGCGACGCGCCGCGGTGGCGCTGTGCCAGCAGGTCAGGCGAGCGAGGATCATCGCGTGATCCTCCCCCGGCTGGCGGTTCGCGTGGCCGTCTCCACCCGCTCGATGGCCGCCCGCAGAGCGGAACCGACCTCCGCCGTCAGCCGCGTTGCCTTCCTCCGCTCGGACAGCAGATCGCCCGCCTTGCCGTCCAGCCGCTCCAACAGCTCGCCCAGCAGGCCCACCAGATCGCCCAGGCCGGCGCTGTCGGCACCGGGCAGGCGCAAGGTCGGAAGCGTCAGGGTGGGCAGGGACAGGGGCGGCAG
>NZ_WHOR01000048.1:0-27305 GCF_013340925.1 Azospirillum formosense
TTCCAGGGGGCGGTGGTGGTTGAACGCAACCATGTCTACGACTGCTGCCCAGCGGCCTGGGCCGGGCAGGGGATCGAACCGCACAAGCGCGGCGTGGGCATCTGGTGGGATGAGGTGGTTTCTCCGCTTGCCCGGCAGGTCATCAGCCGCAACCATGTCCATGACTGCCAATCGCGCGGCATCTTCCTCGAAAAATGCGACGGCTGCGACGTCGATTACAACCTTGTGCACGATTGTGGGCAAGTCCCATATGCCGCCGGGCTGGCAATCCAGGCGAATGCGGCGGGCTGGGATCTGGCCACGGAGCAGGCCGCCGACATTCCCAGGAGCGCCCGCAACAACCGGCTGCGCAACAACACGGTGGCGGGCGGGTGGTGGGCGCTGGAGATATCCTCCCGGACGGAAGGTGCCCATGTGTCCGGCAACCAGATCGTCAACAACATCGCCGTGAGCGCCCGTCACCAGAACCTGTACGCGGCCGGCGGCGGCAGCAACGACCGGCGCCGCGGGCAGGATAATGTTTACAGCAACAACTGCTTCGGTTCCGACGGCGGCCAGATGGCTGTCTGGGGCGGCACACGCTGCGCGCAGCGTGACGAGTTGGAGAGCATTTCCGGATGGGCCGTCAGGAATGGTATCGCGGGCGATCCTCTTTTCCTCGACGCCGCATCGGGAAACTATGAATTGGCGTCGACAAGCCCTTGCCGCAGCAGCGGGCGGAAAACCGACTTGGCCGTGGATCGCCTGGGCAGAGCCGTGCCTCCGCTCGGTGCTCCAAACGTCGGCTGCCACGAAGGCTGACGGAAGGCCTCGTTCGACCCGCCGCAAATTAAATGACTTTGGCTCTAATACCACAGAAATGACATCCGTCATTGGATAGGGTCCCCGTATCGAAGCGCATACGAGGATCAGCCAATGGCCACGGCCGCGATACAGCTCATCGACGCGAACATCGTCGTGAACGCTTACGGACAGTCTGCCGCGGGCGTTTGGCCGCATTTTCGTCTGCTGATCGACGGTGTGGACGTCGGTCAAGCGACCGTGAACAAGGCCGACCCCACGGCCTACCGCTTCACCGCCAAGGTGGCGGCGGACCAGCCCCACAAGGTCCACGTCTATTACGACAACGACGGCGTCGTGAGCGGCGAGGATCGAGACCTGTCCATCCGCTCCATCGTCGTCAACGGAAGCACCCTGTTGCCGTCGCAGGCCACCTATGACCGTTTCGCGCTGGACGGTCAGGATGTCATCGCCGGGCAGGAGGATCTATGGTGGCAGGGCGCGCTCGTCTTCGACACGCCGGCAAGCTGTTACCTGTCGCCCCTTTCCACGCCGGCCACCGGCGGTTCGACCATCGTCGTGAACGCCCGAGGCAACCCGGCGGCCGGCGTCAACGCGCATTTCAAACTGCTGGTGGACGGCCAGGTGATCGGCGAAGGTGCGGCCGATACCATGGCCAAGGATTTCATCTTCACTGCTGATATCGGGCCGGGCCGGGGTCACGCCATACAGATCCAATATGACAACGACACCGTCATCAACGGCCAGGACCGTTCGCTGATCGTCAACACCGTCACCATCAACGGGCGTGCCGTCGCACCGACGGACGGCTCGGTCACCTACGACAAAGGGGCGCTTGACGGCAAGGACACGGTCAAAGGCCAGTCCGGCCTGTGGTGGAACGGCACCCTGGTGGTCAACGCCGACAAGAGTTTCTTTCCCTTGTCCGAAGACACGCCTGTGCCCCCCGCTCCGGCGCCCGCCTTCTACGTCGCGACCAACGGAAACGACGGTTGGTCCGGCAAACTGGCAGCACCGAATGCCGATGGCACGGACGGTCCTTTCGCGACCATGGAACAGGCCCGCGATGCCATGCGCGCAGATCCAAAGGTGACGACCACGCTGGTGAGGGGAGGTGACTATTATGTGGATCGCACGCTTGAATTGACCGCAGCCGACTCGGGGAAAACCTTTGCGGCCTATTCCGGCGAGACGCCCACGATCCACGGCGGACACCTGATCACGAACTGGAGTGCCTCTGGCGGGGAGGTGTGGTCGGCGGCGCTGTCCGTTTCGGAGTCCGGCATGCTGGCCAACGCCGACCTCATCGTGGGCGGTGTTCGCCAGAACATGGCGCGCTTTCCCGATCGCATGCCGGACAATCCGATCGAAGGTGGATGGCTGTTCGCCGACGCAAGCGGCCCTGGTGACAATTCCTACTCCAGCTTCAGGTTCCGGGAAGGTGACATTCCGACCGGGCTCGACGCCGATGGGATGAAGGTCAACATCTACGGGCAGCGCGGCTGGGACAACTATATCCTTGACGTGAGCAGTATCGACCACGCGACGAACACAGTCCATGTCAACGGAACGACCTGGGACGCGCTTGGCGCCGGATCACGATACTATCTGATGAATGCGCCGACCATGTTGAATGCACCCGAGGAATGGTACATCGATGGCGCTACTCAGAAGCTGTACTTTGTTCCGAACGACAACTCGTTCAATGGGGGGAATGCTCTGCTTGCCACGACAAACAAAGTCATCAGCGTCACGGATGCTAAAGGCATTGTTTTCGACGGCATCAGCGTAGACGGAACCATGTCTTCCGGTGTGGCGTACGCCGTCGACCGAAGCGATGACATTGTCGTCCGCAACGCCAAGATCACAAACGCCGGCGTCGGCATTCACGTCACGCAAAGCACCGATACGGTGATCGTCAAGAACGAAGTGGCGAAAACCAACGGGCATGGCGTCCTTCTGGAGCACGGCGCCGATCACACGCTGGTGAGCGGAAACTGGATACATGACATTGGTGTTCTGTCGAAAAAGGGCAGCGGGATCTGGTTCGACGCCTCGTCTGACAATGTGTTTTCGCACAACAACATCGAGAATATCGCAAAATTCGGTATCGGCGGGGGATCTCTTGAAAGCGGTGACGCCCTTCGCAATGTAGTCGAGTACAATGTAATAAACAACACCAACCAGGAGACCAGTGACGGCGGTGCCGTGATGCTGATCAATTGGAGTCAGGTGAAAACAGGTGATGTGATTCGCTACAACGAAATTTCAAACACAAAAGCCGTGGGAAACATCGGCTGGGACGGTGTCGTAAGCACAAATTTTCAAGACCCCACGACCAAGTTGGTCAGCAACGCCATTTATCTGGATGATTGGGCCAGCGGTGTGGACGTCTATGGCAACCTGCTTCATGATAATATCGGTGGCATTTTCGTCCACTCGGGATGGGACAACAGCATCCACAACAACATCGTCACGCGGAATTCCGGAATCGCGCTTGCCGGGTTTGAGCCCAATTGGCTCGGCGAGGGCAAGAACCCGCATGCGATGCAGAACAATGTTTTCAGCAAGAACATCGTCGATCTGTCCTATCCCAGTGACGGGCAATCGGGAGCAACGGCAGTCAACGGGGCTGCGAGCACTGTCATCTTCGACAACAATGTCTACTCAGGAATTCAACCGGCATCGTTCCACGCGACCCCTGTGAAAATGCCTTCGGGTTACAGTGGCGCCTTCGGCGAGTGGCAGGATCTTGGCTATGACCTGCATTCGATAATCGGCAATCCTCTTTTCAAGAATCCGGCAGAGGGCGATTGGCGGCTTCAGCCGGACTCACCGGCCTATATGGTTGGATTTGCCGACATCGCCTACGACCAGATCGGTACCCATGGATACGATGACATGGCGGTGAGTCATTGGGCCACCTGACGACGAGGACATGGTGGGCTTCTTCCGGCGGATTGCTGAGACGTCAGTTTCGTCGGTCATCGTGCCAACTTGCCGTTGGTGTGATGGCCGACGAAGTGAAGTCGGGGAAGGGGTACCGCTCCCCCTGATATTCGGCGCCGGATCCCTTGGCGAGAATTTCGCCATAGGCGCTGCGGCCGCTGCCCCCGTAGCGACACAGGGAACTGCTCTTAGCGCTTGCGCTTGCGCCAGGACCAAACCGCGGTGAGCACGGGAACCGACAGTGCCGCCCAGGACACGGCGTCCACGACGCCGTCATCCAACAGGGCGCTGATCAGCCCGGCGGTGGTGACAAGCGCGATCACCATGGGAATCCCGAAGATCGCCAGCAGTCGGAAGGGAGTGCGCGGCGTCATTCCGCAGCCTCCCCGGCGGTGGCGCGCAGGCCGGAGCCTGTGGCGGCATGATCCTGGATGCGGCGAGCCTGGACAAGGCGGCGGCGGGCGATCCACAAATACAGGCCGCTGCCGAGGATGACGATGGCCAGCAGGTCCAGCACCGCCCACAGGATCTTCATCGGCAGCCCGCCATAGTCGCCGAAATGCAGCGGCTGCGACAACCGCAGCGCCAGCATGTACCAGGGCATGGAGCGCATGTCGGTGAAAGCCCCCGTCTCGGCGTCGATCAGGGCGGGGGTCAGGATTCGGTTGGTGGCCGGCGTGGCTCCCCTCAGCCACACCGCGTAATGGTGGTTGCTGGAAAAGCGCACGCCGGGGAAGGCGACGAATTGCGGCCGCATGCCGGGGGCGGCCTCCATGGCGGTGCGGACGGCCGCGTCAACCGAGGCGAAGCGCTCCGGAACCGGCTTGCCCTCATAGGGGGCGATCATCGCCGCAAGCTCGTTGGCGCGCCAATAGGCGACCAGCGGCACGGACAAGGTGTTGATGACGCCGGTCAACCCGACCACCACCACCCACATCAGCGTGACGATGCCCAGCATGTTGTGCAGATCGAGCCATTTCAGCCGCCGGCCGCGCCCGGCCCGCACCGTGCCGAAGGACAGCTTGCGCATGAAGGGGGCATAGATCACCACACCCGACAGGGTGGCCAGGACCAGCAGGAAGCCCATGAAGCCCAGGAACAGCTCGCCGGGCAGCCCCGCGAACAGGTCCACATGCAGGCGCAGCATCACATGCATGAACCCGTCGTCATCGTTCAGGTCCGCCAGAATCCGCGTGGTGCGCAGGTCGATGGCCGAGATGTGCATCTGCGACACCGGAGGGCGGGCCCCCGGGCCGGTGGTGACGTTCACCACCGGCCGGTCCACGTCGAAGCTGAGGAACAGCGGGCGCTCGCCGGGGTAGGTCGCCAGCGCCGAGGCCACCGCCTCGTCCAGCGATTTCAAGGGCGTGTCGGCCGGCATGGGCGGAAGGGTGTCCTCGGCCGTCAGCGCCTCGATCTCGTCATGGAAGATCAGCGGCAGGCCGGTCAGGCACAGCAGCAGCATGAAGATCGTGCAGATCAGGCTGGTCCATTTGTGGATCAGCGTCCAGATCCGGATGGTTCGGTTGGTCATCGGGGCCCCCTCATGCCGCCGTCATGGCTTCGCCGGTCGGACATCCAGCCTCAGAAATCCGCTCTCAGAAATCGACCGACACCGACAGCTTGGCGGTCAGCGGGTTGCCCTGGCTCAGGTAACCGCCGGAGGCCGACGCCCAATAGGCCTTGTCGGTCACGTTCTCGACCGCCGCCCGGATGGTGACCGGACGGTTCTGCACGTCGGCGATCATCCGCGCGCCGACGTCGAAGCGGGTCCAGCTGGGAATCCTCAGCGTGTTGGCGGTGTTGAGATACTGAGATCCCGTGTGGATCACGCGCCCGGTCAGCGTCACGGTGGGGAAGGACGCGGGGAGGAAGGGAAGGTCCCATTCGACGTTGGCGTTGAACTGGCGGCGCGGCACGCCGACGGCGTCCTTGCCCTCGGTCGCGGCGCTGCCGGTGTCGCTCAGCTCCGGATCGATGAAGGTGGCGCCGCCGAGCAGCCGGACGCCCTGCACCGGTTCGCCGTACAGCATCAGCTCGATGCCGCGGTTGCGCTGTTCGCCGGACACGCTGTAGACGCGGGTGAACGGGTCGGTGACGCCGCTGGGCTGCGTGGTCTGGAACAGCGACAGCGAGCCGCCGAAGCTGCCGAAGTCCAGCTTGCCGCCGACCTCGTACTGGACCGACCGGTAGGGCTCGAAGATCTCTCCGGCGTTGGCCGCGGTGGACGGGGCGGTCGGTCCCTGGGCCAGCCCCTCGATCCGGTTGGCGTAGAGCGACAGTTCCTCGACCGGCTTCACCACCAGCCCGACCACCGGCGTCAGCGCCGACTGGTCGTAATCGGAGGTGCGGGCGCCGTTGGCCCGGTTGTAGCCGCGAACCTGGATGTTCTGCTGGCGCAGGCCGGCGGTGACCATCACCCGGTCGTTCAGGATCGACACGGTGTCCGACGCGTAGACGCTGCGCAGCACCGACTCGCTGACCTTCGGCAGATCGCCGACCATGCCGCTGGCCGAGGTCGTCACCGGGCGCGGCAGGCCGACCATGGTGTAGAGGTTGATGGTTGAGGTCGTGCCGAATTCGAAGCCGTTGTTGTTGGTCGTCCGCAGCGCGGAGGCGCCGGCGTTCAGCTGGTGCCGGACCGGGCCGGTCTGCAGGTCGGCCCGGACGCCGGCCTGGCCGGTGACGGTGTCGTCCTCGCGCGGGACGGTCAGGCGCCGGACCGTGCCGGTGCCGTCGGGCCGCGTGATGGTGGGGGAGGCATAGTCGCCGTCCTCGCGCATGCTGCGCAGGCCGAAGGCGCCGTAGGCGGTCAGGTTGGGCAGGAGATCGTATTCGGCGCGGATCTGGCCGAAGGTGTCGCGCATCCGCGAATAGCTCCAGGGCTGCGCGTAATTCTGCGAGGCCGACGGCACCGCCGGGACGAAGCTGCCGACATAGACCACGGGGCGGCCCTGTTCCACCCGCTGGGTCTGGGTGCCGACGTCGAGCGTCACGCGGGCGCGCTCGCCGCGGTAATCCAGCGCCAGGGAGCCGAGCCTCAGCGTCCGCTCCTCGCCGTCGATGGCGGTGTCGCCGCCGCGGACCGCGGCGTTGGCGCGCACGCCGAACTGCTTGGCGTCGCCGAACCGGCGGCCGACATCGGCCGCCAAGCCCAACCGGCTGTCCATGGCGTAGCTGGCGGTCAGCCGGGTCAGCGGGTCGTCCTCCGCCCGCTTGGGCACGAGGTTCACGCCGCCGCCGATGCCGGACCCGCTGGGGGCCGCGCCGTTGAGGAAGGCGTTGGCGCCCTTCAGCACCTCCACCCGCTCGAACATGTTGGTGGCGACGATCTGGCGCGGAGCGGTGCCGTAGAGGCCGTCGACCGACAGATCCTCCCCCGCCAGCTGGAAGCCGCGGATGACGAAGCTTTCGGAGAAATTGCCGTAGCCGAGGCTGCTGCGCACCGCCGGGTCGTTGGCCAGAACGTCGGCGATGGTGTCCGCCTGCTGGTTGCGGATGGTTTCGGCGGTGTAGCTGGTGATGGAGAATGGGACGTCCATCGCGTCCTGGTTGCCCAGCGCGCCGATGCGCCCGCCGCGCGCCACCTGACCGCCGGCGTAGGCCGGGGGCAGGGCGCCGGGGCCGGTGGCGCCCCGGCTTCCTTCGACCTGCACCGGATCGAGCAGGACGGCGTCGCCGGCGGCCACGCGTTCGACCGTCACGGTCTCGGCGTTGAGGAAGCGGGCGGCCAGCCCGGTGCCGGACAGCAGACGGTTCAGCCCCTCGCGCGCGGTCATCGATCCGCTGACGCCGGGAGAATTGACGCCCTGGGTCATAACACCGGGGGTCAGCACCTGGATGCGCGTGGCGGTGGAGAAGGCGGCAAGCGCCCCGTCCACCGACTGCGGTGCGATGGCGAAGGTCACCGGCCCGGCCGGGATCGACTGCGCCATCGCTGCGGGAACACCGGACAGCGGAAGGCCCGGCACGATCAGCATTGTCGTCGCCAGGAGCCGCCCCAGGAACGCCCTCGGGAGCCGCCCCGTGGACGCGCACCCCAACCGGCTGCCCCGGCGTCCGTTCGTCACACCCGTCGCTTCACACTTCACCGATGTCATCGCTCGCCTCTGTCGTCCGGTGAGAGAGCGCGCCGCCTTTTTTGCAATTGCGTCTCATTCTCTCCTTTCCCGGACATGACGACGGGCGTGCGGAGAACCCTGGGAAGTTTTTTTCAGGTCCCTATAATTTTTTCAGCGGAGCAGGGTCAGGTAGGGGGTGATGCGGGTGGCGCGCACGCCGAGGCCGCGCTCCAGCGCATCGAGCACGGCGTCCGGCCGGTCGAGCGCGAAGACGCCGGATACGACGCGCTCCGCCGCCTCGTCGTTCAGCAGGATCACCCGGCCCGGCCATTGCCGGTTCAAAGCCGCGATGACGGAGGCAAGCGACTGCTGGCGGAAGACGATCTGGCCCTGGCGCCACGCGAAGGCGACGGCGGGGTCCACCGCCCCCGGCCCGGTCAGGCCGTTGGCGTCGGCCTCCGCGCTCTCGCCCGGGTGCAGGCGGACGCTGTCGGGCCAGGGGGCGTTGCCGTCGGCGTTCCGATGGGCGACGACCTCAACCAGCCCTTCGCCCACGGTGACCGTCGTGCGGTCGTCCTCGCGCCGGACGCTGAATTGGGTTCCCAGCACACGGGCGGCACCCGCCCCGCCATCGACGACGAAGGGATGGTCGGGGTCGCGCGTGACCCGGAACCACGCCTCGCCGCGCAGAATCCGGACGCGCCGCTCGCCATCTCGATAATCGAGCGCCAGTGCGGTGTCGCCGTTCATGTCGACCGTGGAGCCATCCGGCAGCGTCAAGGTCCGGCGCTGTCCGGCCGAAGTCACCTGGTCCGCGACGGCGTTCTGGTACAGCGTCGGTCCGTGCCAGGCACCGAGGCCGCCGACCACCAGCAGGATCGTCATCGCCGCGGCAAGGCGCCGGATGCCGGCCGCCGCGGGGGGGCGGGGAGACGCGATGCGTAACCCGGCATAAGCGGAGCGGGCGGGCTCCTTCAAGTCGTGAAGCAAGGTCTGGAGACCGGCCCAAGCGTGGGAGTGAGTCGGGCTGCGGGCCAGCCATTCGGCAAAGGCGGCACGCTCCGCCGGCCTGACGTCGTCGGATTGCAGGCGGAAGTGCCACGCGGTGGCTTCCGAGAACAGCCGGTCTTCGTCCGGTCCGCCGTATGCCGGCTCGCTGCGCTGCCCATCCTGATGATCCATCGCGTCCCGCTGAGCGCTCCTGTTGTCTCGTGTTTGGATAGACGGTCGAGGGCGGCCGATCCCTCAAAGAAAATCACCCGCCGGGACCGTGGCCCGGCCCATCATCGCAGCGGACGCCGCCTCATGTGCGCGCGGCACTGCTCCAGCGCCGTGCGCAGATGGTACTCCACCGTGCGGGGGGAGATGCCAAGCCGTTCACCAATGGCGCGGTAGGACAAACCTTCGACATGGTAGAGAAGGAACACGTCCCGGGTTTTGGGCGGCAGGGAGTCGATGGCGCCGCGCAGCCGGGCCATGGTCTGGTTCCGCTCGACCACCATGTCGGCACCGGGGCCGGAGGAGGGCAACTGCTCGTCGGGCGGGCCGGCCTCACGCAGGCGCTGGCGCTTGGCAGCCCGGCAATGGTCCAACGCCACGCGGTCGGCCACCACATACAGCAGGCCGGCCGGATTCTGGATCGCCTCGCCATCGGGCAGCCGGGCCAGCCGCAGGAAGGCATCCTGCGCGAGATCGCCCGCCGTTTGCGGATCCCCGGTCCGCCGCGCGATGACACGCTCGACGCGCAGGCGATGCGCATCGAACAACTCCGCGATCTTGCGCGCCCAAGCGCCGACGGAGCCGGTCATCGGGCGCCCCGGGAATGGGTGTCGTCGGGCAGCGGTGGGCGGAGGGTGTCGGTCACAGATGCGCGGAATGACGGGTGCGAAGAAACCAGCGCCCGCAGGGCCATCGCCTGGGATGCCGGCCGCACCGGTATAGCCGCATCGAACCCATAATGCGAACTATTCTTATTATCAAAGAGCGCCCTTACGTTACGAAGCCCCTTTGGACATAAAAGTCAGTTCCGTTGCAAAATCCCACCAGTTGTGGTTGCCCAGGCATGAGCTGGCGGATCCGATGGCACGCACGGGAAGCCTCAGCTTCAGGAAGAAGGTTGCTTCTTGAAACGATATGGTTTGGCGACTCGATGCTCGGATACATCATTTGGAACACCGAATGGTGCGACTTAAGCATCCCCATGCCATGACGTGCTTCTGCGCTTCGATGAAATGAAACCGTATTGCACACTATAAACATTACAATATTAGCTGTACTATAATGATGAAATAATCTGACTATGCTGGTGGTGCGTTCACCCCAAAATTGTCATTCCGCGACGCCCGATATTTTGGTCAATGCTTCATCCGATTGGAGGGAGCATGTCACTCACGAAGATCGCTGTTTTTACAGCTACGATGCAGAACACGGGCGCTGAACCCTGGGTCACCGACGGCACGCCGTTGGGAACGCGCCTTGTTGCCGACATAAGACCCGGCGAGGAGGGAAGCGCTCCCCAGGACGCTGTCGTTGCCGGCGGTAAGATATTCTTCACCGCCGACGACGGCCTGCACGGACGCGAACTCTGGGTTTCGGATGGCACCAGCAACGGGACCCGGATGTTCGACGCTGCGGCCGGCGCCGCATCAGGCGCCCCGGACGACCTGACCGTGGTCGGCGACCAGCTTTTCTTCACTGCGGACGATGGGCTTCACGGCCGCGAGCTGTGGGTGAGCGACGGAACCGCGGCGGGGACGCGGATGGTCGCTGACCTCATGCCGGGAACACAAGGGTCCTCCCCATCGGCGTTGACCGCTGCACACGGCCGGATCTACCTGCACGCAGACGGTGACACCCAGGATGGGATCTGGAGCTCCGACGGAACCGCCGCCGGAACCCTCCTCTTCCATGAAATGGCGCCGCTCCCCTCCTGGTCCTATGGCATCACATTGGTCGGCATGAATGATGGGGGGCTGGCCTTTCACGAGGGGGCGGTGTCCTGGCCTTCCAAGCTCACCTTCGTCAATGCCAACGGCACCGCGACGGCGTTTGCGAACCTCATCCCCGACAGCGGGGCCGTCCGCTATTCCTCCTCGCCCGAGGGGATCGTGGTGTCAGTCACGAATGTCATCGACTGGACCGGGAGCACAGAGTGGCCTACCGCCGTCCGTCATTCCACCTTCTGGGTCACCGATGGCACGTCCGAGGGCACGCGCCACCTTGGCGACCTGACCATGCAGGGTTGGGACCTTGAGCGGATTTCCGGCGTGCGTAACGGCCATGTGGTGTTCACGACCGACATGGATGTCTACCGGGTGGAACAAGGTTCTGCCTCGCTGATCGGTATTTTGGAGGAGGCGACTGGCAAGGTGAGCTTCCTGCCGAGCCAGGAACTCGCCAACCCGCTCGGATGGCTCGATGCGGGGCTGCCCGGCGATGATGGAGATCGCCTTCTCTTCCTAGACGAAAGCTATTGGTCGGGCTCGCAACGCCTTCTGGCGAGCGATGGCACGCCTGGGGGGACCGCCGAACTTCATCAGAATGATTGGATGTACCAGGACATTGAGATTGCCGGCGGCCGGGCCTTCTTTCTGACGGAACAGAGCGGAGCCAATCCCGCTGCTCTGTGGGTGACCGATGGCACGCCCGAAGGCACTCACACGGTGCAGGACACATCGGGGGGAGCCTTCGGCGACAAGCTCCTCGGGGACCTTGATGGCCACATGCTGGGGTTCGATCGTGATTACGCCGCCAAAACCGATCGGTTCTTCCTGTCCGATGGCACGACGGACGGCACCATCGTACTCGCGGAGTTCCCCCCTGGAATAGGGAACGACTACTGGGATCACACGGCCAAGCTGCTCGGTGTCATCGCAGCACCGGACGGCATCCGCCGAGGGTCTGAAGGCAACGACACGTTGCTGGGCGGAGATGGTGCTGACCGGATTCATGGATTGGGTGGTGACGACCGCATCTTCGCCGGGGCCGGGGACGACCGGTTGAACGGCGGCGCCGGCGCAGACGTCATCGACGGGGCGGAAGGCGCGGATCGCCTTTATGGCATGTCCGGGCGGGATGTCCTCATGCCAGGGGCTGGGCGCGACATCGTGGATGGGGGTGTCGGCGATGATGTGTTGCTTGCCGAACGGGACGGCGAGAGCGACCAGTTCTTCTTCGCCCCAGGCAGCGGCACTGATGTGCTGACCGCCTTCGACCCGCTGCTGGACGTCATCATTCTGAAGGGGTTCGGGCAGGACATCGGTACGGCGGCGTGGCGGGCGGAACACGTCATCGAGTCGGGGGGGAACGTGCATGTCGATCTCGGAGGCGGGGACAGCATCCTCGTTCTGGATGCGATGGCACAGGACCTCCGCTTTACGGTCATCGACCCAAGCCTCTAACACCGCCGAGCTTAAGCACTGGCACATGGGAGCCAAAGCGGATTGCAATCCGCTTTGGGGTGTTAACGGGTGAGGGCGCGTAGGCGCTCCGGTGTGGCGGTGAGAGCGTTCCAGGCGTCACAGAGCAGGCCTGGACGTCGTCGTCGTTCAGGAGCCGGTGGAACGGAGAGCGCTCGCGCAGGTGGCTGGGGGACTCTCCGGCCGTGTCGCTCGGTACCGCGCCCGCGCGCGGCGGGATGATCACCTCCGCGTCAGGACCGTGGGCGACCACGCCGACCGGCCCGCCCGTGCTGGTCAGCGCCGCCGCGACCGCCAGATCGGCGCTGCGCCGGGAGACGGTCGTGTGGTCCGGAGCCCTGACACCACCGGTCTTCGGCGATTTACGCTCCAACGTCCCGTCCGGCGGTTGACAGTCCGGGGTGGCCCGGCCACTGTGGCGCCATCCCGAAGCAGCCCCACGCGGATTGCCCCGGCTCATGGCCACCGTCTCAGAAGCCCTGTCCATCGCGCTCGACCATCACATCGCCGGGCGCGTGGCGGAGGCGGAGGCCCTCTATGGGCGGATTCTGGAGGCGGTTCCCGGCCATCCCGACGCCAGCCATCTGATGGGGCTGCTGCTCGCCCAGACCGGGCGGGTTGCGGCGGCGCTCGACCATCTCGATGCCGCCGTGGCCGGCGATCCGGCATCGCCGACCTACCATCTCAACCTTGGCAAGGTTCAGAACGCGCTCGGACGGACCGCGGACGCGGCGGCGAGCTGGCTCGCCACGCTGCGCCTGCAGCCGGATCATGGGGAGGCGGCGGAGCGGCTGGCCCCGGCGCTCCGCCTATTGGCCGAGACCGCCTTCGATTCCGGTGCCCTGGCCTCCGCCACAGCGCTTTACGAACGGGTGCTGGCCCTCGATCCGCAAAACCTCTCCGCCGCCTTCGACGCGGCGATGGCAGTCAAGACGCTCGGACGGTTGCATGAGGCCGCCCGGCTGGCTCGACGCGCGGCCCGGCTCGACCCGACGCTGCTGCGAGCCCGCATGGCCGAGGCGGAGGCATGGCAGGCGCTTGGACAGACGGAACGGGCCGTCGCCGCGCTTCGTCCGGCGTTGGCCCTGGACCCAGCACACGGAGGCTGTTGGGCGAGCCTGTGCCTGCTGCACAACGACCTGGGGCAGCGCGGCGCGGCGGTCGTCGCGGGCCGGCGCGCGGCGCTGGCAACGCCCACCGACACCGGGTTGCTGGTCCGGCTCGCCGCCGCCCAGCAGATCGCCGAGAAGCCGCGCCCGGCGCTGGCGACGGTGCGGCGCGGCTTGTCGCTCGACCCGGCCTCGGCGGCGCTGCACCTCGCCCTCGGTGCGGCGCTCGACGCGGTGCACGCCCTGGAGGCGGCGGGGCGGGCGCTGGACCGCGCCGGCCGGCTGCGTCCCGGCGACGCGGCGGCGCTGGCCGAGCTTAGCCGGCTGTGCGAGCGCGCCGGCTTGGCGGAGCGGGCGGCGGCGCTGCTGCAACGGGCGCTGGCTGCGCGCCCGGACGACGGGGACTCCTGGGTGGCGCACGGCCGCGCCGCGCTGCGGCGGGGTGATGCGGCGCGGGCCAGCCGCTGCGCGCATTGGGCGCTGCGGCTCGCCCCCGGCCTGCCCACCGGCCTGCTGCTGGCCGGCGCGGTCCGCGAAGCGCAAGGGGCCGACCGCGAGGCGCTGGACCTCTACGACCGGGCGATCGCCGCCGCACCGGGCATCGGCACGGGCTTCTCCCGCCGGGCGATGCTGCTGCTGCGCCGGGCCGTGGGCGACGCCCCGCTCCCGCGCCGTGCGTCGGGCAAGCGGCGCCTGTCGGTGTCAACGCTCGGAAATGCCGGGCGGTTCGGCAACCAGCTCCTGCAATATGGGTATCTGCGCGTTTGCGCGGAGCGCAACGGGATGGAGCTGGAAACGCCGGAGTGGATCGGTCGCCATCTCTACGGCCTGGACGACCCGCTTCCCGGCCCGCCGCTGCCCAGCCTGCACGAGGAGGATTGCGGCGTCCCGGCGCTGCTGGACGGGCGGGCGCTGTCGGGCGCGGGCGGTCACGACGTGGCCGGCTATTTCTGCGGCGAAACCACGTCGCTGGCCCCCTATCGCGCGCGGTTCCGCGCCCTCTTCACGCCGGTCGGGGCGGTGGCGGAACGCGCGGCGGCGGCGCTGGACGGGTTGCGGGCGCGCGGGCGGACCCTGGTGGCGATCCATCTGCGCCGCGGCGATTTCGGCCGGAACGACCGCTTCTGGATCGCGCCGGAGGGCTGGTATCTCGACTGGCTGGCCGATCTGTGGACGACGCTGGACCGGCCGGTGCTCTATCTCGCCACCGACGCGCCGGAGCTGGCGGACCGCTTCGCCCGCTACCGCCCCGTCCTCGCCGGCGATCTGGGCGCGCCGCTGCCGGGGGCGGAGTTCTTCACCGACCACTGGATTCTGTCGCGGGCCGACCACGTCGCCGTGTCCAACAGCTCCTTCTCGGTGACGGCGGCGATGCTGAACCCGACGCTGCGCGCCGCCCTGCGTCCCGACCGCAAGACGGCGCGGCTGGTGCCCTTCGATCCCTGGAACGGGCCGGTCCTGCTGCCCTGACCGCCGTCAGCGGGGACGGCGGACGTAGAGCGCGTCGCCCCAGCTGTGATGGTAGGGGCTGGTCTCGGCGACGCGGTCGAAGCCGTGGGCGAACAGGATGTCGTCCACGTCGGCGGCGAGGCCCGAGCCTTCATACAGTTCCGCGTAGCTCACCTCGGTCACCACCGCGTCGAATCGGGGCAGCAGGCTGCGGCAGCCGGTGAGAATCCGGCACTCCGACCCCTGCGCGTCGATCGCCAGCACGTTGAAAGCCTCCGGCGCGAGGCTGTGGAACGCCAGCAGGTCCGGCAGGGTCCGGGTCTCCACCTCGAAGACCTCGTCGACGGTGATGTGAGGATAGACGGTCAGATGGCCGGTCGGCTCCAGCAGGGAGCTGGACTGGCGGCTCGACATGCGGGAAAAGCGCGCCCGCCCGGTCCGGTCGGACACCGCGGCGTTCAGGCAGACGACGTCGCCGTCGCTGGCGAAACGGGCCTGGAGCGTGGCGAAGGTCGCCGGGTCCGCCTCGACGAACAGGACGCGGTTGGCGCCGGCCTCACGGTAGTTGGCGTATTCCTCGCCCTCATGGGCGCCGACATGGATGATGCCGCGCGGCACGATTCCATGGCGGGGAAACAGGTCCTTGTAGCGGAACATGCCTTGGCTGCGCGCGAACAGCCGGTTCCAGTGGCGGGGGGCGACCACCATGTGCGTGCCGCCGCGCCCGTCCTCCGGCGGCGTGCCGCGGAACTCCAGATTGCGGTCGGCGAGGCGGAACAGCGAATAGCCGTTGGCCTGCAGGCGCGCGTAGAGCGCGGCCAGTTGCCGACCGGCCTCCGCCTCCTCGAACTGGAGGAAGTCGATGCGGCGCAGGCGCAACAGGTCGGTGGCACCGTCCAGCACCGCCAGGGCGTCGCCGCAGCCGTCCAGGACCAGCCAGTCGACGTGGCGTGGCCCGACCGGACCGCACCACGCGTCAAGTCCCGGCGGGGAGGACGGCAGGGCGAAGCATTTCCGGCCATGGGCGGCGGAGGCCGTCCAGCGCCCCGCGCCGGTTCCAACCGCCACCAGAGTGGCCCCGGGTGGCAGGAAGGCTTTTTGAAGCGGGAGTCCGGGAAGGGGAAGCGTCTCGTGCTGCATCTCGTCACCGTCCTGGGCCTGATCGACAGTCCCAAGGGATGATCGCAGCCGCTTCCCGTCGCCTTGGCACGGTGGCCATTGTGGAAGCGGACGCGGGGCGGGTCAACGGCACCGCCCCGATCGCACCGGCCTGCGGTGTCAGGCCGCGCGGTGAAGGAAGCCCAGATGCTGCGGCGCCAGGGTGGAAGCCCACTCCTCCGCCGCGTCCTGCGCCTCGCGGCGGGTGGCGAACCAGCGGGCGTCGGGGGTCCAGCTCAGCCCCTCATGCTCCGCGTGCCAGTTCCACCAGCCGTCGGTGGCCTCGCAGACCGTCAGCATCACGCCGAACGCGGATTCCAGGGCGCGGGCGCCGGTCTTAGCCTTTTCGTTATGCCAGTCCATAAGCGTTACTCCAGATGTCCTGCCTTTCGGCATAGCATAGTTCGGTAGACGAACAAAACCAAAAACGGAGGAGGCTGCTCGGGATTGTTTATCCGGACGCTGCGTCCCCTCACTCCGGTAAGGACGCAAACGCCGCGGGCTGCGTGACTATTCCATGGCGCGCGCGGCGCGCGCGGTCGGCGGCGCGATGTCCCAGCCGGACGGTCATGATTCCCAGGGCGATCCCCACGGCGTCTCCGGCCAGATCGGACAGGCTGGCCTCGCGTCCCGGGACGAAGGATTGCGCCACTTCGATGGCGGCGCCGAGCGCGAAGACCGCCAGCACCGCAAGAACGGCGGCGCGCCGGCTGGCGCTGGCCAGGATGCCGAGCAGGGTGAGAAGCCCGAAGGCCCCGGCGTGCACCAGCTTGTCGAAGCCGTAAAGGCCGCTGGGCGCCAACTGCGGTTGCAGCGCGGCCCAGAAGGCGATCCCCATGAGGCCGGGAAGGGCGCAGAGCGCGAACCGGCGCCAAACAAGGGGAAGTGGGCGGAACGTCATGACGGCCTCCTGCGACGAAGGCCATCCTGCGCGGAACAGTCTCAAGAGCCGGTTAACCGCCCGATGTCCGCGCTGTGACATCAGGCGGGCAGGGCCCGTTTCAGGAACCGGTCGCCAGCCCCATGGCAATGCCGCGCGCTTCGGTGAAGGCGGCGCGCTGCTGCACCAGCGTCCCGTCGGCGTAGACGCCCCAGCCGCTCTGCGAGCCGGTGGCGTGGTAACGGATTTCGATCCGGCGGTGATGACAGTCCTGCATCACGAAGTGACACGGACTGATCTTCTTCCACATGGACACCATCGGCATGTCGGGCACCCATCCAAGCGATGAATTACGATGACTGTACCAATGGCCGATTATGGTTGCCGTGATATTAACGAGACGGCGTCCGATTCCCGCGCAAAATGGGTAGTGGCCTGTTTAGGCGTGGTTTTTCCGAGTTTCCAGGCATCCGGGAGCGACCTGGACCGGCTTTCCGGGGTGGGGCATATGCCCGATGGGAGGACATGCCTCGGACTTCATTGGTTAATATTCTACTAACGGACGGGTAGCCGGCCCGCCAACGATAGGGTAGGGTTGCTCATCTCAATCACCTTCGAGAGTGACTGGACGATGCAATCGGTCTCCATCTTTCTGATCGACGCCAACAAACTTTTCCGCGAAGGCATGAAGGCCCTCTTCTCGGAAGGGGAGTTCCGTATCACGAAAGAGGCCGCCAGTTTCAGCGACGTACCGCCGCCGGGCATGATGGAGGGCGACACGCCCGAGCTGATCATGATGGACCCGGCTTCCGCCAACGGCACGGTCCAGGCCGTCACCGTCCTGCGGGAGCAGTATCCGACCGCGCGGCTCGTCCTTCTGGCCAGCCACCTCGACGCCCAGGAAATGGCCAACGCCATCCAGGCCGGCGCCGACGCTTTCCTGATGAAGGACATTTCCCCGGCCGCTCTGGCGCAGTCGCTGCGTCTGGTGATGATCGGCGAAAAGGTCTTCCCGACCCACCTCGCCGCCCTCCTCATCACCGGCAAGGCCGGCGCCAACACCAGCGCCAACGGCCCGACCGCGGCCAAGGGCCTGTCCCAGCGCGAGACGCAGATCCTGGAGCGCCTGCTGCAGGGTGACAGCAACAAGATGATCGCCAATCATCTGAACATCACCGAAGCGACGGTGAAGGTTCACCTGAAGAGCCTGCTGCGCAAGATCAACGCCTCCAACCGCACCCAGGCGGCGATCTGGGCGCTGGAGAACGGGTTCGGCGGCAAGGTGGAAAAGCCGATGGAAGCCGTCGCCTAAGGATCAGGACGCCGCGCCATCCCGGAATCCGGTGGCTTCGACGCCTGACGCGTTGGAACGGTCAGGCTGGAAAAGTCAGAACGAAGCGGGTTCCGGGGCGGCCGCCCTGATTGGGGCGGTCGATCTCCAGCTTTCCGCCGAGCTGGCGCACCAGACCGTGCACCAGCGTCATGCCCATGCCCTGACCCGATCCGGCGGGCTTCATCGTGCCGGCGCCGTCCGGCAGGCCGTCCCCGTCGTCGGTCACCGTCAGCCGCCGGTTGTCTCCGCAGGCTTCGAACCGCACCGTCACCGTCCCCTGCTGGTGCGCGCCGAAGGCGTGCTTCAAGGCGTTCAGCACCATCTCCGTCACGATCAGCCCCATGGACGAGGCCTGCGCGGCGGGCATCGGGATTCCGTGCGCGGCGTCGATGACCAGGGTGCAGCGGCCCGAATCGATGAAGGCGCCGGTCAGGCTTTCCCCCAGCCGTTGCAGATAGTCGGCCGCGTCGAGCGTGGCGAGGTCGTTGCGCGTCGCCTCGAACAGGCGGCGCTGCACCAGCGCCATCGCCTGGATTCGCGAGAAGGCCTGCTCCACCGCCTTGCGCGCCGCCGGGTCGGTGACCGTGGCGGTCTGCATCGACACCAGCCCGTGCAGAAGCTGGAAGCTGTTCATGATGCGGTGGCTCATCTCGTGCGCCACCAGCTCGCTGCGGCGGGCCTCGTCCAGCGCCGCGGCCAAGCCCTGCGCCGCCCGCTTTTCCGCGTCGATGTCGCTGACCACGGCGACCACACCGCTGATCCGCCCGTCGCCGTCGCGCAGCGGGGCGGCCGACACGCGCGTCCAATGCTCCGTTCCGTCGGCGGCGCGGTGCAGGAAGTCCATGCCGGGCACCACGATCTCGCCCTTCAAGGCGCGCGCGCCCGGAAACGCGCTGCGCTCGACCGGGCATCCGTCGGAATGGAAGGCGCGCCAACGCTGCGCTTCCTGGTCGTCGGCGGACGGCAGCGAGCCGTTGGTGTAGTCGCGCATCAGCCGGTTGTTGCGGGTGGTGCGGCCCTGCGTGTCGTAGACGGCGACACCGACCGGCAGATGCTCCAGAACCGAGGACAGCAGCGCTTCGCTGGACTGGCGCTCCCGCTCCGTCCGGTCCCGCTCGATCAGCAGGGCGGCGGTGTGGGTCAGGAGATCCACCGATTCCAGGTCCAGCGGGCCGGGCGCGCAAGGGGTGGCGTGGTAGATGGTGAAGGCGCCCAGCACCGTCCCGTTGACCGCGCGGATCGGTGTGGACCAGCAGGCGGCGATGCCATGCTCCCGCGTCAGCGCGTGGTAGGGCGCCCAGCGCGGGTCCAGAGCGACATTCTCGACCACCACCCGCTCCCCGGTGTGGGCGGCCAGCCCGCAGGAGGGGGCTTGCGGTCCGATCTCGAACCCGTCCACCGCCCGGGTGTAAGCGTCCGGCAGGCCCGCCGCCACGCCGAAGCGCAGGGTGAGTCCGCCCTCGTTGACCAGGAATATGGCCGCGCGCGCGCCGAGTTGCTCGGCGCCCGCCCGGACCAGAAGGGCCAGCACCTCGTCCAGCCCGGCGCCGCCGATCGCCCGTTCCAGCGCGGTCTTCTGGGCGAGCAGCAGCCGCTCCGATCGCCGGGCGCCGCCGCCGTCCCGCTCCGCCCTGTGATCGTCCACGATGCCGTCGCCTTTGCCCTGGTGCCGCGCCCCGCGGGGTCACGGCATGTTACGCGCCCACCCCCGGCCGCGCCAGAAAATGCGGCCATGGCAGTGGTTGAACGCGGGATTTCGCGCGGAGATGCCCGCGTCGGTCGGTGTCGTCAGTTGGTCTCTTCGGGGTAGGGGGGCGAGGTGCGCCAAGAGAACAGCGTCATCGCCCGGTAGCTCTGCTCCCCCGACAGGCCGTAGGCCGGCTCCGTCGAGGCGACCAGGGCGCCGCTCTGATTGTCGTAGGCGAAGGCGGAGAATTTGGCGACCGCCTGATTCTCGGTCGAACTGTAGACCGACGCCTCCGGCAGGGTGATTGTGCCGGGCAGGGTGATGGGGGGAATGCCCAGCACCGTTTTGCTCTGGTTCACCGACAGGGCGCCCAGCCGGATCTCGATGATCGTGTCGGCGGCGGCCCGGTCGGGGACGAGGCGGACGCCCTGGCGCAGCAGCGATTCCTTGATCGCGCTGGCGGCGTATTTGGCGTCGGTGCCGTCGAAATTTCCGGTGTCGAGGAAGGCGCGCTTGTCCGCCGGCAGGTCCAGCCGCAGGCGATTGGCGGCGTTGTCCGCGGCGCTGGAAATCAGGAGCTGTTCGGTGGCGGTCCGGGACGGAAGGCTTTCCTTCACATCGGTGCATCCGGCGGCCAGGGCCGCGGTGGCGGCCAGCGCTGCGATGATCGGTCTGTTGCGGGGCATTCGGGTCCTCGTGCGTTTCGTCTCCGGCTTCTCAGGTTCGCCCGCTCCGGGCAAGGGAGAGATTTGGGACCGGCCCCGGATAGAAAAAAAGCCACGCACGGGAATCGTGCGTGGCCTGAGTCTAGGGAGGAAACGCCCTATAGAGCGTGCTGCCGAGGCAGCAAAACAAAGATAGGGCCGGCGAGGCGTTCTGTCCAGGGGTTATGTAAACGTTTTCATCTCGACGATGTATTCGCAGCGCTGTTACGCCGTCACCACGCTACTGACCGGACGCTTCAGGACGCGCAGCGCCACCGCCGTCGTTACCGTCCCGGCGACCAGCGCCACGACGTAGCCCGCCAGATGGGTGACGGCGTTGGGGATGGGCAGGACGAAGATGCCGCCGTGCGGGACCTTCAACTCGGCCCCGATGCCCATGGAGATGGCGCCGGTCAGCGCCGCACCCAGCACCAGCGCCGGGATGACGCGCAGCGGGTCGCGGGCGGCGAAGGGGATGGCGCCCTCGGTGATGAAGGCAATGCCCAGGATGCCCGCGGCGTTGCCGGCCTCCCGTTCCTCCCGGGTGAAGCGGTCGGCGAACAGCTTGGTGGCGAGCGCGATGCCGAGCGGCGGCACCATGCCGGCGGCCATGGCGGCGGCCATCGGGGTGTAGACCTGGGACGCGATCAGGCCGGTGGAGAAGGCGTAGGCGGCCTTGTTGACCGGCCCGCCCATGTCGAAGGCCATCATGGCGCCGATCAGCAGGCCGAGCAGGATCGCGCTGCTGCCCTGCATGCCCTTCAGCCAGGCGCTCAGCGTCGCCAGGGCCTCCGCCACCGGGGCGCCGACCACGTAGATCATGGCGAGGCCGGTGATGAGGGAACCGAGAAGCGGCAGGATGAGCACCGGCTTCAGCCCCTCCAAATTCTTGTGCAGCCGGATGTTGCGGTTGAGGAAGCTGGTGGCGTAGCCGGCGATGAAGCCCGCGACGATGCCGCCGAGGAAACCGGCGCCGAGGTTGGCGGCGAGGATGCCGCCGACCATGCCCGGCGTGATGCCCGGCCGGTCGGCGATGGAGAAGGCGATGTAGCCGGCCAGCGCCGGGACCATCAGCGCGAAGGCGCCCTTGGCCCCGATCTGGAACAGCGCGTTGCCCAGCGTGCCCTGCTGGCTGTCCTCGAACACGTAGATGCCGCCAAGCGCGAAGGCGATGGCGATCAGCAGGCCGCCGGTCACCACGAAGGGCAGCATGAAGGACACGCCGGTCATCAGATGCTTGTAGGGGCCGCTGCGCTGCGCCGCCGTCCGCTCCACCTTGGCCGCCGCCACGCCGTCGGCGAGCGCCGGAGCCGCGCCGTGGGGCTGCGCCTCGGCCAGCGCGCGTTCGACCAGGGCGCGCCCGTCGTTGATGGCGGGCTTGGTGCCGCTCTTGAAGACGCGCTTGCCGGCGAAGCGGGCGAGGTCCACCTGCGTGTCGGCGGCGATCAGCACGACGTCAGCCTCGCGGATTTCCTGCTTGGTCAGCGTGTCGCGCGCCCCGACCGAGCCCTGCGTCTCCACCCGCACGGCGTGGCCCAGCGACTGGGCGGCCTGCTGGATGCCCTCCGCCGCCATGAAGGTGTGGGCGATGCCGGTGGGGCAGGAGGTGATGGCGACGATCTTCTTCGTGCCCGATTGCGCCGGAGCTTGGGCGGGAGCCAAAGCCTGCTCCAGCACGGCCCGCGCGTCGCGCAGCACGGCGTCGAGCGCCGCGGCGCTGCGCTTCAGCCCGGCGAAGCGCTCCTCGCCCAGATCGCCGGAGCCGACGAGAATGACGCCTTGCGCGCCCTGCGCCGCCCCGGTGGGCAGCGTGTTGCGCACGCCGAGGCTGGAGCGCACCTCCACCTGGATGGTGTGGCCGAGCGCCGCCGCGGCCTTGCGCAGCGCTTCGGCGGCCAGGACGGCCTGGGTGCTGAGATCGCCCGCCGCGATCACGGCCAGCATGTTCGCCATGGTTTCCTCCCGAGCGGTCGCCCGCTCCCCGTTCATTAAAGCGTTGATATCTCGACCTGTCCGGCCAGCGCGCGGACCGCGTCCGCCCCCGGCAGGTTGGGTCCGAAGCAGCCGAGCTTCGCGGTGGCGAAGGCCACGGACAAGCGGGCGACGCCCTCCAGCGTCCGATCCGCCCCGAAGGCGGCGATCAGCCCCGCCACCATGGCGTCGCCGGCCCCCACCGTGCTCAGCGCGTTGACCGCCGGCAGCCGGGCGTGCAGCGCCGGGCCGTCGGCCACGAACAGCGCGCCGTCCGCCCCCAGCGAGACCACCACGACCGCCACGCCGCTGCGGTGCAGGCCGCGCGCCGCCTCCAGAAGGTCGGCGGTGGCGGGCAGCGGCGCGCCGGCCCAGGCTTCCAGCTCGTGCCGGTTCGGCTTGATGCAGAAGGGCAGGTCCGGGGCGGCCAGCGCCGCCGCCAGCGGCGGGCCGCTGCTGTCCAGCACGACGCGGGCGCCCTGGGCGCGCAGGTCCGCCGTCAGCGTCGCGTAGCTGTCCGCCGGCAGCCCGTCCGGCAGGCTTCCCGCCAGCAGGACCGGCGTGCCGGGAAGCACCAGCTCGCGCAGGGTGCGGCGGACGCGGTCGAGCGCGTCGGCGTCGGCGGTCAGGCCGGGCAGGTTGAGGTCGGTGGTGTCGGCGGCGGCGCGGTCGGCGATCTTGACGTTGACGCGCGTCTCCCCGGGCAGCCGGACGAAGCGGTCGGCGATGCCCTTGGCGGCGAACAGCGCCTCGAAGGCTGCGGCATTGCCGCTGCCCAGCAGGCCGGTGGCGACGACGGGCGTGCCCCAGTCGGCGAGGCAGCTCGCCACGTTCACGCCCTTGCCGCCGGCGTTGCGCCGCACGGCGCTGGCCCGGTGGACATGGCCGGGGCGCAGCGCCTCCACCGTGATGGTCTGGTCGATGGCCGGGTTCAGCGTGACGGTGACGACGGGCCGGATGTCTTCTTCATGCGTGCTCATGAGGCATCTCCGTCGAGCGCGCGCACCGCGTCGGCGGTCTCGCACTCCAGCGCCCGTTGCGCGGCCTCCTTCAGGGCGGACAGGTCGCTGCCGCGCAGCCGGTCCTTCACGGCGGGAATGTCGCGCGGCGTCATCGACAGCTCGCGCACGCCGAGCCCGGTCAGCAGGGCCGCGCCGAAGGGGTCGCCGGCGATGCCGCCGCAGACGCCGACCCAGCGGCCGTGCCGCTCCGCCCCTTCCACCGTCAGGCGGATCAGCCGTAGGACGGCGGGGTGCAGGCTGTCGGCCTCCGCCGCCAGTTCGGGGTGCTGGCGGTCGATGGCCAGCGCGTATTGCGTCAGGTCGTTGGTGCCGATGGAGAAGAAATCGACATGGCGGGCCAGGACGTCGGCCTGGATGGCCGCCGCCGGAACCTCGACCATGATGCCCAGCGGCACGGCGGGGGCGTCCAGCTCCGCCCGGATGCGGTCGCAGGCGGCGCGCAGGGCCTGCACCTCGCCCAGCGCCGTGATCATCGGGAACATGATCGACAGGGCACCGCCGTTCTTGGCCGCCCGGTAAAGCGCGCGGAGCTGGGTCTCCAGAAGCTCGGGCCTGCGCAGCAGCAGGCGAGCGCCGCGCACGCCGAGGAAGGGATTCTCCTCGTGGGGAAGCTGGAGGTGCGGCACCTGCTTGTCGCCGCCGATGTCGAGCGCGCGGACGATCAGCGGGCGGCCCTCCAGGGCGGTCAGCATGCCGCGGTAGGTCTCATACTGCTCGTCCTCGCTCGGGGCGTCGCCGCGCTCCAGGAACAGGAACTCGGTGCGCATCAGACCGACGCTCTCCGCCCCTTGCGACAGGGCGACGGCCACCTGATCGGGCCGGTTGACGTTGGCGCCGATCTCCACCTCGTGGCCGTCGCGGGTGCGGGCGGGCAGGCCGCGCCGGGCCTCCTCCTCCGCCTTGCGGGCCTCCTCCCGCGCGATCCAGGCGCGGGCGTCGGCAGTGTCGGCCTCGGCGGGGGACAGGTGCAGGCGCCCGCTCTGCCCGTCGAGGATGGCCGGGGTGCCGTTCGCCAGCTCCATCAGCGCCGCGCCGCCCGCCACCATGGCCGGCAGGCCCAGCGTGCGGGCCAGGATGGCGGTGTGGGAGGTCGGGCCGCCCTGCGCCGTCGCCAGCCCGATCACCCGCGCCATGTCCAGCGCCGCCGTGTCGGAGGGCGACAGGTCCTCGGCGATCAGGATGCAGGGGGTGTCCGGCAGGTCCGGCGCGCCGCCGGTGCGCAGCGCCGGGTCGATCCGCGCCAGCACGCGCTGGCCGACGTCGCGCAGGTCGGCGGCGCGCCCGGCCAGCACGGGGTTGTCGAGCGCGGCCAGCCCGGCGGCGGTGCGTTCCACCGCCTGATGCCAGGACCAGGCGACGCCGTGCCCCTCGACCATGAGCTGGCAGGCCAGGGTCACGAGGTCGGTGTCGTTCAGGATCTCCGCATGGGCGGTGAAGATGGCCGCTTCGGACGGCCCGAGCCGGCGGGCGGTGTCGTCGGCCAGCGCCTTCAGATTCTGGCGGGTCAGGCTCAGCGCCTCGTGCAGGCGGTCGCCGCCCTCGATCAGCGGGACCGGCTCGTCGGGCACGGACACCGCGGCGCGCGGCAGCACATGCACCGGGCCGATGGCGAGGCCGGGGCTGGCGGCGATTCCCGGAACGGCGGGCAGCGGGTTCGGCGGCGTCCAGCCGCGCGCGGGGGCGCGGGCCTTCTGCGCCGCCGCGGCGGCGTCCGCCTTCTCGCGCGCGGTCAGGCGGGTGATGGTCGCCTTCATGCGGGCCAGCGCCGCCACGGCGTCATCGCCCTCCGCCGAGACGACCACGCTGTCGCCCGCGCGCAGGCCGAGCTGGAGCAGCGCCACCAGCGCCTTGGCGTCGGCCACCAGATTGCCGTGGCGGACCTGGATGCGGGCGGCCGAGGCGCGCGCCGCCTCCACCCAGGCGGTGGCCGGGCGGGCGTGCAGGCCGGTGGGGTAGTCGACCACCCAGTCGAACCGCTCCGCCAGATCGCCGCCCGGCGTGGTGGGGGCGGCAACGGGCGCGTCCTCGCCGAGGGCGGCGGCGAGGGCGGCGGGGTCGGTGACGGTGAACAGGGCGGTCAGCCGCGCCTCGTCCTGCATCAGCCGGGTCAGGCGGCGCAGCACGGCGATGTGGGCGTCGGACTGGGCGGCGATGGCGACCACCAGATGGGCCGTCTGGCCGGGATTCCATTCGATGCCGCCCGGCACCTGGAGGACGGCGATGCCGCTGCGGCGGACCATGCCGCGGTCCTCGACCATGCCGTGGGGGATGGCGACGCCATGGCCGAGGAAGGTGTTCGCCACCGCTTCCCGGCGCAGCATGCTGGCGGCGTAGGCCGGATCGATGCAGCCGGCGGCGATCAGCAGCTGGGCGGCCTCGCGGATCGCCTCCTCCTTGCCGGCGGGGCTGGTGTTCAGCCGCAACAGATCGGGCCGCAGCAGATCGGTGGTTAGGCCGGTGGGCATGAGGGCGGTGTTGGTGTCGGGGGCCATGGCGGGTCCGTCTCCTCCGTTCGGTGTGGCGCCGGGCGGTCTTGGGTGTCGTCCTTGCAGCGCTGTTATTGAAAACGATTACATCGGGTCGTGTCAACGGAGTTTGCATTGAATCAGCCCACTCCTTCGGGCAGACTGTGCCGTGTAGGACGGGCGTATGGCCCTAAAGGATGGAAACGATTTCAAAAACAGTTTCACGACGGATCGGTGACCGGATCATCATGAGCGACAGCGTCAAAGCCATCGGAATCAAGGACGTCGCCCGTGAGGCCGGGGTCTCGGTCGCCACGGTGTCGCGGGTGCTGAGCAACGGCCCGGTCAGCGACGCGCTGCGGGCGCGGGTGGAGGACGCGGTGCGGGCCACCGGCTACCGCCCGAACCTGTCGGCGCGGCGGCTGCGCTCGCAGCATTCCCAGACCATCGGGCTGATCGTCTCGGACATCCGCAACCCCTTCTTCACCGCGGTCAGCCGCGCGGTGGAGGACGCCGCCTTCCAGGCCGGCATGCGGGTGATCCTGTGCAACACCGACGAGAACCCGGAGCGGGAGGCCATGTACCTGCGGCTGATGCAGGAGGAGCGGGTGACCGGCCTGATCTTCGCGCCGACCCGCGCGACGCTGGCCCGGCTCGACCGGACCGACCTCGATTTTCCCGTCGTGCTGATCGACCGCAGCGCGCCGGCCGGGCGCTTCGATTCGGTGGTGCTGGACAACCCGCAGGCCGCCGCCCTGCTGGTCGATCACCTGCATGGCCAGGGCTACCGCCGCATCGCCGGCCTGTTCGGCAACACCAGCACCACGGCGGTGGAGCGCCACGCCGGCTATCAGGCGGCGCTGGCCGCCCACGGGCTGCACGCGGAGGCCCGCTTCGTTCCCCCGACGGCGGAGGCGGCGGAGGCGGAGATCGCCCGCTGGCTGGCGGAGGCGCGGCGGTCCGGCGCCATGCCGGACGCGGTGATGGTCAGCAACAGCCTGCTGCTGATGGGGGTGGTCAAGGCGACGCGGACGCTGGGGCTGACGATCCCCGGCGATCTGGCGGTGGCCGGCTTCGACAACGAGCCGTGGACGGAGCTGGTCGGCCCCGGCCTGACGGTGATCGAACAGCCGGTCCACGAGATCGGGCGGGCGGCGATGACGCTGCTGTTCGAACGGCTCGACGATCCGGAGCGGGCGACGCGCACGGGCTGTCTCTTCTACACCTATGACGATGGCGACGATTCACTCCGTGACGAGTACGAGTGGGTGCGTATCTTGTGTATAACAGTACGCGTG
>NZ_WHOR01000490.1:0-1513 GCF_013340925.1 Azospirillum formosense
TGCGCGGGCGGCTGGGCAGCGGGGCGGACGCGCCGCTGGGCATCGCGCTGGCGGTCGGCGCGCTGGTGGCGCTGTCGGCGGGGACGCTGCTGTTCAAGCGGCTGGCGCCGCGGACCGGGCTGCTCGCCGGCACCGGGGTCCAGGTTCTGGCGGCGGGGCTGGCGCTGCTGCCCCTCGGGCTGCTGCTGGAGGATGCCGGGTCGATCCGGCTGACCGCCGGTTTCGCCGGGTCGCTGGTCTATCAGGCGCTGGTGGTGTCGATCGGCGGCTATCTGCTGTGGTTCCGCCTGCTGCAGCGGACGAGCGCCACGGAGGCCAGCGCTTATCACTTCCTGATGCCGCCGCTCGGCATGCTGTTCGGCTGGGCGCTGCTCGGCGAAACGGTGCAGCCCTGGGACCTGCTGGGGATCCTGCCGGTGGCGCTGGGCATCCGGCTGGTGACGCGGGGGTAAAGGGCGCATCCCGGCAAAAGGGATACGCCTTTCGCGGGGGATCAGGTTGCGCCCTGCGATTGTTACGTTTTCATGACGCCCCACTCTCCATCGTCCTGTTGTTGAGGCCCACACGCCGGGAGGCCCACCATCACGACCGCCGCCATCTCGCCCACCCTGGTCCTGATCGACATCCTCGGCGCCGTGGCGCTGCTGCTGTGGGCGCTGCGGCTGGTGCGGACGGGCGTCTTCCGGTGGGGTGGGGCGGCGGTCCGCCGCTGGGTCGGTTACGGCACGCGCAACCGTCTGGCCGCCTTCCTGGCCGGCGTCGCGGCCACCATCGCGGTGCAGAGCAGCACGGCGACCGCCCTGATGACCGCCTCGATGGCCGGGCAGGGGTTCATGACGACGTCCATGGCGCTGGCGGTGATGCTGGGGGCCGACGTCGGGACCAGCCTCGTCGCCCGGCTGCTCGCCGTCGACCTGCACTGGCTGTCCCCCAGCCTGCTGCTGATCGGCGGGGCGCTGCACGCGCTGGGCGGCGAGCATCGCGGGCGGCGGGCGCTGGCCCGGATCCTCGTCGGCATCGGGCTGATGCTGCTCGCCCTGAAGCTGTTGGGTGCCGCCACCCTGCCGGTCCGGGAATCGGTGCTGGTCCAGGCGATGCTGGAGGCGCTGGGCGGCGAGCCGCTGTTCGCCCTGATCGTCGCGGCGGCGCTGACCGCGGCGGTGCATTCCAGCCTCGCCACGGTGATGCTGGCGGGGTCGCTGGCCGGGGCGGGGGGGATTGGGGCCGCGGAGGGGGGGGGGCGGGGCCCGGGGGGCCATCTGGGGGGGGCGGGGGCGGGCCTGGCGGGAACCCCGGGGGGGGGGGGGGGGGGGGGGGGCGGGGCCCCGGGCCGGGTCTCCGGCCTGTCTCGGATACGCGTCTCCGCGCCCACTGGCCTACGGCGCCTGTCGTGTGCCGTCCTCTGGTTGAAAACACGACACAAGCGACAGAGCCGATAGGGACCGGGGGCAACTACAACTCACCACCATATCGAGACCACATTGCTGCCACCGCACGCACTAAGATGAGTCAA
>NZ_WHOR01000491.1:0-1500 GCF_013340925.1 Azospirillum formosense
ACGTGCTGGAGTATTCCGACGCCAACGTCGCCTTCCACCAGTCGATCATCCAGGCCTCGGGCTGCACGCTCATCGCCGACCTGACCGACCGCTTCTTCATCCACATGCGGGCCATCCGCCGCGTCACCATGCGCCGCGGCGGCCGGGCCGAGACGTCCATCGTCGAGCACCGCGACATCATCGACGCCCTGACCCGGCGCGACGCCGACCTGGCCGAGCGGCGGGTGCGCGAGCACACGCTGGGGCTGGCCCGCCATGTCGAACAGCACTGCGATTTTCTCGATTGACCGATCGTGAACCGAATAAGAGTCGGGGAGGAGTAACCCTTATGTCAGCCGTCACAGTCCTCAACAACCAAGCCACGGCCGCCACCGATGCGGAACCGGCGCTGACGGATGGTTTCCAGCTCGTCATCGATGCCCTCAAGCTCAACGGCATCGAGAACCTCTACGTCGTGCCGGGCATCCCGATTTCCGACCTGCTGCGCATGGCCCAGGGCGAGGGGCTGCGGGTCATCTCCTTCCGCCACGAGCAGAACGCCGGCAACGCCGCGGCGATCGCCGGCTTCCTGACCAAGAAGCCGGGCGTGTGCATGACCGTCTCGGCGCCGGGCTTCCTCAACGGCCTGACCGCGCTGGCCAACGCCACCACCAACTGCTTCCCGATGATCCTGATCTCCGGCTCGTCGGAGCGTGAGATCGTCGACCTCCAGCAGGGCGACTACGAGGAGATGGACCAGCTGGCCATCGCCAAGCCGCTGTGCAAGGCGGCCTTCCGCGTGCTGCACGCCCAGGACATCGGCATCGCCGTGGCCCGCGCGATCCGCGCCGCGGTGTCGGGCCGTCCGGGCGGCGTCTACCTCGACCTGCCGGCCAAGCTGTTCTCGCAGGTGATGGACGCCGCCGAGGGTGCCCGCTCGCTGGTCAAGGTGGTCGACGCCGCCCCGGCGCAGCTGCCCTCGCCGGACTCGGTGGCGCGCGCGCTGGAGGTGCTGAAGGGCGCCAAGCGGCCGCTGATCATCCTCGGCAAGGGCGCGGCCTACGCGCAGGCCGACGAGGCGGTGCGCGAGCTGGTCGAGAAGTCCGGCATCCCGTTCCTGCCGATGAGCATGGCCAAGGGCCTGCTGCCCGACACCCACCCGCAGTCGGCGGGGGCGGCGCGCTCGATGGTTCTGAAGGACGCCGACGTGGTGGTCCTGGTGGGGGCGCGGCTGAACTGGCTGCTGTCGCACGGCAAGGGCAAGACCTGGGGTGAGCCGGGGTCGAAGACCTTCATCCAGATCGACATCGAGCCGCGCGAGATGGACAGCAACGTGGCGATCGTGGCGCCGCTGGTCGGCGACATCGGGTCCTGCGTGTCGGCGCTGACCGCCGGCATGGCCAAGGGCTGGACGCCGCCGCCGTCGGAGTGGACCTCGGCCGTGTCGGCGCGCAAGGAGGCGAACATCGCCAAGATGGCGCCCAAGCTGATGAGCAACGCCTCGCCGATGAACTTCCACGG
>NZ_WHOR01000492.1:0-1372 GCF_013340925.1 Azospirillum formosense
GGTGGGTGCCGCGGTCGCCAACGCGGTCCACAACGCGACGGGCCTGCGGGTGCGCGAGTACCCGATCACGCTCGACAAGTTCCTGGACCGGCTGCCCGCCGTGGGGTGAGGGGAAGGGGGAAGGGCTTTGCCTTTCCCCACCCGTGCCCGAGTGGCAGGCTGCGAATTTGTGCCTCGCCCAACTGACCGAGCCTGACCGTGGATCGCTCATCCCTTGGTTTGGCGCGTATGGGCAGGCAGCCCCGCAACGCCGACGTGCCGACGCTGGTGCGGCGCAGCGCAAGCCTTATATTGCAGGGCCATGCGCACCCTCCTCCTCGCCCTTTGCGGCATTCTCGCCGCCGCGCCCGGCTGGGCCGCCGGCCTGCACCATGACCTGACCGTCACGCTGGACCCCGCCGCGCGGCGGCTGGAGGTGGAGGACCGGCTGCGTCTGCCCGCCGGGACGCACCGGCTGATGCTGGCGCCGGGGCTGGCGGTGGGGGAAGCGCGCCTCGACGGCAAGCCGGTCGCGGTGCGTGGCAACGCCCTGCCGGTGACCGTGCCAGAGGGCGGCGGCGAGCTTCGCCTGCGCTACGCCGGAACGCTGCCGCCCCTGACGCCGGAATCGCGGGGCGGCGGCGGCGGGGAGGAGGGCGCCTATCTGCCCGGCGGCACCGGTTGGATTCCGACTCCCGAAAGCGGCGCGGCGGAGCCGCCCTCCTGGCGCCTGTCGGTCCGGGTGCCGGCGCCCTTCGTCGCGGTGGCGACGGGCCGTCTGGTCGAGGAGACGCGCGATGGTGCCGGCTACGCCGCGACCTTCGCGGAGGAGCGCAGCGTCGAGGAGCCGTCGCTCTTCGCCGGGGCGTGGCAGGTGACGGAACGGATGCATAACGGATTGCGCCTGCGCACCTACTTCCATCCGGAACAGGCCCCGCTGGCCGACGAGTATCTGGACCTCAGCGCCCGGACCATCGACGCGCAGGCGGCGCGGATCGGCGCCTATCCCTTTGCCGGATTCGCGATCCTCTCGGCCCCGCTGCCGGTCGGTCTGGGCTTTCCGGGGCTGACCTACATCGGGCGGCAGGTGATGCCGCTGCCCTTCATCCGCGCCCAGTCGCTGCCCCATGAGATCCTGCACAACTGGTGGGGCAACGGGGTGCGTGTCGGCGGAGACGGGAACTGGCCTGGAAATTGGTCGGAGGGGCTGACCACCTTCATGGCCGACTACGCGGCGGCGGAGGCGCGTGGGGAGGATGCGGCGTGGGCCATGCGGCTGGACTGGCTGCGCGACTACGCCGCCCTGCCGGCGGAGCGCGATTCCGCCCTGACCGATTTCCGCGCCAAGGTCCACGACGCCACACAGATCTTCTTCTGACTCTTATACACAACT
>NZ_WHOR01000493.1:0-1434 GCF_013340925.1 Azospirillum formosense
CTCGCCGGCGATCTTCTCCCACAGGCGTTTGGCGATTCCGCGGTAGACCTTCGCGTGTTCCGACTCGGGCTGCGACACCACGATGGGCTGGCCCTGGTCGGAGGTCTCGCGGATGTCGAGGTGCAGCGGGACCTCGCCGAGGAACTCCATGCCCAGGTCCGACGCCTCCTTGCGGGCGCCGCCGTGGCTGAAGATGTCCGTGCGGTGGCCGCAGTTCGGGCAGCAGAAGTAGCTCATGTTCTCGATGATGCCGAGGACGGGCACGTCCACGCGGCGGAACATGTTCAACCCCTTGCGGGCGTCGAGCAGGGCGATGTCCTGCGGGGTCGAGACGATGACCGCCCCGGCCAGCGGCACCTGCTGCGCCATGGTGAGCTGGGCGTCGCCGGTGCCCGGCGGCATGTCCACCACCAGAACGTCGAGCGTGCCCCAGTTCACGTCGCGCAGCATCTGCTGGAGCGCGCTCATCACCATCGGGCCGCGCCAGATCATCGGCGTGTCCTCGGCGACCAGGAAGCCCATCGACATCACCTTGATGCCGTAGTTCTCCATCGGCTCCAGGATCTTGCCGTCGCGGCTGGTCGGCCGGCCGGAGATGCCCAGCATGCGCGGCATGGACGGGCCGTAGATGTCGGCGTCCAGAAGCCCGACCTTCAACCCGTTCGCCGCCATGGCGAGGGCGAGGTTGCTGGCCGTGGTGGATTTGCCGACGCCGCCCTTGCCCGACGCGACGGCGACGATGGCCCTCACGCCCGGCACCAGCGGCTTCTGCTCCGCCGGCTGCTGCCCATGGGAGTGGCCGTGGGAGTGCCCCTGGCCGCCATGGGAGTGACCGCCGTGGGAATGCCCGTGGCCCTGCTGCGGGGCGGCACCCTGCCCGGCGGGGCGGTGCGCCGTCAGGACCGCGGTGACCGACAGGACGCCCGGCATGGCCTCCACCGCTTTCTCGGCGGCGTGGCGCACCGGCTCGGCCTGGGCGCCGCGCTTGGGGTCCACTTCGATCGAAAAGGCGACGTGCCCGTCACGCACGACAAGGCCGGAAAGCATGCCGAGGCTGACGACGTCCTTGCCCCGTTCCGGATCGACAACCGTCCTCAGAGCTTCAAGGACTTGAGCTTCGCTGACCTGCGCCATGGTTGAAAACTCCGCTTCCTTCCCGATATTGGCGGATATCCGTCGGTGAAATCCTTCCCCGAATGGGATGGGCACTATAGGGCCGGCGGACAATAATGGTAAAGGGATCGGACGGTCCGGAAACGATTTGTTTTCCGGAATTTCCGTCCCAAGAATTGAGAGAGCGCGAAGGGGAACGAACGGAATGCCGTGGAGCAATCAGGGAGGGGGCGGCGGTGGCGGCCCCTGGGGTCCTCCGCCGGGTGGTGGCGGTCAGAATCCGGGGGGCCGTCCGCCGGGTGGCGGTGGCGGCGGTGGTGG
>NZ_WHOR01000494.1:0-1388 GCF_013340925.1 Azospirillum formosense
GCCGCCCAGCGCATCGAGGCCGCCTACCACCGCGTCCACGAGGCGTTGCAAGCCGTTGCCACGCTTGCGCTTTCCGACAGGGCGGCGGCGCTTCCGGGGCGCGGGAACGACCGCGCCGAATCGCCACCCCAGGACGTGCGACAGAGTGTCATCCGACGGGGTACGCAGTTCTCCTGACTTGCCTCGCAGCGCTGATATACTAGTATCCACCGCATCGACGGCGCGATCCGTGGACAGGCCCCAAGGCCACCGGACCGGCGCCGCCCCCGCTGGGGATGCGCGGCACGCTCCCCCTCCATTCGCCGCAACCGGCAGCCACCACCCCGGACTTTTCATCGACGGCCCAGTCGGACCGCCCCAGGAGTACCGACTATGAACATCAAATCCCGGATCGACCGCATCCCCGGCGGCATGATGATCCTTCCCCTGTTCCTCGGCGCCTGCCTGAACACCTTCGCGCCGAACACGGGCAAATTCTTCGGGTCCTTCACCAACGGCCTGATCACCGGCACCCTGCCGATCCTCTCCGTCTGGTTCTTCTGCATCGGCGCCAGCATCAGCCTGAAGGCCACCCCGCTGGTCCTGCGCAAGAGCGGCGTGCTCGTCTCCGTGAAGATCCTCACCGCCGCCACCATGGGCATCATCGCCTCCTGGTTCATCCCGCACGAAGGCGTGTCGTCGGGCTTCTTCACCGGCCTGTCGGTGCTGGCGATCATCGCCGCCATGAACGACACCAACGGCGGCATGTACATGGCGCTGATGCAGCAGTACGGAACCAAGGAGGAATCCGGCGCCTTCTGCCTGATGTGCCTGGAATCCGGCCCCTTCATGACGATGGCGACGCTGGGTCTGGCCGGTTTGGCCGCCTTCCCCTGGCAAACCATGGTCGGCGCCCTGCTGCCCTTCCTGATCGGCTTCGCGCTCGGCAACCTGGACCAGGAGTTCCGCAAATTCTTCGGTCAGGCCGTGCCGGTGATGGTGCCCTTCTTCGCCTTCGCGCTCGGCAACAACCTGAACTTCGCGGTCATCCTGAACACCGGGCTGCTCGGCATCGTCCTCGGCCTCTCGGTCATCGCCGTCACCGGCTTCACGCTGGTCATCGCCGACGTCCTGCTGGCCAAGGGCAACGGCACCGCCGGCATCGGCGCCGCCTCCACCGCCGGTGCGGCCGTGACGGTCCCGCCGATCATCGCCTCCATCGAGCCGAGCTTCGCGCCTAGCGCCCCGGCCGCCACCGCCCTGGTCGCCACCAGCGTCGTCGTCACCTCGCTGCTCACGCCGATCCTGACCGCTTGGTGGGCCCGCCGGTTCGGCGTCCTCTCCCCGCGCTATCTGGCCGCCCAGAAGGCTGCCGAAACGCAGGCCCTGCCGGTCCAGCCCGCCCCCGC
>NZ_WHOR01000495.1:0-1359 GCF_013340925.1 Azospirillum formosense
TAGTAGGCGTCCAGCCCCGTGCCCCAGCCCGCGCCCGCGCCGCGCGTCGCGTACAGTCCCCAGGCGGACCGCCCGCCGTCGCGCCGGTCGTCGAACAGGTCGGGCGCCGCGCGGACCGGGCGGCCGAGGAAGCCGTCGACCCGCCAGGGGCCGGATTGCACGATGCCGGTCACCGCGTCGAAGGCGCGCGGCACGTTGGCGCCGTAGCGCAGGCTGATCAACCGCTCCGACCCGTAGGCGAGCATCTGGCGCCCGGCCCGCAGCGTGCCCTGCGCGCTCCCCAGCGGAACGGAGAGGTCGGCGAAGCCCTGCAGCAGGTCGGCGCGGTCGACGTCCGGCGCCCCCTCCGGCCCGAGCTTGCCCGCCGAGCCGGCCATCACGAGTTGCCCAAAGACGCGCAGGGCCGAACCGGCGCGCAGGTCGGCGTAGGGCAGCAGGCGCCACAGGCCGTAGGCGTCGTTCCTGGGCTCGTCCTGACCCCAGCCGCTGTTGCGCACGGCCTCGCCGCGCAGCCGCGCCTCAAGCCCGGTGGACAGGGAGACCGTGCCGCCGGGGGTGAGCGGGATCGCCTTGAAGCGCTCCCAGAAGGCGCCGCTGCCCGCCGCGGGGTCGAGGAGGTAGCGGTAATCCTCGTCGTAGCGGCTGTTGGTCAGGGGAGGCGGCGTCTCCGCGAGGGTCTCCGCAGGGGCCGGGGCGGACTGGAGCAGCAGTGCCGCGACCAGCGCCCCGCGCCAGCGCCTCACGACGCCTTTCCCGCGCCGTGCTCCAGCGCCAGGAAATGCGACACCCGCGGCGGCCCGTCGCCGCGGTGGAAGGCCAGCGCCTCCTTCTGCACGTCCGCGTCGGCGTGCGACACCCGGCGGTGCTGGCGCTGGTGCTCCGCCCAGGATTCGACGAAGAACCACTCCAGCACCCGTTCCGGATCGCCGGAGTCCTGGCTGACTCCCCAGGCGTAGGCGCCGTCCCGCCGCCGCGCTTCCGACAGGCGGCGCAGCGCGGCGTGGAAGGCGTGCTGGTCGGCGGCGGCCACCCGGTACTCGATGGTGATCAGCACCGGACCGCGGTCGTTGCGCACCGGCTCGGCGGTCAGCGGCTCCGGCCAGTGGTTGGAGGGGGTGAGGTCGGCCTCGCCCTCCGGCAGCGGCACCGCGCGGGACAGCATCGCGACGGCCAGCAGTCCGGCGGCGCTGACCCACAGGGTGGCCGGCACGCCGATCGCGTCGGCCAGCGCGCCCCAGCCGAGGCTGCCCGCCGTCAGGGCGCCGTTGAAGACGGTCAGGTAGAGCGCCAGCCCACGCCCGCGCACCCAGTTGGGCAGGATGGCCTGGGTCGTGGCGCTCAGCGTCGTCAGGACGGCGA
>NZ_WHOR01000496.1:0-1321 GCF_013340925.1 Azospirillum formosense
GCTACACCCGCCCCGAAATGGCCCGCATCTGGGAGCCGGAGAACCGGTTCCGCATCTGGTTCGAGATCGAGGCGCACGCCTGCGACGCGCAGGCCGAGCTGGGAGTCATCCCGAAGGAGGCCGCCGCCGCCGTGTGGGAGCGCGGCAAGTGGGAGATCGACCGCATCGACGAGATCGAGCGGGAGACCCGCCACGACGTCATCGCCTTCCTGACCAACCTCGCCGAACATGTCGGGCCGGAGGCGCGCTTCGTCCACCAGGGCATGACCTCGTCGGACGTGCTGGACACCTGCCTCGCCGTGCAGATGACCCAGGCCGCCGACCTGCTGCTCGACGACATGGACAAGCTGCTGGCCGTTCTGAAGCGCCGCGCCTACGAGCACAAGAACACCGTCACCATCGGGCGCAGCCACGGCATCCACGCCGAGCCGACGACCTTCGGCCTGAAGCTGGCCGGCCATTACGCCGCCTTCGCCCGCGGGCGGGAGCGTCTGGTCCAGGCGCGCGCCGACATCGCCACCTGCGCCATCTCGGGCGCCGTCGGCACCTTCGCCAACATCGACCCGCGGGTCGAGGAGCATGTCGCCGCCAAGATGGGGCTGACGCCGGAGCCGGTGTCCACCCAGGTCATTCCGCGCGACCGCCACGCCTTCTACTTCTCGGTGCTGGGCGTCATCGCCTCGTCGATCGAGAATCTGGCCGTGGAGATCCGCCACCTGCAGCGCACCGAGGTGCGCGAGGCGGAGGAGTATTTCCATCCGGGCCAGAAGGGCTCCTCGGCGATGCCGCACAAGCGCAACCCGGTGCTGTCGGAGAACCTGACCGGTCTGGCGCGCATCGTCCGCGCCGCCGTCGTCCCGGCGCTGGAGAACGTCGCCCTGTGGCACGAGCGCGACATCTCCCACAGCTCGGTCGAGCGCATGTTCGGCCCCGACGCCACGGTGACGCTGGACTTCGCTCTGGCCCGCCTGACCGGCATGATGGACAAGCTGGTGGTCTATCCGGAGCGCATGCAGAAGAACCTGGACGACCTGGGCGGCCTGGTCTTCTCGCAGCGCGTCCTGCTGTCCCTGACCCAGGCCGGGATGAGCCGCGAGGACAGCTACAAGGCGGTGCAGCGCAACGCCATGCAGGTGTGGGAGAAGGGCGGGAATTTCCTCGACCTGCTGTCGTCGGACGCCGACGTCGCGAAGCACATCTCGCGCGAGACGCTGGCCCCGATGTTCGACATGACCTACCACACGAAGAACGTCGACATGGTGTTCAAGCGCGTGTTCGGGGAATGAGGGTTCGGGGGCTTCGGTCTTCGGAGCCCCCACCC
>NZ_WHOR01000497.1:0-1306 GCF_013340925.1 Azospirillum formosense
CGGGGCGGGTCCTGCTGGGCGCCCGGCCGCTGGACGCGCGATCGCTGCTCGACCGCTCCTGGCCGGACGCGCGCGGCACCGAGATCCACCTCCATGCCTGCCACGCCGGTGCGGGCGCCGAAGGCCGTCTCCTCCTCGACCGGCTGGCAGCCGCCACGGGCGCCGCGGTCGCGGCCTCTTCGGGGCTGGTCGGTCCGGCGGCGCAGGGTGCCTCCTGGACGCTCGACCAAAGCACCGCGCCGGTCGGCGCCCCCTCCCCCTTCGCGGCGGTCGAGGGCTGGAACCATGTTCTGGTCGTGACCGGCACCACGACGGCGGGCCCTGACCTGCTGACCAGCGACGACGAGCCCGATGTGATTGAGGGCGGGGCCGGCAACGACACGCTGATCGGCGGCGGCGGCAACGACACGCTGATCGGCGGTGCGGGTGCCGACGTGCTGAACGGTGGGGCCGGCTTCGACGAGGCGTCCTACGAGACCGCCACCACGGGGATCGTGCTCGACCTGCTGACTCCGGGCAACAGCACGGGCGACGCCGCGGGCGACACCTTCATCGACGTCGAGCGCTGGGTCGGCTCGAACTTCGACGACACCATGGTGGCCGGAAACGACCCCGTGTGGTTCTGGGCCCATGACGGCGCCGACTCGGTGACGGGCGGGGCCGGGGACGACACGCTGGAGAGCGGCAACGGCAACGACACCGTCCATGGCGGCGCCGGCAACGACCAGATCTTCGGACGCGCCGACGACGACATGCTGTACGGCGACGATGGCGACGACCTGCTGGTCGGTGGCGGCGGCAAGGACAGCCTGATGGGCGGGGCCGGCAACGACACGTTGATCGGTGACTGGGACGCCGACACGATGGTCGGCGGCGACGGCGACGACGTGTTCTACAGCGGCGAACACGGCACCATGGACGAGGCCGACGTCATCCAGGGCGGGGCCGGCAGCGACACCTTCATCATCGCCGCCCAGGGCGATGCCGGCACGGTTTCCTACGACGGCGGCGACGGCACCGACACGCTGCGCATCAGCTCCGTCGATGTGACCGATCCGGAAGGCAAGATCACCACGGCGACGCCGCAGATCGACATCTCCGGCATGACCCTGACCAGCGTGGAAAACCTCGATCTGGTCGGCACCGTCCGCCACACGGTGACGATGACCACCGCCCAGGCCAGCGGCTTCACCAGCGGGGTGACCGGAGCCATGGTGGGCGACGCCTTCACCATCGCCGGCACGGCCATGACCGGGACGGCCACCGCCGGCAACGGCAGCCAGCTCGGCGCCGGGCAGGTCCCGGC
>NZ_WHOR01000499.1:0-1296 GCF_013340925.1 Azospirillum formosense
TTGCCATGACGGGACGCCGGCCCGGCCGATACGGCCTGCACTGGCGATTGGTTTGGCGCTTGGGGCGGCGCCTGCCGCGCCTGCTGCTTTTGGCCGGAACCGCCGTACTGGCGAGCTTTCTGGCCTCCCATGCGCTTCCCGGCGACCCGATCTCGCTGATGGTCGACGGGCGGGCCGCGGACCCGGACCTGGTCCGCCGCATGCGGGAAGACGCCGGGCTGGACCAGCCGCTGGCCGTTCAATTCCTATCCTACGCGCTGGACCTGCTGCGGGGCGATCTCGGCCAATCGCTGCGCTACGGCGGCGTGCCGGTGACGGCGCTGTTGGGCGACGCCCTGCCGGTGACGCTGGGGTTGTTGGCGGGCGCCGCGGCGCTCGCGCTGCCCCTCGGGCTCGCGCTGGGTCTCGCCGCGGCCGATCTCCGGCGGGCATGGCCGGGCACCGCCCTCACCATCGGGTCGGTTCTGGCCCTGTCGGTGCCGCCGCTGGCGCTGGCGACATGGCTGATGCTGGCGGGGTCCGGTACGGCGCCCTGGGCCGTGGCGGCGCTCGCCCTGCCCGCGGCGGCGATGATCGCCCGCCTGACCCGGACCCAGCTGATGGAGGTGCTGGAACGCGACTTCATCCGCACCGCGCAGGCCAAGGGGCTGGGGCGGGCCGCCGTTCTGCTGCGCCACGCCCTGCCCAACGCCCTGGTGCCGCTGGCGGCGGCGGTCGGATCGGTGGCCGGAACGATCCTCACCACCACGGCGGCGGTGGAAAGCGTCTTCGCCTTGCCAGGGATCGGGCGGCTGACCGTCCAGGCGGTGCTGGCCCGCGATCACACGGTGGCCGGAGCCGCCGTTCTGGTCTTCGTCCTGCTCCAGGTCGCCATCAGCCTGACCGCCGAGCTGCTGATCGGCCTCGCAGATCCGCAGCTGCGCGACCATGGTGAGCCGCGGTGAGGGGGTCGGCCTCCGTCGCCGGACGTGCCGGCCTGCTGCTCGCGGCGGCGCTGGCCGTGCCGCTGGCGTTGGCCGTCCTCCTGCTGCCGCTCGATCCGTCCGCCATGGATCTCGGTCAGGCCTGGGCCGGGCCGTCCGCCGCCCACCCGCTGGGATGCGACGGGCTGGGACGCGACGTCGCCGCCCGGCTGATCGCAGGGACGGGAGCCTCCTGCGCCATCGCCGGGCTGGCGCTCGCCCTGGCGGCGGGCGGCCCGGCCCAGGCCTGCCCGAGATCCATGGCGGACGGGTCGAGCGGCAGCCGGCGGCCGGCCTGTCCCTTATACACCGCTCCGAGAACACCAGGCTAAGG
>NZ_WHOR01000049.1:0-27153 GCF_013340925.1 Azospirillum formosense
GCCAGGACCGCGGTGAAGGCTCCGGCGCGCACGCCCGCGGTGACGGGCCCGGGGCCCGGCCCCGCCGCCGAGGTCACCGCCAGGGCTGGGACAGAGGTGGCGGGGCTGCCCCCGGTCCCGTTCGGGGGCGCAAGCCCGCCCGCCACCCTGTCCCCCGAAACGCTCGTCGGCCTGGACCAGGTCCAGACCCGGCGTCTCCTGGGCACCCCTGCCGCAACGGAAGAGGCGCCACCTGCAAAGGTGTGGCATTACGCTAAGGGCGACTGTTCGCTCAAAGTCTTCTTCTTCATGGACATGACGTCCTCCCAGGACTTCCGTGCCCTTTCCTACGATATGAAGAGCAGCGAAAATGTCCCAGATGTCGATAAACGATGCTTCGCTCAACTCCTTGCCCAAGGCTGGGATGTCCGCAATGACTGAGGCCGCCGTCGCCCGCGTGGCGCTGGTCGACGACGACGACCTGTTCCGCGAATCCCTCAGCCTCAACCTCGCCGACGAGGGGTATGAGGTCATCACCTTCGACCGTGGCGAACCCGCGCTCGACTTCTTCGCCGAGGGTGGTTCGGTGGACATCGTCCTGCTGGACTGGCGCATGCCGAAGATGGACGGCATCGACGTCCTCCGCCAGATGCGCTCCCGCGGCATCGATCTGCCGGTGATCTTCCTCACCGTGCTGTCGGACCAGATTTACGAAGAGGCCGCCCTGGCCGGCGGCGCGCTCGACTTCGTGGAGAAGTCGCGCAGCCTGTCCATCCTGCTGAAGCGCATGCGCCTCATCGTGGACGGCTCCAAGGGCACGCCCGAGGAGGCCGAGGGGCCGAAGGAATCCGTCTATGCGCTGGGCAATCTCGACCTGCGCCTGGACAACAGCCGCGCCCTGTGGAACGGCAAGCGCATCGACCTGACGCTGACCGAGTTCAACATCGTCAAGCTGATGGCGACCCGCCCGGAAGAGGACGTGTCCTACCGCGAGATCTACGACCTCGTGCATGGCAAGGGCTTCTTGGCCGGTTACGGCCCGTCGGGCTACCGCGCCAACGTCCGCGCCTTCATCAAGCGCATCCGTCAGAAGTTCCGCGTGGTGGACGCCGAGTTCGATTGCATCGAGAATTATCCGGGCTTCGGCTACCGCTGGGGCAACGGCACCGGCGGCACGGGCCGCACGCGCGACGACGACGCGGATGTGATGGCCGATGGCGCTGCTGCCGATTGAGGCCCGCGGGCCTGACGGGGCGCGGGACGGGACGGAACTCACCAAGGGAGGCTTCTCCATGGCGGGTTTCCCCGGCGGCCGGTTGCGGTGGCTGTGGCACTCGCTGGCCAGCCGGCTGGCGCTGCTGACCATCGTCTTCCTGGCGGTCCCGGTGCTGATCTACGATCAGTTCCAGCGCGCCGACACCACGACGCAGACCCTGCTGCTGCAAAGCGCGCAGCGGCAGGGCGAGCTGATCGCCCGCGCGCTGGAACCGGACCTGTCCCGCGCCAACCGCACGGCCCTGCCGCAGCTCGGTCCCATCCTCCGCCGCTTCGCGGACGGGAACACGCGGCTGAAGCTGCTGGTCCGGCCGCGCGCCCTGGCCGGCAACAACCTGATGGGCAGCGACGGCTTCTATTACGTCGCCGCCGCCCCGTCGGTGCCGACCGACGATCTGGACGCCGAACGGCACCAGCTCCTCGAACAGGGGGTGCTGGACCGGCTGGGCGCCTCCTGCGCCGGAAACGAGCCGTTGGCCCTGCGCCTGCCGCGCGCCTCCGGCGGCTACGAGATCCTGACCTCGGTCACGCCGATCAACACGGCCTTCGGCTGCTGGGCTCTGGTGACCAGCCACACCGCCGGCGGCTATCTGGAATCCTCCTTGGGCCGGCCCTATTGGAGCACGCCGGTCGTCCAGGCCGCGGCGATGATCTACATCGTCATGGCGGCGCTGGTGATGGCCGTGCTGCTGGGGGTCTGGCGCAACCTGCACCGCTTCGGCGATCTGGCGCGCGACATCGTGTCGGGCGGCATCGGCGAGGGCGGGCAGGGGTCCTTCACCAACCGCAACACCGTGCCGGAACTGTCCGGGGTGGCCGAGGACTTCGACCGGCTGGTCGATACCCTGCGCGAAAGCGCGCGGTCGCTGCGCCGCGCGGCGGAGGACAACGCCCACGCCTACAAGACGCCCATCGCGGTGATCCGCCAGTCGGTGGAGCCGTTGCGCCGCTCCCTGTCCGCCGAGGACAACCGCAGCCAGCGCGCCCTGACCATGATCGAGAAGTCGGTGGACAAGCTCGACGGTCTGGTTTCCTTCGGGCGGCGCATGGACGAGGCCGCCGCCGACCTGCTGGTTCCGCCGCGCCGCCGGGTGGACCTGTCCGATCTGGTCGAACGCATGGCCGGAGGCTACACCAGCCTGCTTGCCGAACGGCAGCTCCACATGCGCTCGCGCATCGAATCCGAGGTGGTCGTGCGGGCCAGCGAGGACATTCTGGAGACCGTCATCGAGAATCTGGTGGAGAACGCCGTCAGCTTCTCCCCGCCGGACGGCACCGTCAGCGTGCGCCTGTCGCGCAACGGCGCCTGGGCGGAGCTGGTGGTCGAGGACGAGGGACCGGGCGTCGACCCGGCGAACCTGCCGCGCATCTTCGAACGTTACTTCTCCCAGCGCGAGCCGGGACGGGGCATGCCGGAGGACGCGGTGGCCCAGAACCAGGCCGAGGCGACCCATTTCGGCATCGGCCTGTGGATCGTGCGGCGGAACATCGAGGCCTTCGGCGGCAAGGTCCGCGCCGAAAACCGCTCCACCGGCGGCTTCCGCATGACGGTGACCCTGGCGGTGGCCTAGCGGAGCGCAAGCGCTGTACGTTCCCTTCCGTACAGGTGTGGCCGGACCGTACGTCCGGTCACGCGTACGGAAAAGCTTTGTCCCTTATCCTGACCTTGCTCCCGCCCCAATCGGGCGATACCGTGCGCCGCGACCTTTCAAGGGCCCCCCAAAAGGGCAAGGCAGCCCCATGCACGTCATCGTCATTTATGTCCTCGCGGTCTCCGGCCTTCTGGCGCTGGTCAGCCTGCTGCCGCCTTTGGCGGCCCGGCTGCGGATGCCCTACACCGTGCTTCTGGCTGCCGTGGGCGTGGCCCTGGGGCTGGCGATCCAGACCTTCGCCGGGCAAGGCGGCACCGGCCCCTTCCATGACTTCCTGAATTCCCTGGCCGAGATGGACATCTCGTCCGAAGTGCTGATCTATATCTTCCTGCCGGTGCTGTTGTTCGAAACGGCGCTGGCGGTGGATGTGCGGCGGCTGTTCGACGACGTGTGGCCGATCCTGCTGATGGCCGTTGTCGCGGTGTTCGTCTGCACCTTCGCCGTCGGCTACGCGCTCAATCTCTTCACCTCGATGGGGCTGGTGGCCTGCCTGCTGCTGGGGGCGATCGTCGCCACCACCGATCCGGCGGCGGTTGTCAGCATCTTCCGCGACCTCGGCGCGCCGCGCCGCCTCACCATGCTGGTCGAGGGCGAAAGCCTGCTGAACGACGCCGCGGCCATCGCGCTGTTCACGCTTCTGCTCGGCATGCTGACCCGCAACGCCCATGGCGGGGCAACCGAAGCGGCGATGGAGTTCCTGCGCGACTTCGCGGGCGGCGTGGCGACCGGCTATGTCTGCGGGCGCGTGGTCTGCATGATCGTCGAGCCGGTGCGCGACCAACCGATGGCCGAGATCACGCTGACCGTGGCGCTCGCCTATCTCAGCTACGTGCTGGCGGAGCATTATGTCGGCGCGTCGGGCGTCGTGGCGGTCGTGACGGCGGCGCTGGTCGTCGGCTCGGTCGGGCGCACGCGCATCTCTCCAGCCACCTGGGGGGCGCTGGAGCATGTCTGGAAGCAGCTCGGCTTCTGGGCGAACTCGTTGATCTTCCTGATGACGGCGCTGCTGGTGCCGCGCCTGCTCGGCGGCATCGGCTGGAGCGACGTCGGGCTGGTGCTGGTGGTGGTCGGGGCGGCGACGGTGGCGCGCGCTCTGGTGCTGTTCGGTCTGCTGCCGCTGCTGTCCGGCGCCGGTTTGGCCCAGCGGGTCAGCCACGCCTACAAGGCGGTTATGCTGTGGGGCGGCCTGCGCGGCGCGGTGTCGCTGACGCTGGCTCTGGCCGTCACCGAGAACGGGCGCGTTCCCGACCGCGTCCAGGGCTTCGTCGCCGTGCTGGTCACCGGCTTCGTCTTCTACACGCTGTTCATCAACGGCACGACGCTGCGCGCCGTCATCAACCTGCTGGGCCTCAACAAGCTGTCGCCGGTCGAGCACGCCATGCGCAACCGCGCGCTCGCCCTGTCGCTGGCCGGCGTGCGCGAGCGGGTTGAGGGGCTGGCCCATCGCTACGAGGTCGACGAGCAGGCCATCGGCTCCACCGTGTCGCAGTACAGCGACCGGCTTGACGCCATCCTCCGGGAGCAGTCGAGCGAAGCGCCGCTGAACAACGAAGACCGCGTCACCATCGGCCTCGTCATCCTCGTGAATCGCGAGGAGGAGCTGTACTACGAACACTTCCGCGAGGGCATCCTGTCGCGCGGGGTGGCGGAGCTGCTGAACCGCCGGACCGGGCGCCTGCTCGACGCGGTGAAGGCCCAGGGACGCGCCGGTTACCGCGCCTTCGAGGAGCCCTTCATCTCCTTCACGCCCTGGATGCGGGTCGCCAGCCTGCTGCACCGCCGGCTGGGCATCCACGCGCCGCTGGCCCGCCGGCTCGCCTTCCGCTTCGAGATCCTTCTGGGCGTGCGCACCGTGCAGCGCGAGCTGCTGGAGTTCATCAACGACAAGGTCGCGCAGGTGCTGGGCACCGACGTCGCCTGCGAGCTGGAGGGCATCCTGACGGTGCGCCTCGCCATGGTCGAACAGGCATTGGCGGCGCTGAAGCTGCAATATCCCGACTATGCGCTGCTCCTGCAAAGCCGCTACGTCAGCCGCGCCGCCCTGCGGCTGGAGGAGGCCGACTACCGGGCGCTCTTCGCCGAATCGATCATCAGCCAGGAAATCCTGAGCGATCTGCAGCGCGATCTGGACGACCGCCGCCGTGCGCTCGACGCCCTGCCGAAACTCGATCTGCGGCTCGATCTGATGGACCTCGTCGGGCGGGTGCCTCTGTTCAAGGGGCTGGAGGGCGACCGCCTGCGCGGCATCGCCACCCTGCTGAAGCCCCGACTGGTCCTGCCCGGGGAGACGATCGTGCGGCGTGGCGAGCGCGGCGACGCCATGTTCTTCATCGCGTCCGGCGCCGTCGAGGTGCTGGTGCCGGGTCTGGACGAGCCGGTCCAATTGGGCACTGGGGAGGTGTTCGGCGAGATGGCCCTGCTGACCCGCCAGCGGCGCAATGCCGATGTGCGTGCGATGGGCTATTGCCAACTGTTGGTCCTGGATGTGAGAGATTTCCATCGGCTGGTGAAGAAGGACGCGAGCCTGCGCGCCCATCTCCAGTCGGTGGCCGAGGCGCGGCGCAACCCGCCGCCGAAGCCGGCCGAGGCCGTTCAGGAGGTTGTGACGCCGGTGGCGGACGCGCCTGCGATGGTCGAGGCCCCCGCCGCCGAAAGCGCGCAGGCACAGGGTTAGGAGACGACGAGAGACGATGACCGTGCAAGCGACCACCGCCGCCGCGGGCGGGCGGCCCGATTGGGTGCGTCTGATGCCGGGTGTGTTCGTGCTGCTGTGGAGCACCGGATTCATCGGCGCCAAGTACGGACTTCCCTACGCGGAACCGCTGACCTTCCTGCTGGTCCGGCTGGGGCTGGTCGCGGTGATTCTCGGCCTCGTCGCCCTGGTCACCGGCGCCCCCTGGCCGAAGAGCTGGGCCGAGGCCGGGCGGATCGCGCTGGCCGGGCTGCTGGTGCACGGCGTCTATCTGACCGGCGTGTTCTGCGCCATCGCCAAGGGCATGCCGGCAGGGGTGACCGCGCTGATCGTCGGCATCCAGCCGTTGCTGACCGCCGCACTCTCCGGTCCGTTGCTGGGCGAGCGGGTGAGCGGGCGGCAGTGGGTGGGCTTTCTGATGGGATTGGCCGGAGTCGGGCTGGTGGTGGGCGAGAAGCTGCACTTCGACTCCACCGATGCACTGGGGATCGGGCTGGCGCTGGCCGCCCTGCTGGGCATCACCTTCGGCACGCTCTACCAGAAGCGTCACGGCACGGCGATGGACCTGCGCAGCGGTGCCGCGATCCAATACGCGGCGACCGCGGCGGTGCTGGCGGTGCTGGCCCCGCTGTTCGAGACCATGCGCATCGACTGGACCGGCGAATTCGTCTTCGCCCTGCTGTGGCTCAGCTTCGTGCTGTCGGTGGGAGCGATCTTCCTGCTGTTCCTGTTGATCCGGCGTGGTGCGGCGGCGCGGGTGGCCAGCCTGTTCTACCTGGTCCCCCCGGTGACGGCGGTGATCGCCTGGGCGATGTTCGGGGAGCGGCTGGGGCTGCTGGCCCTGTCCGGCATGGCGCTTGCGGTCGCCGGGGTCGCCCTGGTCAACCGCAGTGCCAAGCGCGTGGCCTGACGCCGTGCGCATTGCCTCGGCGGGGCGCTCCGACTATGCTTTCCCGCACCGGCAAAAGATCCGGCGGTGTCCGCTGGTTCAACCACGCTTCGGCAAACCACATCGGAAGTGAGTGTCATGGACGGCCTGGAGCCCATCTCGCTCGATGACAACCAGACCCTGCAGGCCATCGGCATCCTGGCCGACGTGCTGGACGGGGTGGACGGCCCCGGCGGGCTGGACACGGTTCTGGTTTCCAAGGCGCTGCGGCAGGTGATCGCCACCAAGTCCCAGCCGGCCTTCGAATTCGCCACCCGCGCCTTCAACACGCTCGACGCCGACGTGCGCCGTCAGGTGGCGGAAACCGCCGATCAGGCGGCCCACGATTCGGTCGAGCTGCGCGCGCGTGTCGGCGGCTTCCTGGCGACCTCGGCCAAGGCGCCGGGAGCCGGCGGCCCGGCCACGCCGGCGCAGGCCACCAGCTTCCTCAACGCGCTCAATCTGCGCAATCGCCGCCGGTCGCCGCAGTCGGAGTGAGCCGGCTCGGCTCCTCCGGTCAGATCACCCGGGTTCGGATAACCCGGGTTCAAATCACCTGGGTGTAGCGGTTGGGCTGGCCTTCGGCCGACCAGCGGGCGTGGATCTGGCCCTTGCCGTCGAAGATCAGCGACAGCCAGTTGCGCTGCCGGATGATGCGCTTGCCCGATTCGGGAAATGCCGGCATTTCGAAGACATAGCCGTTGGGCAGGGTCTCCTTGCGGCCGGCCAGCCACTCTAGGGCGAAGGCCGTTGCCTTGGCGGGCGGCGGGTGGACGACTCCCGACGCGATGAGCTGCCAGATCTCAACACCGCCGCCGCGCAGCACGCCCCGCGCGCCCGCATGGATCTCCCCCGACACGGAGGTCACCCGGCACCCGGTGCGCCGTGAGAATTCCGCCAGTTGGCGAAGCAGGCGCATCCACTCCTCGGCGTGGGCCGGGCTGCGCCATTGGTCGCGCAGATCGTCCTCAATGCCGACGCGGACGGGCGACAGGCCGACCGCCCGCTCCATCACGCCGGTGTCGAGGTAGAGCAGCGGCACGCTGGACATCAGGATCAGGTGACGGCAGCCCTTGAAGCGGTCCAGCCACTCCGGCAGGGCGTCCCACACCCGGTCCGACAGAACGCGGCGGGGGGTGCGGTCGCTGCGCATGTCCAGCGCTAGAATGCCGACATCGCCGAGCCGGAACCCCTGGCTGAAGGAGTCCATGGGCGCGCCCCACACGCATTCCGGCTGGGCGCCCTCCATGGCGGCCAGTTGGAACAGCGAGAAGTGACGGCGGGCGGCCGCGTAGACGCCGCGCCAGGCCGGCGACATCATCTCCTCGTCCGGGTGGGAGCCCCAGCCATCGAAGATGTCGTGGTCGTCCCACATCATCACGGAGGGAATGCGCGCCGTCACCGCCGCGGTTTCCGGCTGGCCCCAGACCCGCAGATAGAGGTCGAAGTAGAAGTCTTCCGCCTCGTCCGCCATGGCGGGGGTGAAGGGCTCTTCCAGGCGACCGGCATCCGTCCGCTTCTTCCAGGCGCTGAGCAGCGGCGGCTTGCGCCACACCGCGTCGGCGTAGAGCTGGTCGCCGCCTTGCAGCAGCAGGTGGAAGCGTTCGCCCTCGTGGCGGCGGCGCAGATCACCCCACAGGGCGTTGCGCGGGGCGTCCAGCCCGGCGATCTTCTCCTCGTCCTCCGCCCCGTTGCAGGAGACGTAGGCGATCCGCGGCGACGATGTGCGCCCCGGCACGGTCACCGCCCAGGTGTGTCCCGGTGACGCGCCATCGGTGAAGCCATAGGCGGTCTCGGCGTCGCGGGCGCCTCGCGGAACGGCGAAATCGAAGCGCCAGACGTGGCGGTTGCGCCGTTGGGCGAGGTGGCGGGGCGGAACGGGCAGGGTCACCCCATCCACCCGCAGATCGTAGGGTTCGGCGTCTCCCTCCAGCACGAAGAGGGCCGACAGCCACCAGCGGTCGCCTTGCTCTCCCCGGAAATAAAGGACGGGACCCAGAATGATGTTCGGTGCCGGCCTGCCGCGCGCCATGGACGCTGTTTATCCTCTTCGTTCCCGCCGGTCCGGGCGCCCATGGCCCAGCTTCCGTTTCCGCGGCTCCTGTTTATGGGAAAAGCCGCCGGTCTGTAAAAGGGGCAAGCGTTGATCCGAAGGGAGAGGCCACGCGAAATTGCGGGAGAACCCGTCACGGCGGCGCGTAAACAGGATGCACGCAAAAAAAGCGGGCGGCCGGCTCGTCCGGACGCCCCTCATGTGACGATGCAACACGGAAACCGGGGAGCTAACTCTTGCGGCGCTGTCTCAGCAGTTCGAGCATGCGCGCCGGCACTGGTTCTTCCAGCACGGGATCGTAAAGGCGGTGAAGCTCCTCCACATGGCTTCTGTGGAAGGTCACCACGGCCTTCGCGTCGGCATCGTCCTCTACGGACTGCTCGAACTCCTGACGTTCCTTGTCGTCCAAGGCACCGTCAAGATATGCGTTGATATGGTTCATCGTCACACGCTTCATATCTTTTGATCCCGGAACGCCTCCGGGGGCCATCCCCCCGAGACGGAAACGATCCGCGACGCAGAGTTCAATATAGTACGGCGGGCACGGCGTCGGGAGTGGTGTCTTACCTCTTCTTATGGGGGAGATGCCGGTACCGCCAATTGGTAGGCGGAGCGAATCCGTTCCTTCCCCGTGGACGCTTGGCAACTCCCCGACGGCCATACTCGTTTCGCACGCGGGATGTAACAGCCGCTCCCATCGGTTGTTCCGGCGCCGGATTGTCCGGATGCGATGGAAGAATCAACCTGTTGTACGGTTGCCATACCCCGCAGCGCTTTCCCTGCCGCGCCTTAGGCGGCCATGAGGTTGTTCAGCCGCTCACGCGCCCGGCACAGGCGGGACCGGATGGTGCCGATGGAGACGTTCAGCTTCTCGGCGGCCTCCTGATAGGGGCGGCCTTCGATGGCGACCAGCTTGACGACCTTGCGCTGGCTGGGGGTCAGGGCGCCGAAGGCGCGGTCCACGTCGCGGAACACCAGCCGGGCGATCTGCGAGGCTTCCACCGACATGGCGCCGTCCCACAGTTCCACCTTGGTGACGTGCTTTTCACGCTGGAGGTTGTTGAAATGCAGATTCTTCAGCATCGTGGTCAACCAAGCCTGCATGTTGGTGCCGGGTTCGAAACGATGCTGGCGGGACAGAGCGCGGGCAAGACAGTCCTGGGTGAGATCCTCGGCGGCGCTGACGTCGCGGGTCAACTTGCAGGCATAACGCTGCAGGTTCGGCATGCAACGGATCAGTTCGGATTCGAAACAATACGCCATTGTTGCTCTTCCTCCAGCTTCTCTTCATTCGGCGGGGCTGCCGGTCCGTGGTGACGGCGCCCCCGTCCCGAGATTTCAGTTCCCGAGATTCCGACTCCCGAGGCTTCGGTGGGAGACGACCCCTCTATCGACGCGTCCTTTTTCGACGCGTGGTCCCTTCCGGCGCCGGTCCAGAGGCCGCGCCGGTTCAGCGATTCGTGTCGGTGGGTTAGAATGCGGTGGTGCTGCCTAGCAGTGTCCGGGCAACGGTCCGGCGCAGCACAATGAGCAGTTCGTCGTCATCAACGGTCTCCCGCTCTCCAGCCTGGGCAACTCCAAAGCGTTGATGCGCTTCGGTGTTGCTCCCGTTCGTGGTGACGTTGATTTCATAACGCGGTGGGAAGAGGCTTGTTCCCCGGCGGCCACAGCCGAAAACATCTTAGGAGGAGAAGTGTTTGGAATCTGGGGGTCATCCGGACGGATGGTGGAACTGCCCGAAGGGGGATTTCAGGCTCCGGGGCCGGGTTTGCGCGGCCGCGCTTCCAAGCGGCGCAGGAATTCGCCCATGATGAGGCGGTACAGGCCGTCCTTCAGCTTGGCGTCCTCGACGCCGAGGTCGATGCTGGGGTTGTCGTTGATCTCGATGACGAAGACGCCGCGCTCGTTCTGCTTCACGTCGACGCCGTAGAGCCCGTCGCCGATCAGTCCCGCCGCCTTCACGGCGGTCTCGATGACCTCGCGCGGCGCCTCCTCGACAGCCAGCGTGCGGGAGGAGCCCTGCTCGGCGCGGCCGTTGCCACCGTGCTTGACGATCTGCCAGTGCTTCTTCGCCATCAGATACTGGCAGACATAGATCGGCTGCCGGTTCAGGACGCCGACGCGCCAGTCGAACTCCGTGTACATGAACTCCTGGGCCAGGATCACGTCGGACTGTTCAAACAGGCTTTCGGCCGTCGCTTCCAGTTCGCTGCGGGTCTGCACCTTGAAGACTCCGCGGGAAAAGGAGCCGTCCGGAATCTTGAGGACGATCGGGTAGGGGATCTCCTGGTCCAGCGTCGCAAGCCCGCGCTTGTCGAAGATCACCGTCTTCGGCGCCGGGATGCGGTTGGCGCGCAGAAGCTCGGCCAGGTAGACCTTGTTGGTGCATTTCAGGATCGAGTTCGGGTCGTCGATCACCGGCATCCCTTCCGTCGCCGCCTTCTTGGCGAAGCGGTAGGTGTGGTGGTCGAGATTCGTGGTCTCGCGGATGAACAGCGCGTCGAACTCGGCGAGGCGGGCGTAGTCCTTCTTCTCGATCAGTTCGACCGCGATGCCCAGGCTCTCCCCGGCCTTGACGAATTTCTGGAGCGCGCGCGGGCTGGAGGGAGGAAGCTCCTCCTTCGGATTGTGCAGGATGGCCAGAGTGTAGCGCGGCGGAGCCTTCGCCGCCGGCTCCCGCCAGGAGGTGCGGGTGTAGGCGTCGAGCGCCGCCTGGAACAGCGGCTCCTGGTCGGGACGAAGGTCGGCCAGCGACAGCGGCTCCAGGGCGTGGACGGTCCAGCCCTCCTTCGACCGCACCTGAACCTTCAGCAGCGGACAGCGGAACCGATCGAAGATCGTCCGGGCGATGTCCTGGAACCGGGCGTCGTCGGCGTGGCCGAAGAAGAGGGTGAGGTTGAAGGAGGCTTCCGGCGGTTGGTCCATCCGCTTGATGGCCTTGCGCAGCGCCTCCTCCACCTCCGCCAGCTGGGCGCGGTAGAAGGTCTTCTGCGACAGGTCCAGGATGGTCCGGACGGACGGGATCACCCGCTCGCCGCGCGCCTCGGCCAGCAGCGAGACGTAGTAGCCGGTGCCCAGATAACGGTAGCTGCGCGACAGGTTCAGCACCCGCGCGCCACGCGGCGCCTGCTCCGGATGGGCGATGTAGTCGCGGGCGCTGATCACCGGCAGCCCGCCCTTCGCCCATTTCACGTCCGCCCGGCGGTCGACGACCAGGAGATGCGCGGGCATCAGTCGGCGGACCCATCAGAGGACTGGGGGCGGAGGAGAAGGGCGGCCTTCAACTGGGCCTTTCCGTAGCGGGCCATACGCTCGAAGTCGGCTTTCGGGATCGGCATGTTCATCCGGTCGATGTGAGCGTGGTGACGGTCGTACACAAGCGGATCATGAACATAGAGAAAGCGGTCGTCGGCACCGGTCACGACGACCCAATGCGGAAATTTTTCGTGATAGATCCGATAGGAACTGATGAGCACGATGGGGATGGCCCCGCCCGCCACCGCGTCGGCCATGTCCTGGGCGGTCAGGGTGTTGTGGCGCACGGTGGCGCCGCTGCCCTCCAACTCGTCGAGGAAGTCCTCGTGCACGATGCGCATGACCTCCTTCTTCTCGTCGCTGCGCACGCTGTCCAGGAAGGGGGTGGCGTTGTCCTTGATGTGGATGTCCACCGCGAAGCCGCGCCGCGCCGCCGCCAGCGCCAGCCCGAACGGGCCGCAGCCGCCATGGCCTGAGGTCATGAAGACGGTCGTGGATTCCCGCCACAGGCGGATCTCCAGCTTCCGTCCCAGTTCGATCTCCGCGGGCTTCAGCGCCTTCATCGCCATCATCAGGGCCGACGGGCCGCAGGTGAAGTCCAGGGTCTGCTGGTAGTAGGGAACCAGGGGGCCGCCCAGCGGCGCGCTGGGGCCGCTGTGGCCGAGGCGCTTCTCCAGCCGCAGCGCCTCCATGTGGTCTTCGTAATAGTCGGTGTAGACGCCGAACTCGCGGTAGCCGGCCTTCTTGTAGAGATCAATCGCCGCAGCGTTGTCGCGCCGCACCTCCAGCCGCAGGTAGATGCAGTCCCGCGAGCGGGCCGCCTGCTCCGCCGCGGCGAGCAGTCGCTTGGCGACGCCCCGGCCGCGGTGGTCGGGATCGACGGCGAAGGAGTAGAGCCGGGCGAGCGAGGTGCCGGAATGGAAGGACACCAGGGCGTAACCGACAACCGCGCCGCTGTGGACTTCCACAAGGCCTGTGGCCTTGGCTTTCGTGAGCAAATATTGAAAACTACGTCGGGTCAGGCGGTCGGTGGCGAAACACCGCTCCTCAATGGCCAGCAGCGCGGCGATGTCCGCCGGCTGGGCTTGGCGGAGCAGGATGGTTGCGTCGCCGGGCAGATCCTGGCGGGAGCCGGCAGATACGGTATTGTCGAGCATCGGGAGGTTCAAAGAGGCTGACACGGACGCCATCTTACTCCCTCCAGCGGGGCTACGCAGCGAATACCGGCATGGGCGCGCTGCGGGGGTGGCCTTCGTTTTGACACAGCGCGTCTGGCACAAGGGCGAGCCCCGGCTGTTGCTCTGGACGAACGGCCTAGCCGTTTCGACCGATTGGCCGCAGCGACTTAAATGTTGCTTAACCAAGGACCCCGGAAACTGCCGCCGATGGAAGACCGGCTAAATAACCGCCGCTCCAGTTGGCCCTGGAAAGAAGAAAGTCAAGACATGGACGCTCGGTATAAGTCCCGCGAGATCGAACGCCGCAGTCTGGATGTCGACGGGCTGAAGCGCTCGTTTCTGGAGTGGCTGGTCTATTCCGTCGGCAAGGACGCGCGGGCGGCGACCCGGCGCGACTGGTTCCACACCGTGGCTCTCGCCGTGCGCGACCGCCTCGTGGACCGCTGGATGGACACGACGCGGACCTATTACCAGCAGGACGCCAAGCGCGTTTACTACCTCTCGCTGGAATTCCTGATCGGCCGCCTGCTGACCAACAGCCTCGCCAACCTCGGCATCACCGACCAGTGCCGTCAGGCGCTCGACCGCATCGGCCTGAACCTCGACGACGTGGTGGAGGCGGAGCCGGATGCGGCGCTCGGCAACGGCGGCCTCGGCCGCCTGGCCGCCTGCTTCCTCGACAGCATGGCGTCGGAAGCGCTGCCCGGCTACGGCTACGGCATCCGCTACGAGTTCGGCCTGTTCGAGCAGCGCTTCGAGCATGGCTGGCAGGTCGAGTATCCGGAGCAGTGGCTGCAATTCGGCAACCCGTGGGAGTTCCCGCGTCCGGAGGTGCTCTATCCCGTCCAGTTCTACGGCCGCGTCGAGGAGTTCCGGGATTCGGTGGGCGAGCGCGCCTACCGCTGGGTGGACGCCGAGCGCGTGCTGGCCATGGCCTACGACACGCCGGTGGTCGGCTACGGCGGCGACACGATCAACACGCTGCGCCTGTGGTCGGCCCGCGCCACGCGCGACTTCAACTTCGGCCACTTCAACGACGGCGCCTACATGAAGGCGGTCGAGCAGAAGGTGCTGACCGAGAATCTGAGCCGCGTCCTCTACCCGAACGACGCGACGGAGGGCGGCAAGGAGCTGCGGCTGAAGCAGGAGTATTTCTTCACCTCCGCCTCGCTGCAGGACATCCTGCGCCGCTATCTGCAGCACCATTCCAACTTCGACAGCCTGCCGGACAAGGCGGCCATCCAGCTCAACGACACGCACCCGGCCATCGGCATCGCCGAGCTGATGCGGTTGCTGGTGGACCAGCACGGCGTGACCTGGGACAAGGCGTGGGACATCACCCGCGCGACCTTCTCCTACACCAACCACACGCTGCTGCCGGAGGCGCTGGAGGCGTGGCCGGTGCGCATGATGGAGCGCGTGCTGCCGCGCCACATGCAGATCATCTACGAGATCAACGCCAAGTTCCTCAACCGCTCCAAGGCGCGGGCGGCGGGCGACAACGCGCGGCTGTCCCGCCTGTCGCTGATCGACGAGCGCGGCGACCGCCGGGTGCGCATGGGCAATCTGGCCTTCCTCGGCTCGCACAAGGTCAACGGCGTGTCGGCCCTGCACACCGAGCTGATGAAGCAGACCGTCTTCGCCGATTTCCACGCGGAATTCCCGGAGCGCATCAACAACAAGACCAACGGCATCACCCCGCGCCGCTGGCTGCATCAGGCGAACCCGCCGCTGGCCGCGCTGATCACCAGCCGCATCGGCAACGGTTGGATCAAGGACCTCAGCCAGATCAAGGCGCTGGCCGAGAAGGCCGACGATCTGGTCTTCCGCGAGGAGTTCCGCCGCGCCAAGCGCAAGAACAAGAAGCGGCTGGCCGCCTACATCGCGCGCCAGACCGGGGTGGACGTGCAGGTCGACAGCCTGTTCGACGTGCAGGTCAAGCGCATGCACGAGTACAAGCGCCAGCTCCTGAACATCCTCCAGGCGATCGCGCTGTACAACGAGATGCGCGACAACCCGACCGTGTCCTGGGTGCCGGTGACCAAGATCTTCGCCGGCAAGGCGGCGCCGAGCTATCACATGGCCAAGCTCATCATCAAGCTCATCAACGATGTGGCGAAGGTGGTGAACCATGACCCGTCGGTGCACGACAACCTGAAGATCGTCCTGCTGCCGAACTACAACGTGACGGCGGCGGAGATCATCATGCCGGCGGCCGACCTGTCGGAGCAGATATCCACCGCGGGCATGGAGGCGTCGGGCACCGGCAACATGAAGCTGGCGCTCAACGGCGCTTTGACCATCGGTACGCTGGACGGCGCCAACGTCGAGATCCGCGAACATGTGGGCGAGGACAACATCTTCATCTTCGGCCTGACCGCGGAGGAGGTGAACGACCTGCGGGCCAGCGGCGGCTTCAACCCGCGCGACGTCATCGCGTCGAACCCCAGCCTGAAGCGGGCTCTGGACATGATCTCCACCGGCGTCTTCTCGCCGGACGATCCCCACCGCTACCACCCGATCCTCCAGGCGCTGACCGACGGCGGCGACCATTTCCTGGTGACGGCGGATTTCTCCGACTATTGCCAGGCGCAGCAGGCGGCCATGGACCTCTACCGCGACCAGGAGGAATGGACCCGCAAGGCCATCCTGAACACGGCCAACATGGGCTGGTTCTCCTCCGACCGCACCATCATGGAATACGCGACGGAGATCTGGGACGTGCATCCCGTGAAGCCGGAGCATCCCGCCGAAACCGAGACCTGACGCGGCCCCATCCCGCACTGGACAAAAATTGTGCTGCGAAGGCGCGGGCGCTTTACAAGCCCCGCGCCTTTCGTTTATCTAGCGGGTTATGAATCGCTCGCTCGCCATCACCACCACCACTACCAAAACGACCCGCTCCGGCGGGCCGTCGGACGGTGGCGTGCGTTGATCGAGTAAGACGCTTCACCCACCACGAAGGCCCCGCCGGACACGGACGGGGCCTTGGTGCATCTGGGGCCGCCGTCCACGCTCGATCCGGGCAAGACCAAAGGACGGACCACACCCATGAGCACCTCTTCTCCTTCTCCCCGCCGCGTTGCCATCGTTGGTGCCACGGGCGCCGTCGGCCGCGAGATGGTCGATGTTCTTCACCGCCGTTCGTTCCCGGTCGCGGAACTCGGCCTGTTCGCGTCGGAGCGCAGCGCCGGCCGCACGGTCGAGACCCCGTTCGGCGAGAAGACCCTCGTGGCGTTCGACGTCGAGAAGGTGAAGGGCTACGACATCGTCCTGCTCGCCGTGTCCGGTGATTTCGCCAAGGAGCACGCGCCGGCCATCGCCGCGGGCGGGGCGCTGGTGATCGACAACTCGTCGGCCTTCCGCTACGACGACAACGTCCCGCTGGTCGTGCCGGAGATCAACGCCCACGCCATGGGCGACGCCAAGCTCGTCGCGAACCCCAACTGCACGACCGCCATCGCCGTCGTGGCGCTCGGGCCCCTGCACAAGGCGTTCGGCCTGAAGCGCGTCATCGTCTCCACCTATCAGGCGACCAGCGGCGCCGGTGCGGAGGGCATGGCCGAGCTTGAGGAGCAGACCCGCAACCAGCTCGACGGCAAGCCGGTCGTCAACAGCGTGTTCCGCCACCCGATCCCCTTCAACCTGATCCCCCAGATCGACGCCTTCCAGGAGAACGGCTACACGAAGGAGGAGATGAAGGTGACCTGGGAGACCCGGAAGATCCTGGAGATCCCGGACCTGCCGGTGAGCTGCACGGCGGTGCGCATCCCGACCTACCGCGCCCATTCCGAGGCGATCACGGTCGAGACGCTGTCCCCGGTCACCCCGGACGCCGCCCGCGCCGTGCTGGCCGACGCGCCGGGCGTGGTGGTGAAGGACGTCCCGGCGGACGGCGTCTACCCGATGCCGCTGAACGCCACCGGCCAGTTCGACGTCGAGGTCGGCCGCATCCGCACCAGCCTGATCTTCGGCGATCATGGCCTCGACCTGTTCGTCTGCGGCGACCAGCTCCTGAAGGGCGCCGCGCTCAACGCGGTGCAGATCGCCGAGCTGAGCCTCTGATCCAGGGTGCGATCCCCCTCTCCCGCATCGCGCGGGGGAGGGGCGGTCAGGCCACCCCGTCGTTGAGGACTTCGTGCAAACGCGCGCACGCGGCATCGACGAAACGTCCGACCGCCGCCGCATCGTCGGCACCCCGAAACACCGGCCGGATGTTGGGGCACCACAGCGAGCGCCCGTCGCGCAGGCTGAAGTTCTGAACGAAGGGGCGCGTCAGCAGGACCGTCGGAACGCCCAGCGCATCAGCCAAGTGGGCGGTGACGTTGGGAATCGACACCACCGCGTCCAGCGCGGCGACCGCGCCGGCGAGCCGGTCGATGTCGGTGAACGGGTCGAAGGCGCCGGGTGAATGAAGGGCAAGGCCATGGCGGTCGCGCAACGTTCGGATTTCGTCCGCATGGTCGCCGTACTGGAGCGTGACGAAGACGACACCCGACAGGCCGAGCAGCGGGCGCAGCGCTTCCAGGGTGAGTGATTTTCCGGTGTCGGCGGTGCTGGAACTGGTCCAGGAGATGCCGACCTTCGGCCCCGCTCCCAAGGTTTCGAAGTGGCGCCGGCTGTCGGCGACGGCGGATGGATCGGCGGCCAGATAGCGGCGTCGGGCCGGGATGGTCGCCTCCGTGGGGCGCAGCCGCCGCATCAGGTCGAAGGCGCTGCACTGCCGGGTGATTCCGGCCACTTTCGTGACCGGCGGATCGGCGCGCGGTATGAAGTCGATGCCGGGGAAGCTGCGCCGGAACAGCGGCAACAGCTTCGGGGTGGTGTCGATGACGACGCGCTCCGCGCGTTCGGCGATCTCGCCATAGAGGCCGGCGTAGAGGATTTCCTCCCCGATGGCGTAAGGCTGCCAGATCCGGAGCCGTTCTCCGGCAAGGGATTCTCCCGCCCAACGCGGCTCTGGAAACTGGCGCGCCCGCCCGGCGAAGGGGCCGTCGGGATAGGCGGCGTAGCCTTGGTCGAGGTGATGCCATGCCTCCGCAAGACGGCCAAGGCCAAGGTAAATCCGGCACAGGTTGAAATGTGCCCGCCAATCCCGGGCGGCGCCGGCCACGGCGCCGGTCAAGGCATCGACCGCTTCGCCGATCCGCGATTGCTGGAACAGCGCCAGTCCCAACGCGCATAACAGTTGCGGATGGCCCGGGAGGGTTCGCAGGCCGGCGCGGGCATGCTCCTCGGCGCCGATCGGGTCATTGACCTCCCTGCGCGCGTCGGACAGGACGGCCCTGGCTTCGGCACACTCCGGATCGGTCCGCAACACGTCCTGTGCCGTCTCGACGGCTTCGTCGAACCGATTGAGCGACGAGAGCGTCTTCGCCAGTTCGACCAATGCCCCGGCATGGCCCGGTACCAGGGCGAGGCAGGACCGCAGGCTGCGCTCCGCCTCCGGAAACCGGCCGGTCAGCAGGTGGACGCGGCCGAGGTTCAGATGGATGTCCGGGTTTCCGGCGTTGCGCACGAGCGCCGCGGCAAGACTGTTTCCGGCCTCGTCCAACCGGCCGGCCTGAGCTTGGGCGACCCCCTGGAGATACAGCGCGTTGCCGTTTTCGGGATCGACCGCCAGGATTTGTCGGCAAATATGCTCAGCCTGGGCCGGTTGCCCCGCTTGCAGGCTGTCGACCGCCATCATCAGCGCTTCCTGGATCGTCGCCATCCGAATTCTTTCTGCCGCGGGCGTTGAGCCGCCGGAAGGCTACGGAGGCCATCGGCACCGGTCAAGGCGCGGCGGATCGCCCGACATATGGCGTTGCCCAGCACGGCGACACTGGCACCTTTGGCATCCCGCTGCTAAATATAGCCCCGAACGATGAGGGCCGAGGGGCAGCGACGCTTCCGGCCCTCCTTCTCTTTGTCGCTAAGCTGGTTACGGGATTCGCGCATGTCCGAGCTTCTGGACGCTGTTTCCCGGCGTCGAACCTTCGCGATCATCGCGCATCCCGACGCCGGCAAGACCACCCTCACTGAAAAGCTGCTGCTGTTCGGCGGCGCGATCCAGATGGCTGGTGCCGTGAAGGCCCGCGGCGAGCAGCGCCGCGCCAAGTCGGACTGGATGAAGGTGGAGCGCGAGCGCGGCATTTCCGTGACCGCCTCCGTCATGACCTTCGATTACGAGGGGCGCACCTTCAACCTGCTGGACACGCCGGGCCACGAGGACTTCTCGGAGGACACCTACCGGACGCTGACCGCGGTGGACAGCGCCGTCATGGTGATCGACGGCGCGAAGGGCATCGAGAGCCAGACCTTGAAGCTGTTCGAGGTCTGCCGCCTGCGCGACGTGCCGATCATCACCTTCTGCAACAAGATGGACCGCGAGGCCCGCGACCCCTTCGACCTCATTTCCGAGATCGAAAGCTCGCTGGCGCTGGAGGTCACCCCGGCCAGTTGGCCCATCGGCATGGGCCGCGACTTCCTCGGCTGCTACGACCTGATCCGCGACCGCCTGATCCTGATGGATCGCACCAAGGGCGACGAGATCGACGACGGCATCGAGTGCAACGGCCTCGACGACCCGCGCCTCGACGAACTGCTGCCGGCCCACGCGGTAGCGAAGCTGCGCGAGGAGGTGGAAATGGCCCGCGGGCTGATGCCGCCCTTCGACCTGGAGGCCTACCGCGCCGGCCACCTGACGCCGATTTATTTCGGCTCGGCGATCAACAACTTCGGCGTGCGCGAGCTTCTCCAGGGCTTGGCCGAGAACGCCCCGCCGCCGCGCCCGCAGCCGGCGGAGCAGCGCTCCGTGCAGCCGGACGAGGGCAAGTTCAGCGGCTTCGTGTTCAAGGTCCAGGCCAACATGGACCCCAACCACCGCGACCGCATCGCCTTCGTGCGCATCTGCTCGGGCAAGTTCAAGCGCGGCGCCAAGCTGAAGCATGTCCGGTCGGGCAAGCTCATGGCGGTGAACAACGCCGTGCTGTTCCTGGCCCGCGACCGCGAGTTGGCGGAAGAGGCGTGGCCGGGCGACATCATGGGCATCCCCAACCACGGGTCCTTGCGCATCGGCGACACGCTGACCGAGGGCGAGGATCTGCGCTTCACCGGCGTGCCGAGCTTCGCGCCGGAACTGCTGCAGCGCGTCCGGCTGGAAGACCCGATGCGCGTGAAGCATCTGCGCAAGGCGCTGGAGCATTTCGCGGAGGAGGGCGCCTCCCAGGTGTTCAAGCCGCTGACCGGGGCGGATTGGGTGGTCGGTGTGGTCGGCCAGCTGCAGTTCGAGGTGCTGGCCGCCCGCATCGAGGCGGAATACGGCCTCGCCGCCCGCTTCGAGGGGGCGGGGGTGGACGCCGCCCGCTGGATCGAGACGGATGACGAGGAGCAGCTCAAGAAGTTCCTCGACCTCAACCGCTCGGCGGCGGCGGAGGACCATGACGGGGCACTGGTGTTCCTGGCCCGCAACGCCTGGCACCTGAATCGCACGCAAGAGGATTTTCCGGCCCTGCGCTTCCTGAAAACCCGCGAGCAAAACCGCAAGGTGCACACCGCGGCGTAACGTTCATCCAAAGCTATGCGGAGCGCTAACCATTTGCCGGTATAGCGTTCCGCGTGTTGCTCCGCCTCCCTGATTCGAGTAGCGTTCGCTGTTGCAGCCTTCCGCGGCATGGTGCCGCAAGGCATTGTGCTTCAAGCTTTTGTGGCGAGATCAGAGAAACGGCGGCAATTCCGGTCCCGGTTGGGCCGCGGGCGGTGAGCCAAAAAAGAGGGGCGGCATGTTCGGTGGCGTGGAAGCCTTCTTCGACACCAGCGCGTACTTGCCTCACGGCGTGTGCCTGTTCTGGCGTCCGGAAATCCTGACCCTGCACATCGTGTCCGATGTGCTGACCGGGCTTTCCTATTACTCAATTCCCGTGGCGCTGCTTTACTTCGTCATGAAGCGCCGCGACGTCGCCTTCACCTGGATCGTCTGGCTGTTCGCCGCCTTCATCCTGGCCTGCGGCACGACGCATTTCTTCAGCCTGTGGACCTTGTGGTATCCCGACTATGCCGTGGAAGGCATCGTCAAGGCGCTGACCGCGATGGTGTCGGTGCTGACCGCCGTCGCCTTGTGGGTGCAGATGCCCAAAGCCCTCGCTCTGCCCAGCGCTACCCAGCTCGCCGACGCCAACGGAGCCCTTCAGCGCGAGATCGAGATCCGGCGTCAGGCCGAGCTGCGCTACGCCAGCTTCTTCAACAACTTGGCCGAGGGGTTGTTCGTTGTCACGGTGCTGCCGGACGGTGACTTCGCCTTCGACACGCTGAACCCCGCCCACACGCGGGCGACGGGGATCGATCCGGAAACCATCCGCGGCCGGCTGGTCCGCGAGGCCGTACCGCCGGAGACGGCCGCGGCGGTGATCGAACGCTACAGCGCCTGCGTCGCCGCGGGTGGCCCGATCGATTACGAGGAGACGCTGGACCTTCCGGTCGGGCGGCGCACGTGGCACACCGTGCTTGTGCCGGTGCGCTGCGAGGAGGGGCGGGTGGTCCAGATCCTGGGCAGCTCACGCGACATCACCGACCGCAAGAGGCTTCAGGAGGAGCTGGTCCAGACCTCCAAGCTGGCGACCCTGGGCACGCTCGCCGCCGGCATGGCCCATGAGATGAGCCAGCCCCTGAACATCATCCGGATCTGGGCCGAGAACGCCCTGTCGCGTCTGCGTGACGGTGACACCGACACCGCGCGCCTGGACAAAGTGTTGACCATCATGTCGGAACAGGCGGAGCGCATGGGCCGCATCATCGACCACATGCGCACCTTCAGCCGCCGCGACGGCGCCACCCAGCGCTTCGACCCAACAGCCTGCGTCCGCTCCGCCGTCGAGCTGGTGTCGAACCAGTTTGCCTTGGAAAACATCGAGGTCGTGAGCGACGTCCCGGCCATCGACTGTGTGACGCGCGGGCGCCCCCTGCAATTGGAGCAGGTGCTGGTCAATCTGCTGTCCAACGCGCGCGATGCCATCCTGGAATGGCGCGCCGACCCCGACGGGTCGCCGGCTGCCGGGCGGATCGCGGTGGGTATGCGCTGCGACATGACCGCCGGGCGGGCGGTCATCACCATCACCGACGACGGCGGCGGCATCGACCCGGACGTACTGCCGCGCATTTTCGACCCATTCTTTACGACCAAGGAGGTCGGGAAGGGCTCCGGCCTTGGCCTGTCCATCGGCTATGGCATCATCGATTCCATGGGCGGGCGGATCGACGCGGCGAATGTGACCCACGAGAACGGAAACCGCGGCGTCCGCTTCACCATAACCGTGCCGGTGTCCCATCCCTCCGTTCAGGACGTGGAGCGCGCTCATGCCTGACCCCGTCACCGCTCCGTTGCATATCCTCGTGGCCGAGGACGAAGCCTTGGCCGCCATGGCCCTTGAGGATTTCCTGTCCCGCAAGGGATATCGCGTGACCCTGGCCCAGGACGGGCAGGAGGGGCTGGAGCGCTACAGCGCCGACCCCGCCGACCTCGTCATCACCGATCTGCGAATGCCGCGGATGGACGGCCGTGCCCTGATCCGCGAACTGCGAATCAAGGCCGCCGGACTGCCGATCCTGGTGATGACCGGCTTCCTGTCGATGGAAGCGGGGGAGGATGACCTGACATCCGACCGCTGGCAGCCGTTGGTGGTGCTGCGCAAGCCGGTCAGCCCGCAGGTCATTCTGGACACGCTCACCAGCCTCGCCCAGGCGGCGAAGCTGCGGCCTGCATGATCGCGCCTTCCTAGAACCGGTCGCGCAGTTCCGGCAGGGGGACGATGCGGACGCCCTTGGCCTCCAGGGTGCGGCGCAGGTTTCCGGCCATGGCGACGGCGCTCGGCTCGTCGCCATGGACGCAGACGGAATGGACGGTGCAGGGAATGCGCGTGCCGGTAACCGACAGGATCACGCCCTCCTCCAGCATGCGCAGGACGTTGGCGGCCGCCACGTCCGGGTCATGCACCATCGCGCCGGGCTGACCGCGCGGCACGAGGTTGCCGTTGTCGTCGTAGGCGCGGTCGGCAAAGACCTCCTCCGCCGTGGGCAGGTCCAGCGTCCGCCCGGCCCGCGCCATCTCCGAACCGGCGGTGGCGAGGTAGATCAGCGAGGGATCGACGCCCTTGATCGCCCGTCCGATGGCCAGGGCCAGCCCCTCGTCCACCGCCGCCATGTTGTTCAGCGCGCCGTGCGCCTTCACATGGGTGACCGTGCCGCCGCTGGCGGCGGCGATGCCCATCAGCGCGCCGATCTGATAGGCGACCATCGCCTCGACCTCCGCCGCCGACATACGCAGGGGGCGGCGCCCGAAGCCCTGGAGATCGGGATAGGAGGGGTGGGCGCCCAGACTGACGCCCTTGGCCACCGCGTTCCGGACGGTCCGCGTCATCACCAGCGGGTCGCCCGCATGGAATCCGCAGGCGATGTTGGCGGAGGCGACGATGCCCAGCATGGAGTCGTCGTCGCCGATGTCGTAGGCGCCGAAGCCCTCGCCCAGGTCGGCGTTCAGGTTCACGGTGATGGTCATGGTGCCCTCCCGCACATCTCTTCTCGGTTCAGGATGTCGCCGTTGCCGTTGACGATGTCGACGACCCCGGACACGAGGTTTTCCGCGTAGAGCGCCTCCAGATCGACGCCGCCCGCCGGACGCACCGGTCGGATGGCGCGGACCCAGGCGGCGATGATCTGTTCCTGGCGCCGCCGGATGGCCTCCGCCTCCTCCACCGTGACGGCGCGGAAGCTGAGGGCGCCGCCGGGGCTCAGCCGGCCGACGCGGGGCAGGTCGGCGGAGATCACCGTGGCGATCTTGGCGTAGCCGCCCGCCGTCTGGTGGTCGTTCAGCAGCAGGATCGGCTGACCGTTGCCCGGCACCTGGATCGAGCCGGTGACCAGCCCGTCCGACGGGATGTCGGCGGAGCCGGTGTGGGAGAGCGTCGGCCCGTCGAGCCGCAGGCCCATGCGGTCCGCATCCTTGCCGACGCGGTAGGTCGCCGACAGGAAGGTCTCCAGCGCCTCCGCCGTGAAACGGTCCTCCTGCGGGCCGAGCACCACCCGCACCGGCCCGCCGCCATAGTCCGGCGGCTCCGGCAGCTCCACGTCGGCGCCCGGCGGGGCGTCGTTGCGGTTGAGCGGCAAACGCGCCCCATCGCCCAGCGGCTTGCCGCCGAGCGGCCCGATGCCGGCGCGGACATAGGTGGACAGGCTGCCCAGGAAGGGCTCCAGCGCGAATCCGCCGGCCACCGCCAGATAGGAGACCGCCGCCCCGCTGACGGCGCCCAGCTTCAGCACGTCGCCGCGCGTCAGCGTGTGGCTGCGGTGGGGTTCCAGCGGCTGGGGCGAATGCCCCTCGCGCTCCAGGCTCAGCGCCATCGGGCCGACGACGGCGACGCGCACGCCGTCGGCCTCCACCTTCAGCGCCGGGCCGAGCAGGGCGATCTCCACCCCCGCCGTGCCCGCCGGGTTGCCGACCAGCGCGTTGGCGAGGCGCAGGGCGATGGGGTCGAGCGCGCCGGCCACCGGCATGCCGAGTTCCTGATGGCCGAAGCGGCCGAGGTCCTGGATGGTGGCGAACAGCCCCGGCCGGACGATTGTGAGGCAGGGCGCGCTCATGGCGCGGCCCTCAGCGTGTCGGGATCGAAGCGGCCGGAGGCGGTCTCGGCCGACAGGGCGTCGAAGCGGGCGCGGTCCACCGCCTCGAACCGCACCCGGTCACCCGCGGCCAGCAGGACCGGGGCGGGGCGGGCGGCGTCGTAGAGCGGCACCGGGCAGCGCCCGATCAGGTGCCAGCCGCCGGGGCTCTCCCAGGGATAGACGGTGGTCAGCCGCCCGGCGGTGGCGACGGAACCCGCCGGCACGCGGACCCGCGGCTCGCTGCGCCGCGGCTTCTCCAGTTCCGCCGGCAGGTCGCCCATGTAGGCGAAGCCCGGCATGAAGCCCAGCATGTAGACGAAATACTCGGTCGACCCGTGGAGCTCGATCAGCCGCTCCGCCGTCAGGCCGAGCGACGCGGACAGTTCCGCGAGGTCCGGTCCAAGCTCCGCGTCGTAGCAGACGGGCAGCCGCCACAGCGTGCCTTCGGCTGGGGCGTCTGCGGCGTGAGCCAGTTCGGCCTCGACGGCGGCCTGGACCTCCCGGCGGCTGGTCACCACCGGATCGTAGACGACCTGGAGCGAGCGGAAGGTCGGCACCGTCTCCACCAGACCCGGCGGGGCGGCGGCCTTCAGACGGGCGTGCAGAGCCATGACGCGGGCGTTGGTCGGGCGGTCGATGCCCTCGCCGAACTCCACGTTGAAGGCCGTGTCGCCCGCCGTGGTGAAACGGACGTTCATGATGCCGCTCCTCACCCGATCATCAGCGAGGGCAGCCACGTCACCATGCCCGGGAAGATCCAGAGCAGCGCCACCATCAGGATCATCAGCATGAAGAAGGGCAGGCTGGCCCTGCCGACCGCGAAGATGCTCTTGCCCGTCATCGATTGCAGGACGAACAGGTTGAAGCCCACCGGCGGCGTGATTTGGGCCATCTCCACCACGATGATGATGTAGATTCCGAACCACAGCAGGTCGATCCCGGCGTTCTGCACCATCGGCAGGATGACCGAGGTGGTCAGCACGACCATCGAGATGCCGTCGAGGAAGCAGCCCATGACGATGAAGAACAGCGTCAGCACGACCAGCAGCGACGCCGTGGAAAGCTGCATGGAGGTGATCCACTCCGCCAGCAGGCGCGGGATGCCGGTGTAGCCCATGGCGACGGTCAGGAAGGCCGCCCCCGCCAGGATGAAGCCGATCATGCAGGAGGTGTGCGCCGCGCCCATGACGCTGTCGCGGAAGGTCGCCCAGCTCATCGAGCCGGTCAGCAGCGCCAGCACCAGAGAGCCGAGCACACCGATGCCCGCGGCCTCGGTCGGCGTGGCGATGCCCGCGTAGATCGAGCCGAGCACCGCGGCGATCAGCAGCATGACCGGGATCAGCGACCCGGTGTCGCGGATCTTCTCCGCGAAGCTCTGGCGCGCCTCACGCGGCGGCACCCGGCCGGGATTGAGCAGGGACCAGCCGCCGACATAGAGCATGAACAGCCCGGTCAGCACGATGCCCGGGATGACGCCGGCGATGAACAGCCGGGCGATGGACACGTCCGCCGCCACGCCGTAGACGATCATGATGATCGAGGGCGGGATCAGCAGGCCCAGCGTGCCGGCGCCGGCCAGCGTGCCGACGATCATCATCGGGTCGTAGCCGCGCCGGGTCAGCTCCGGGATGGTCATCCGCCCGATGGTCGCGGCGGTCGCGGCGGAGGAGCCGGAGACGGCCGCGAAGATCGTGCAGCCGACGATGTTGACGTGCATCAGCCGCCCCGGCAGCCAGCCCGTCCAGGGCGCCAGCCCCTTGAACATGTCCGACGAGATTCGCGTCCGGAAGAGAATCTCGCCCATCCAGATGAACAGGGGCAGGGCGGTCAGGGTCCAGCTCGTGCTGGCGCCCCAGATGTTGGTCGCCATGACCATGCCGACGGGGCGGGTGGTGAACAGCGCCATGGCGACGAAGCCGACGCCGGCCAGCGCCAGCGCCACCCAGATGCCGGTCCCCAGCATCAGGAGCATCGTCACCACGACGACGATGGAAGCGGTCGTCTGGTCCATCGGTCAGCCCTCGCTCTGCATGCCGGCGCTTTGATAGGACGCCTCGCGCCCCTGGATCACCGCCAGCAGGTCATCGAGGAAGGCGATCACCAGGATCACCAGCCCGACACCCATGGCGGCCTGCGGAATCCACAGCGGGATGGGCAGCACGCCCTGTCCCAGATCGCCGAAATCGTAGGAATCGTAGGTCATGCGCAGCCAGTACCACGCGAAATAGGCGCTGAGCGCCGTGCCGAAGCCGAGACAGAGCAACTCCACGATGCGCCGTGGGCCGCCGCGCAGCCGGTCCACCAGCACGCCGACGCGAATGTGCGCGCCTCGGCGCAGCGCCGGACCCAGCATGAGGAAGAAGGAGGCGGCCATGCAGTAGCCGGCCAGTTCGTCGGCTCCCGGCACCATGCGGTTGGCCAGCCGGGCGAAGACCTGGGACACGATCAGCACGGCGATCAGCACCAGGAACACCGCGCCCAGAATCTCGGCGGCGCGGTACAGGAAG
>NZ_WHOR01000004.1:0-57908 GCF_013340925.1 Azospirillum formosense
GGCGGAGGACGGCAGCGACCCGCGCCTGCAGATCAACGCGCAGAACTGCGTGCACTGCAAGACCTGCGACATCAAGGACCCCACCCAGAACATCAACTGGGTCGTCCCGGAGGGCGGCGGAGGCCCCAACTATCCGGGCGGGATGTAAAACTCAAACGGCAGCAAACCGACATCAGGGAGAGAGCGCGATGCAGATCAACGGTCAGGCCGCCATCGTCACCGGTGGCGCCTCCGGCATGGGGGCGGAAACCGCGCGCCATCTGGCGAAGCTGGGCGCCAAGGTCACCGTGCTCGACATGAACGAGGCGGCCGTCAAGCAGGTGGCCGAGGAGATCGGCGGGCTCGGCCTGCTGTGTGACGTGTCGAGTGCCGAATCGGCCGAAAAGGCCGTGGCCGAGGCTCGCGCCGCCCATGGCCCGGCCCGCATTGCGGTCAACTGCGCAGGCGTCGCTCCGGCTAAGCGCATCGTCGGGCGCGACGGTCCGATGGCGCTGGACGACTTCCGCAAGGTGATCGAAGTCAACCTGATCGGCACCTTCAACATTCTGCGCCTCGCCGCCGCGGACATGGGCACGCTCGCCCCGCTGGAGTCGGGAGAGCGGGGTGTGATCGTCAACACCGCCTCCGTCGCCGCCTATGAGGGGCAGATCGGGCAGGCCGCCTACGCCTCCTCGAAGGGCGGCATCGTCGCCCTGACCATCTGCGCTGCCCGCGATCTGGCGCGCAGCGGCGTGCGCGTGATGACCATCGCGCCGGGCCTGATCGGCACGCCGATGCTGTTGAACATGCCGCAGGAGGTGCAGGACAGCCTTGCCGCCACGGTGCCCTTCCCGAAGCGCTTCGGCCAGCCCTCCGAATACGCTCGCCTCGTGCAGCATATCCTGGAAAACGAAATGCTCAACGGCGAGGTGATCCGCCTGGACGGCGCCATCCGCATGGCGCCGCAGTAAGATCACCTTGGGCTCTTCTCCGCGCCGCGGAACGGCGCGGAGAAGAACAGGGGAGGCGAGCATCCTCCAGTCGGACCGCCCAGCTGCAAGGCGTGGCTTGCAGCTAGGCGCCCAATCAATCGTCCCAGATCGGCAGGGTGCCGAGCTGCGCGTTCGTCAGCGCGGTCGTCAGGGCCCGCCCATCGTCGCGAAGCTGGTCCAGCCCGACGATGACTTCCTTGTCGCCGATCCCCACCCCATGCTCCACGTCCACCACCACGGCGACCGGCTGACCGGAGGCGTCCATCAATACCTCCTCCACCTCGCCGATCTTCGTGCCGTCCGGCCCCATGACATCCATGTCGTCCAGCTGCCCGACCGTCCGCTTGAGGGACGGCACCATGACGTTGTCGTCCTTCACCTCCCGATAGGCGTTGGCCGGGTTGGCGATGGCGGCGCTCTGCTGGGCGAGCGACGGCCCGGCCGCGACCATGACGAGGGCGACCGCCGTTGCGGAAAGGAGCTTTCTCATCGCATTGCTCTCCTGCTGCTGACCGTGCAACAACATGGAGTTGCCGGCACGGTTCCATCCGGTGCGCCGGTGCACACCGTCCGATTGCGCAGGAACCGCCAATGCTCCGATTCGCCACGACCGTGCTGCTGGTCGTCTTGTCCGGCTTCGGCGTTCCATCCGCGCAGGCGGAAACCCTGACGGCCGAGACCGTGAAGGAGGCACGCAAGGTGGAATCTTTCGATCTGCGCGCCGACCGGACGGGCATGGAATACCGGGTCTTTCTCGTCCGCCCCGCGGAACCGCCGCCACCGGGCGGCTATCCGGTCATCTACCTGCTGGACGGCAACGCGACCGTGCCGATGATGGAGACGGTCATCGGTCCGAACCCGACGGAGCCCTACGGTTCTGCGGTGATCGTCGGAATCGGTTATCCGATCGACGGACCGTTCGACATCCTCCGCCGCTACCGCGACCTGACCCCAGCGACCCCGCCGGAGTTCATTCCACCGTCGCGGGATGGCGCCTCCGTCATCGAAACCGGCGGGCGCGACGATTTCCTGGCCTTTCTTGAGACGCAGGTGATCCCCACGGTCGAAGCGCGCCTGCCCGTCGACCGGCAGCGCCGGACCCTGTTCGGCCATTCGCTGGGCGGGCTGTTCTCCCTCTACGTTCTCTACACCCGGGGAGACCTGTTCCAGACCTATGTCGCGGCCGACCCGGCGATCTGGTGGAGCGGGCAGGCCATCCTGGGAGAGCAGGCGGCGTTCCTCGTGCGGTCGAAGGGCGAGGGCGTAGCGCGCGGCACGGCGCTGCTGATCGAGACGTCCGGCAAGCTGGTGGAACGTCCGTTGCCGCCGGCGGACGCCGAGCGGTTGAAGCGCCTCCGTTCCGGACAGACGGGGAGGGAGGTCGCGGCCACCCTTGCGACGGTTCCGGGTTTGCGCCTCGCCTTCCATGAGTTCGTCGAGGAAAGCCACGGCTCGATGCTGCCGCTGGCCGTGGCCGACGCTCTGCGCTTCGCTTTCGGACGGAATCCCGACTGACAGGGTGCGGGTGCGATCATCGGAGACACGGGGAAAACCTTTCGGAATCGCCGAGGCTCCCCACATGTGAACGGATGTCCGCAAGAAGCGGGCGGCCAGAGTGGGGGCGGATTCCTTGACCGTGCAGTCGATCTTCATGCCCGAGGTCATTTACCGGTACATGCTCGACGCTTCCCTGCGCGAGACCGCCATCCAGGCGAAGCTGCGCACCGAGACGGCCAAAATGACCGAGGCCCACTATCAGATCGCGCCGGAGGAAGGCCAGCTTCTGGCTTTCCTCGTCGAGATGATCGGCGCGCGCCGGACCTTGGATATCGGCACCTTCACCGGATACAGCGCGCTGACCGTGGCGCAGGCGCTGCCGGACGATGGGCGCGTCATCAGTTTCGACATCAACGAGCAGTGGACCTCCCAAGCCCGCGCGATCTGGTCCGAGGCCGGAGTGGCGGACAGGATCGATCTGCGCATCGGGCCGGCGCTCGACAGCCTCGACAAACTCCTCGCCGACAGTGGGAACGAGGCGTTCGACTTCGCCTTCATCGACGCCGACAAGGAGAATTACGGCGCCTATTACGAGCGGTGCCTGAACCTCGTGAGGCGCGGCGGCCTGATCGTGGTCGACAACACCTTGTGGCGCGGGCGAGTCGCCGATCCCAACGATCGCAAGCACAAGACCGAGGCTATCCGTGCCTTCAACGCGGCCCGCCTGGACGATGAGAGGGTGGCCCTGTGCATGCTGCCCGTGGGCGACGGTGTGACCCTGCTGCGGCGACGCTGATGGGGGGATTGCGCAGGTCGCCCCTCTGGCGCGGATAGCAGAAGCGGGAAGCCGGTGATGGGAGTGTCCCGATTGGCCTTCACGGTTGCGGGCGCAAAAATCCCATAAGGTACATTATGGCAAATGCGCCGAGGAAATCCGTGACAACTCTCCTTTGGCGACGATCCCTATGGAGACGTGAGGAATTTTGCTCTATCTCATAAGGGGTATCGCCCACGCCTGATCTCACTGCGGCGATGTTGATGGTCGATCGCACATGAATTCAGGTTCGGGCCTCTCCACCTCGCACATGTTCGGCCCCGCCACGGCGCGGAGGCGGCCTCGTTTCCGGTTCCTGATCGCGGGCCTGATGGCGTCCATGGTCGCCGGCACGGTCGCTTCTCCGGTCCAGGCGGCGGATTCGCCGCACCTGGCAACCGTGACAACAGTGCGCAAGGACGCGGACGGACATCCGGCCAAGATGCTGCAATTCGGCGTCTACCGGACGGAGGCCGACGCCTGGGTTGCCTGGAAGGCGGTCGTCCGGCGCCAGCCGGACATGGTTGCCGATCTCGTTCCCCGTGTCTCCCTGCAAAGGCCTGAGATTCCCGATTCCGGGTTCGTCCTGCGGGCCGCTCCCCTGCCCGATCTGGACCCCAACTTCGTCTGCCGCCGAATCGTCGGCGGTGGAGGCAGTTGCCTCGTGGTGGAGGCCGACGCAGAGAAGGCGGCCACGCCGGCGACCGCCGTTGCGGAGGACAACGACCACAACGGCGTCGTCACCTACAGCCCGGACCAGAGCCGGGAAATGCAGGAGATCGAACGGCAAGCCGCCCGCCTGTCGCGGATCGCCGCCATCGTGCCAGGCAACGAAGCCAGGGTGGACATCGGGGCGCTGAAGGCCAGCCGATGGAATCTCTGTTCCTTGACCTTCGACGATGGGCCGCACCCGGCTGTAACCCCGCGCATTCTCGACATCCTGCGCAGCGAAGGGGTGCGGGCGACCTTCTTTCCCATCGGCAACGTCGCGGTCCGCCATCCGCGAATCATCAGGCGAATCGTCCAGGAAGGGCACGAGGTCGGCAACCACAGCCTGACCCACCCGAACATGCGCACCCTGACCACCGAGGCCCAACGCGCGCAGATCGCGGAAACGAACCGCATCCTGGCCGAGGCGGGTGCCGACCCGGTGCTGTTCCGCCCGCCCGCCGGCCGCTGGAACAGCGACACGCTGAAAGCTGTGGAACAGGAGAAGATGAGTCCGGCGCTGTGGAACGTCGACACGCGCGACTGGTTCACCCGCGACCCCGGCAAGATCATGGCGCAGATCGACGCAACCGGCACCATCGGCAGCGTCGTACTGATGCACACCACTTACAACGCGACGGCGGAAGCCCTTCCCCAGGCCATCGGCCTGCTGCGCACGCGTGGCTGCCGCTTCGTCACCCTGTCGGAATGGATCACCAGCCTGAACAGCCTCGCCACGCCGCGCATCGCGCAACGCTGAGGCCGACGGACAAGGCGCTCAGCCTCACCCGCCACCCCTTTCCCAACGCGCGGGAAAGGGGCGGTTCGGAGCGGAGCCTGATCAGGCGACGTTCTTGGCGCGACCACGGCGGGCCGGCTTGACCGGCGCGGCGGCCTTCTTGCCAAGACCGATCGACTTGGCGAAGGCAGAGCGCTGCTCCGCATAGTTCGGGGCGGTCATCGGATAATCCGCGGGCAGGCCCCACTTCCGGCGGTATTCATCCGGCGTCATGCCATAAGCCGTGCGCAGATAGCGCTTCAGCATCTTCAGCTTCTTGCCGTCCTCAAGGCAAACGATGTAGTCCGGCATCACAGACTTCTTCACCGGTACGGCAGGGCGCAGTTCAACCGCTTCCGGCTCCACCGGGCGGCTCGTGCCCGACAGACTTTGATGGACGATCCGGATGAGGTTCGGAAGATCATTCACCGCGATCTGGTTCGAGCGGACATAAGACGCAACGATCTTACCCGTCATGGCAACCAGATCGGTGGCCGAATTCTCAGAACCGTCGGTGTCGCTGCTTTGCATGTCAGTTTCCTTCGAGAACGAATGATCCAAGATGGAGGATGGGCAAAGTGATGCGCAAAGCGCAAGCCTGTGCATCAGGTTTAACATGCAAATGTGTAATGTGTTTCATGCAGGACACGCGGACAGGCGGGCCAGTCGAATGGAAATAGTAGGCTTTGGTGATGAAATCGCCGCCCGTTCAGGCGGCGGAACGCGCACGCTTTATCAGGTCCGCGTACCAGCGGGCAGAGGCTTTCGGCGTGCGTTTCTGCGATTCGAAGTCGACGTGGACGATGCCGAAACGGTTGCCGTAACCGCTTCCCCACTCGAAATTATCCAGAAGCGACCAGACGAAGTAACCGCGCACGTCCGCGCCGCCGCGAATCGCCTCGTGCATTGAAGCGTTATAGAGTTGCAGATAATTGATTCGGTGCTGGTCGTCGATGGCACCCGATTCGTCCGGCGAATCGCTGCCGCCACAGCCGTTTTCCGTAATGACGATGGGCAGGCGGTAGCGGCGGGTGATCTCCAGCAGTTCGTCGCGGAAGGCGTCGGGGAAAACAGCCCATCCGACACCGTATGTCGGCGAATCGGGCGGGGCATCACCCCAGCCATAGCCCCAGGTGGTGTCCGGATTCGCGCGGGCGAAGATCGGGCCGTAATGGTTCAGCCCGAACCAGTCCATGGGGCGGGAGATCCGCGCCATGTCGCCGGCCTTCACGTAAGGCTCGATGGCGCGGGCGACGCGCGGCGGGTAGTGGCCGAGAAGCTGCGGGTCGCAGAAGGTCAGGTTCCAATGCTCGTCCAGCAGGGCGGCGGCCTCCGCATTCTCCGGCCGCCCCCCCTCCGGCAGCACCCGCTGACGGTTGTGCACCGCCCCGATCGAGGCACCGGAAACCAAGGCGCGGATCGCGTCCACCCCGGCGCCGTGGGCAAGGTTCACGTGGTGGATGGCCCGCAGATGCTGGTCCCGGTCGGTGATGCCGGGGGCCGCCCAGGGAATGGCGTAGCCGAAGAGGGTGAAAACGGAGAACTCGTTGAACGTGATCCAGCGCTTCACCCGGTCGCCGTAGCGCCGCGCCAGCAGAGCCGCGTAGTCGGCGTACCATCCGGCGCAATCCCGGTTCGCCCAGCCGCCGCGATCCTGCAGCGCCTGCGGCAGGTCCCAGTGATAGACGCACAGCCAGGGCTCGATCCCGGCCTCCAGCACCGTGTCGATCAGGCGGTCGTAAAAATCAAGACCCGGCTGGTTTACCTCCCCCCGCCCCCGCGGCAGTACTCTGGGCCACGCCACGGAGAAGCGGTAGGCATCCACCCCCAACTGGCGCATCAACGCCACATCCTCGGCGTAGCGGTGGTAATGGTCGCAGGCGACGTCGCCGGTGTCGCCGTTCACCACCCCACCCGCCGTGCGGCAGCGTGTGTCCCAGATGCTGGGGCCGCGTCCGTCCGCCGCCGCGGCCCCCTCGATCTGATAAGCGGAGGTGGAGACGCCCCAAACAAAATCCTTCGGCAGGTCCATCATCGCCGTCTCCATCCGCATCGATCGCCCACACCCATACTACCTTTGGCGGAATGGTCAAGAAACCGGCATGATGACGAGCGAACGGTTCGGCGGAGCGGTCTCCCTTGGAACCCAAAGCCGTGGAATGGCAAGCGATGCCCCTTTTAACCTCCGATTTTCCCAACAGCTTCCTGTGGGGAACGTCGACGTCGGCGTTCCAGGTCGAGGGGGGCGCGGCCGAGGACGGGCGGGCGCCCAGCATCTGGGACAGCTTCTGCCGCCTGAAGGGCCGGGTGGACAACGGCGACACCGGCGACGTCGCCTGCGACCATTACCACCGCTACGCCGAGGACGTAGCGCTGATGCGGGACATCGGGGTCGGCGCCTACCGCTTCTCCATCTCCTGGCCGCGCGTCCTGCCCCGCGGGCGCGGGGTGGTCAATGAGGCCGGGCTCGACTTCTACGACCGCCTGATCGACCGCCTTCTGGAAGCGGGCATCGAACCCTGGGCCTGCCTCTATCACTGGGACCTGCCGCAGGCGCTGCAGGATCGCGGCGGCTGGGCGAACCGGGACAGCGCCGGATGGTACGCCGATTACGCCGTCCTCTGCGCCCGCCGGTTCGGCGACCGGGTGACCCGTTGGGCGACCTTCAACGAGTTCTCCGTCTTCACCCTGTTCGGCTACGCGCTCGGCTGGGGCGCTCCCAGCGTGTCGGACCGCGGCGAGCATCTGAAGGTCATCCACCACACCAACCTTGCCCACGGCGCCGGGGTGGACGTGCTGCGCGATCTGGTGCCGCGGGCCTCGATCGGGGCGGTGCACAGCTTTCAGCCCTGCCGCCCCGCCGACCCGTCGCCCGAAAACGTCGAGGCGGCGGCCCTGTTCGACGAGCTGTGGAACCTGTGTTTCCCCGACGCGCAGATTCTGGGCCGCTACCCGCTGCGCATCGCCCGCGCCATCGAGCCTTACGTGAAGGCCGGCGACATGGCGCGGATCTGCCGGCCGGTGGATTGGTTCGGCATGAATCACTATGCGCCCCTCTTCGCCCAGGCCGAACCGGGCGCCGTCTGGGGCTGCGGCTTCGGCGCGCCGCCGGAGGGCATGCCGCGCACCGACATCGGCTGGCCGCTCCAGCCCAGCGCCTTCCACGAGGCTCTGCTGCACGCCACCGCGCGCTACCGCCTGCCGATCTACGTGACGGAGAACGGCTACGGCACCAAGACGCCGGAATCCCCGGACGCGCAGGGGATCGTGATGGACCGGGAGCGGCTGGACTATCTGCAAGCCTGCATCGGCGAGATGGCGAGGGCGGTGAAGGACGGAGCCGACGTGCGCGGCTATTTCGTGTGGTCCCTGCTCGACAACTTCGAATGGGGGGGCGGCTACAGCACGCGGTTCGGCATCGTCCATGTGGACTTCGAAACGCAGAGACGCACGCCGAAGGAATCCGCCAAATGGTATTCGGCGCTGATCGGCGGGCCGCTGGGCCGCTACACCGCCACTACGCCGGGAACGGGAATGGGCACGCTCGCCGGCCGTTCCTGAATCTCCTCGCCCGTGTAGACCGGACAATTCCGGCACACGCCGGGCAGAGCCGCCTCGTCGCCGGCGATCATGGCGAGCCTCACCGCCCGGTAGCGCTCTCCGTTCCAGATGTCCGCCAGGGAGCCCTGGCTCAGGTTACCCATCACCTCGATGCCGGAGATGTCGTAGCAGCAAAGCGTCACGTCACCGTTGGGTCGGATCACCGACTCCGTGAAAGGCGCGCCGCAGTTTCCATGACGCCGGCCCGGATTGATGTCGACCACCAGCGCCGGGTCCTCTCCCGTCTGCGTCCAGCCCGGCCATTTGTAGGCGTAGTTTGTGGCGATCGGCAGACCGGGGAAATCCTCGATCAGGAAGGCCGGCACCACCGGGGTCGGCGGGTCCCCCGGGCGGCGCAGGACGTTGTTGGAGATGATCAACTGCACGCCGGCGGGTTCAAGGTATCGGCGCATCAGGTTCAGGTTCCGGCGCACCGTCGGATAGTGGGAGCCTCGGCGGATGGCGTCGTTCTCCTCCGGCGAGCGGCCGTCGATCGACACGTAGATTTTTTCCACGCCGCAGTCCGCCAGGGCGCGGCACCGCTCTTCGGTTGCCAGCATGGCGTTGGTGACGAAATGGATTTGATCGATCGAGGTTTCGTCCCTCAAACGCCGAATCATGGATTCCAGCTGAGGATTCATCAGCGGCTCCCCTCCCAGATACATGACGCCGCTGACCAGCCCCTCAATCCCCTTGAGCTCCCGAAGGATGCGCTCGAACATCTCCGCCTTCAGCAGACGGCGTTCGGTGCTGTGGTACGCCACGCCGGTGGTGCAGTGACGGCAACGCAGGTTGCATGCACTGGAGGATTCGATGCGGACCCTCATCGGCAGCATGGCCGTTCCATCGCTCACCTGCCCGTCCCAGGTGTTCAGAACGACGGCCGCGGCTCGCCGGTAATCATTGCCATCGGTACAACGGATCACCAGCCGGTGCAGAGCCAGTTTGGCCCCCAGCCTCACGGTGGCGTTGGTGGAGCGGGCCAGCGTGTGCAGGAGGGGTCCCGCCTCCTCAATTCGACCGACCGCCGACAAAGCAAGACCGTGCTCATAGGCAAGAGACTCCTGCCGGGGGTACAATCGGAAGGCGCGACCATGTGTCCGTTCGGCGATGGCGGCGTTCCCCAGACCCGTCTCAGCACGGCCAAGCGCCGTCAGCATCGCGGGTTGCTGGGGTTCCAAGGCGACCGCAGCCCGAGCCTGGAGCGCCGCCCCGGCGGGATCTCCGATGCGGTTGAGCACCCCTGCCAGATTGAGACGGCTGTTCGCCGCCAGCGGCTGCTGGATGACCGCCATGCGGTAGGCCACCGCGGCCTCCAGCGGCCGCTCCGCCTGGATCAAGGCATTGCCGTGGTTGAAGTGGCACTCGGGGAAGACCGGCCGCAGCACCGTCGCGCGGCGATAGGATCCGAGCGCCTTTTCAAGATCGCCGGCTTGCCGGAACGCACCGCCGAGCACATGCAGCGCTTCCGCCGAACCGGGGTTGACCGCGATTGCGCGGGACAGGCGCGCGCAGGCGGCCTCGGCAGCACCCGACTGCAAGGCGACCAGCCCCCACAGCCGCAGCGTGTCCGCATGGTCCGGCATGATGTCGAGCACGGCGCGATAAGCCGCATCGGCCTCCGCCAGACGCCCTTGCTGATGCAGCGCTACCGCCTGCCGGAGGCTTATGGAAAGATCCTGCATGACCGCCGCTTCTCACTCCTGCGCCTTGCCACCAGGGCACCGCGATCTAAGGAAACCCCTTCACAACGGGAAAGGCAATCGTGAGAATTCTCTTTTCGGTGTGATCGTTGAGCCGAAGGCGACCCTGAGGTAGAAACTCCCGCCACCCCCCTCAAACCAGGGACGTTCTCCATGAATGCGCCAGTTCCATCAGAGACGCTTCTGGCGAACGCTGTGGCCCGGCACCGGATCGGCAACCTTGCCGAGGCCGAGCCGCTTTATCGCACCCTCTTGGAGCGGCAGCCCGGTCATCCCGATGTCCTGCACCTCCTCGGGGTGCTGCGAAGCCAGGCCGGCGATCCGGCGGAGGGGGTGTCGCTGATCACCGAGGCCATCGCCCGTCGCGGCAACGTCGCCGCCTATCACTCCAACCTCGCGCTCGCCTTGAAGGCGCTGGGACGCTTCGATGACGCGGAGACAGCCCTGCGGAGCGCCATCGCCCTGGCACCGGGGGCGGGGGCGCTCGTCGCGCTGGGGGGCGTCCGGCGAGCCGCCGGTCGCGCGGCGGACGCGCTGGCCGTCTATTGGGCCGCCCAGATCATTGATCCGGCCGACGGAGCCGCGCAGGAGGGGATCGCCCATGCGACCGCCGAACTCGACGCCGCCGGGTGCGCAACAGGAAAGCCCAAGCCATCGGAAGCCACCCTTGCAGCCTACCGCCGGGCCTTCCGGCTCCGCCCAGCAGCCCCTTTCGCGGCCCAGAATCTGGCCTTGACCCTTCAGAAGGCCGGCGAATCCGCGGTTGCCATTCCCACCTTCCACGTGGCGGCGGCGCTCGATCCATCGGAACCGGCGGTGCTGTGCGGCCTGGGATTGGCTTTGCTGTCGGCCCGACAGGCGGACCGGGCCACCACCTTGCTCGCACGGGTGGTCCGGCTGCGTCCCGGCGACGCGCAGGACCGCTTCCATCTGGCCGAAGCGGCGCAGGCGGCCGGCGATGCCGGCCGAGCCGCAACCGCCTACAAGGATTCGGCGGCCCTGCAGCCCGCAAGCTATACGGCTTGGGAAAATGCCGCCCTTATCGATGCACGCGGAGACAACGGCTCCGCCCTCGTCACCCATGCCCGCGGGCTGATGGCCGCGGCGCGGGCGGAGCATCTGTTCTGGAAAGCCCCGGTCTACATCGCCATGCATGTGGCGAACGATCGGATCGGGGCGGGACTCCCGGACGCCGCGAAGCGGGCGCTGGACGGCTTCCGCCAGGCGGCAGCGATCGAAAACCGGGAACTGCTGCCCTGGATCGACTTCCTGCGCGGCTCGCTGCTCCTGCGGGTGCCGGGGCAGGAGGCGGCGGGACGGGCCGTGCTGAAGGCCCAGGTCCCCGCCCTGCCCTTCCTGCGCCATGTCACCTTCGACGACGAGTTCGACACCCTCTGCCGGTCGGTTTCGTCGGAGGAACTTGCGGACTTCCGGGCCGGCTTCCAATCGGAACCAGCCGCCGAGGGCGTGGGACCTTTGCTGTTCGCGGCTTGCGACGACCGTTACCTGCGGCTGTTCGCGGCTCCCCTTCTGCTGACGGTGGACGCCTTCTGCGGCGAGGGGCAGCGGATGCACATCCACATCGCGGACCCCGGCCCCGACATCGCGGAGGTGGTTGCCGGTCTGCGGGCGTTGCTGCGGCGCGGCCGCCTCACCGTCAGCACCGAACGGACGCCGCCGGATCTCGATCCGGCGAGCCGGCGCACCCTCTACACCTGCCTGCGCCTGATGAGGGCGCCGGACGTGCTGGACCTCCATGGGCACCCGCCGCTGGTGATGATCGACATCGACGCCCTGCTGCCGATCGACCCGCGGCGCCTCGTCGACGCCATGGCGCCGGACGAGGAGGCAATGCTCATCCATCGCCCGGACAGCCTGGACCATCTCTACAACACCATCAGCAACGGGCTGATCGTGCTGCGCCCGAGCTGTTCCACGCGTGAGGTTCTGGAGCGCACGGCCACCGTCCTCCTGCACTGGTTGCGACAGCGCAACATGGCTTACTTCCTCGACCAGATCGCGCTGATCCAGGGATTCTCGGATGTGGAGCGCCGACACGGCGCGGTCGGAATACTGCCCATCGAGGAGTTGAGCCGCCGGCTCGGCGTCTCCGACGTCTTCCTCCCCTTCTTCGACGAGAAGCACCGCGCCGGCTTCGCGGACCGGCTGTCCGCGCTGACGACGCGCATCCATGAGGAAACGCTGACCGACAGCCGGCCCGAGGAGGAGCGCCGCGCCGCGCTGACCGCTCTGGTGCGCCGACTTCAAGCCGCCCCCGCTGCTGCGACGTAAAGCGGCCCCCTACTCCGCGACCGCCGCGACCCTCCGGTCCCCGCAAGTTTCCTCGCGCATGCGGACGGTGTCGTCCACCCGTTCGAGCACCAGCTTGCGGCGATGGTGCGCCTCCAGGCCGGGGTGGCTGCCGATGGTGATCAGCGTGGCGTCGGGGAACTCGCGGTCGATCAGGCGCAGCATCGCCTCCTCGGTCCGCGGGTCCAGGCTGTCGGTGGCGTCTTCCAGGAAGATCCAGTCGGGGCGGCGGATCAGCAGCCGGGCGAAGCCCAGCAACTGCTGCTCCGACACCGCCAGAACCTCGTCCCAGCTGTCGGACTCGTCCAGCCGCGCCCGCAGATGGCCGAGCCCGACGCGCTCCAACGCCTCGGCCGCGGCGGCGTCGCCCACCGTCTCCGCCCCCAGGGGGTAGCTGAGAGCGGCGCGCAAAGTGTCGTGCGGCAGATAGGGGCGTTCGGCCATGAAGAACACACGGGTGAGCGACGGCAGGACGATGCTTCCCCTGCCCCAGGGCCAGACCCGCGCGACAGCCCGGAACAGCCGCACCGCCGCCGCAGGGTCGCCGACGATCAGCACGCGCTCGCCGGGACGGATCTCCAAATCGAAGGGCTCCACCGCCCGGCGCCCGTCCGGTTCCGCAATGGACAGCCCATGGAAGCTCAGGCAGTGTTCGCCGTCGCTGCGCTCCACGGTGATGCGCTCCGTCCCCTCCCCGTCGATCTCACGGTCCAGGCGCTGGAGCGCCTCGTGCAGGCCCAGCACGCGCTCCACCGACGCCTTCCATTCCGCCGCGCGGGCGAGGTTGTCGATCGGCCAGGACAGGGCGCCGACCGTCTGCTGGAACGCCTGCGCCGTCTGCATCAGCACGCCGAGCGAGATGGCCCCGGCGATGTAGCTGGGGGACGCCACCAGGATCGGAAACACGGCGGACAGCACCGAATAGGCGGCGCTGAAGACCATCATGTTGGACAGCGCGTGCGTCTGGCCGTTCCAGCCCCGCTGCACCCCGCCGAACAGCACGCCCAACCGGTCGCGTTCGCCCGACTCCCCATGCAGGAGCGCGACGTCCTGCGCGTTCTCCCGCACGCGGGCGAGGCCGAAGCGGAAGGACGCCTCGTGCCCCTGCCGGCGATTCACCGCCTTCACCAGCGGCTTTCCCATCAGCAGGGCGATGCTCGTCCCGACGGCCGCGTAGACCAGCGCGATGTAGAGCAGATAGCCCGGCACATGGACGGTGCTGCCGGCCAGCGTCACCTCCGGCGCGCCGGACAGCCGCCACAGGATGTTGGTGAAGCTGATCAGCAGCAGCGCGCAGTAGGACAGCGACAAGGCGAGATCGATCGCCGCCTCGGTCGCGATGCGGATGTCCTCGGCGATGCGTCCGTCCGGATTGTCGTGGTCGCCGGGCAGATAGGTCACCTGATGCTGCCGGCCGCGCGTCAGCCAGTCGCCCAGCAGCTTCCGCGTCAGCCATGTGCGCCAGCCCAACTGCAGACGGCGCTTCACCCGCAGATGCAGGATGGTGTTGGCGATGTTGAACAGGATGATCCCGCCGGCCGCCGCGATCATCAGCAGGAAGCGGTCCATCGAGCGCTGCTCCAGCGCGTCGAACAGATGCTGGCTCCACAGATTCAGCAGGATGGGAACCACCACCTGCCCGACCGTCAGAAGCCCCAGCGCTCCCGCGAGAAGCCACACCGTCCAGTTCCGCCGGCCTGACGACGAGTCACCGGACCAGTAGCCTCCGGCAAGATGAAGGAAACGGCGGGTGAAGCCGGACCGGACCGGCGTCCTGGACGCGATCGACATGGCCCTTTCACCCCCTGGGTTTGAAGCAAGACCTCCTTTACCCTAACGAACAGTTTATTACCAACAGCTTGCCCCGCAGTGCACCAAAGGATTGGTGCGCTGCCACAAAGTCATAGCTTGTCACGGCATTGCCGCGATTTCCTCCGACACCGGCAGAGCGGGCGGGTGGGCCCAGGCCGTTCGGGCGTCGATCTCCAGCTCGAAATCGAAAAAGATCGTGCGTCCGTACAGGCCGTGCCCGCGATCCGGGATGTCGGTGAAGAGGTGAAGCGTCATTGGCCCCGACCACGGCGTCGCCAGCACCGCCGACAGGTCGAGCGGGCGGCGCGGCTCCTCCAGCACCATCCAGCCGCTGGAGGCGAGGACGCCCTCTTCCCGCTCCGCCTCGTCCACTGTCAGCGACGGCGGGGCGGCGACCAGCTTGCAGGCGATGGCGCTGCGGCAGCGCGGATCGTCGATCACCGCCCGCGCCCGCACGGCCACGGCGCCCGGAACCTCGTCCAGCGGGATGTGGGCCGCCGTGACGACGCCGTGGAGCGGATGCAGCAGGACGCGCCCGCCGCGCAGCAGGCCGAACCAGGGGAAGGTCGCCTCGAAGTCGCGGCCCTTGCGCAGTTGCGCCAGCACCGGCTCGGTCAGTGGCCAGACCATGCGATCGGGCACCGGACGCGGCGCCGGATGCGTCGCCGGGCCATACTCCAGCCCCGGCAGCCCACCCCACAGACGCAGCGCCAGCATGGCCGGCTGCCCGATGGCGCGCGCCGGCGGCGCGACGGTGTACTCGTCGAGCAGACCGGCCTGGGCCAGCGACAGGCGCGGCGCCTCCGTCACCACCCCGATGGCGCCGATCCGCAGGTCGAGAAGACGATCCATCCGGGTGGAGGCGGCGGACAGGCGCAGCGGCAGCCAACCGGATCGCAGATCGCCGAAGGACACCGCCCATTCCGCAAGGGTCTCGCCGGTCTCCACTCCGGTCAGGGCAACGGCGAGCACGCCGCTTCCCCTCGGCGCCCGGTCCAGATGCAGATCGAGTCCCGCCAGCCCCCGCGCGCCCGCCGGCAGGCGCTGCACGATCTCAGCCGCCCCCGCGGGATTCCGCCCATGGCGCAATGGCACCGACAGCGCTCCCACCGGGCGCGGCGAGGCGAAGACCAGCCGCGGCGGGCTGAGGCGCAGGGCGTCCAGAAGTTCCACCGCCTCCGGCGGCAGGCGGGCGGAGCGGCCCCACTCCTCCCGCAGGGTGGACAGGGTCCGCTGTAGCCCGGCGTTGCGGCGGTGCAGCCCGTCGATCTCCGCAAAGGCCTGCGCCAACAGGCCATGCAGCAGCGTGGAAGGGTCGCCCGTCACCTGCGGCGGCGCGCTGTCCGGACCGCCGGCCTCCTCCCACCAGCCGAGCAGCCGCTCGGCGTCCCGCCGCGCCGCCTCGTCGCAGGACCACAGCGCGCGGACGGCGGCGGGCGGAATGGCCAGGGGCCGCAACGCCTCGCCCTCCTCCGGCTTGGAGTCCCCCGAAAGCAGCAGATAGCCGCCGTCGTGACGGACCAGCCGCAGCAGGCGAAGGGGAACGGTGCCCGCTTCCAGGTCGGTGCCGGCGCCAACGGCGATGAGCTTCGGCGTGCCGTCGTAGAGGGAGGCGAACTGGGCCGCGGGGGTGGAGAGCTTCATGTTGATGACACCCTTCTCAGGCGGCCGCGGATGGTTCGGGAAGACAGAGGGACAGGGGCGCACAGGCGGCCCAATCGGGATCGACGTCCGGTTCCGTCGCATCCTCCCAGCGCCGCAGCTTGTCCGGTGGGAATCCCAGTCCCTGGCACAGGCGGAAGGTCTGGGCGTCGAGGGGCACGACGGTCTGATAAGCGTGCTCGAACGCGGCGCAGCCGTTGACGGCGTCGGCCAGGGACGGCGCGTCCGGAACTGCGGATGTCCCCAGGACCGCCCAGCCCGTCACGCCCAGCGCGCGCAACCGCCCCATCAGCGGGTGTGCTGCACCGTGCCGCACCGTCACGACCAGATCGAAGACGGCCAGCGTGCCGACCGCCCAATCCTCCTCCGTCCTGTCCAAGGGACGCAGCGGGGTGCCCAGATAGGCGTCGCTACGGGTCAGCGGGCGTTCGGGAAGCACCAGCGGCAGGGGGTGCGGAATGACCGACGCGAAAGCCTCCACCACCTCCGCAGCCAGCGTCAGATCCCCGCGGCCCAGCGCCACCAGATGCGCGTCATAGCCCTTCCCGGCCAGCCAGCGGGCCAGGCGGGCGGCGGTTTCCAGTCCCCTCGCGTCGGCCGGATCGGCCACCAGCGCCGCCAGTCGCCGGTTCCCCGTGGGGGGAAGCATCGGCAGCACCGACGGCAGCCGGTGCACCGTTTGATAGACATCCTCCGGCGTGGCGACCCCGGCGCGGTAACGGTCGATGGGCGCTGCCGCCCAGCCGCCGTTGGACGGCCGCGACCATGCCTCGGCCATCGCCTCGCGCAGCGCGGACAGGGCGGAATCGGCGTCGGCCCGCGGTTGCAGCGCTCCGGGCAGCGCCAGGGTGAGGCTCAGCCGGGCTTCGGCGCAGGGCTTCCAAGATTCCCGCTCCAGCAAGGGGATGCCCGCCGGCTGGCGCCGAACGAGGTCGAGCAGGACCGTGGTGGGCAGCATCGCCATGTCCGCCCCGTCATCCGGCAGCGGGAAAGGCCCGTCCGCCTGCAACCCCACAGCCGTGCCGGACCAGGACAGCGCACAACCGCTTTCCGCCGCTCGCGCCGTCGTCGCGACGCGCACCAGGGTCGCCTGCCCCGCTGTGCGTTCCAGGACCCACAAGGCGCCGCGCAGCAGGCCATAGCGCGTGAGCAATTCGTAAAGGCCGGAGTCCATGACCGCCAGCAGGCTGGGGCATTCCCCATAGCCGGGCCGCTCCGGCGCGCGCAGAACGCGGCGCACGAAGTCGGCGAGCGGCAGGTCCTCCTCCCCCACCCCGGGGTCGGTGACGCAGCGGACAACGGCAAGGTCGGGCAGATAAACGGCGTAGCGCCGACCGACCGCAGCCTCCGCCCGCAGCACGGCCCGGACCGCGAACAGCGCGGGGTGGCGCTTCTGGATGTGGGTCAGGATGGGGCGGTAGTCGCGCTCCGATTCGGTCAGCATGCTCTCGCCGCGGCGGCGGTAGCCGAAGCCGGTGCCCGGCACATGGACGCCGTGGAAGCCGCGCTCCAGCCCTTGCAGCCAGAACTCCCAATCCTCGCTGCCCTGACGCATCGCCTCGTCGAAGCGCACGCCGCTGTCCAGCAGGCGGCGCGACGCCATGCTGCCCGCCTCGCTGACGTTGCGGAACAGATGTTCCAGCGGCGAATAGGCGCCGGACATGTCGCAGAATTCGAAGAAGCCGAACTTGTCGACGTCCGGGTAGGCCCAGCCGACCCTCGGTCCCGCCGCCCGCAGCGCGTCCAGCATCCGTTGCAGCAGATGGGGCCGGATGCGGTTGTCGGAATCGAGGAAGTAGACCGCTTCCAGCGCCGGGAAGGCGTCGAGCGCGAAGGCGATCCCGCTGTTGCGCGCGGCGCTCAGCCCGGCGTTGCGCTTGTGGAGGTGATAGAGCCGCCCCGGATGGGCCGCGGCGAACTCCCGGCACACCCGTTCCGTTTCCGGAAAGGGACAGCCGTCGTTGACCACCACCACGGCGTAGGCGAAGTCCGTATCCTGGGCGAGCGCGGTGGACAATGCCTCCACAAGCAGGCCCGAATGCTTGTAGGTCGGCACGACGATGGCCGCGCGGACGTGTTCGGCGTCACCGGACCCTGAAGCGATGTGAGTTCCAACGGAATGCATGGGTGGACGCAGTTGTGACGCTGCGCTGTCGATAGCACCGCTTCCGCTTGCCCCCGATGTGACAATTCGGAGGCGGGATGGAATGGTCCGCGACCGCTCCAAAGACGGACGTTGAAACGTGAGGTCAAATCGACGACAGGAATTCTGAAAACTATTTGACTGCGGGTCCTATCGTGATCTCTCTCTTGCCTTCTTCGGACACATATTTCTGAGCAAATCCCTTGGCAAGCGTCGAGAGCACCTTGTCGAAAGAGCCGGACTGGAAACCCATATCCGCAAGTTTCTGCCCCGCTGCCTGCTCCTTGGACGTCGCAAAGAAGCGCTCATCGCCTCCCTTGAGCGTGTAGGCCGTCATTGGTTTCCCGATCCCAGCCAATTGGTCCCAGGTGTTCTGCAACGCCTTCATCTCTTCGTTCAACTGAACCGTCGCAGCCATCCGATCCTCGGCGCTCATGCCCGACGCGAACATGGCCGCGCGCCGGGTTTCCATCTCGGTCAACATGCGATCCGAGATCCCCTGCATTTTCTGCTGCCGCGCCACTCCGTCAGGGGAGCGTCCGGCGTCGGCGTCTTCCTTCGCGGACTGCCAGAACGCCTTCTTGCGCTCTGATTTCAGGGCGGACGACAGCGCGTCGTTGAGTTCGTCCGCCGACAGCGCCCCGCTGGAAACCAGCTTGCCCAGCGACGTCCGGTCATCCGCCGACAGGTTCGTGAACAGGTCGAGCGCGTCGCCCTTGAGCGCCGAAGCCAGATCGCTGAGATCGACCTTGTCGGTCTTGGAGGAGGCGGCCGGTGCCGTCCCGTCCGTGGCGCCGGCCTTCGCAGCGGCGGGTTTCGCCGGGACGGAGGCCGCGGAGGCGGCCTGGAACAAGGATGCCGAAACGTCGGAAATTCCCATGGCTTCCTCCGGTTATCCTGAACGCATGGCGTTTGATACCGGTCTGTTTACAGCAAACATCATGAATAACAAATTAATAAAAAGTACTTCCACTTCTAATGATTAGATCGTGAATAATCAATGCCTTTGAATCTTCACTTGCGGGAAGAAGAACAGGCTGACGGAACAAGCTCCCGCACAGCCTGCCCCACGTCATTCAAACGAAATCAAGCCGTCCGCTCTTCGCCACCTCACTCATGAAGCGGTAGCTGTCCTTGGGCGTGCGGACCAGCGTGTCGTAATCGACGCGGACGATGCCGAACCGCTTCGACAGGCCGAAGGCCCATTCGAAATTGTCCAGCAGGCTCCAGCACAGATAGCCCTTCACGTTGCAGCCATCGGCCAGAGCCCGCCCGACGGACGCCACATGGTCGCGCAGGAAGGCCACGCGCTCCGCATCGTGCACCTGCCCACCCGGCGTCACCACGTCGTCATAGGCCGCACCGTTCTCAGCGATGAAGACGGCGGGGTTGCCGTAGTCGCGCTTGAATTCCATCAGCAGATCGTAGAGCCCGTCGGGCTGCACGGGCCAAGCCATGGCGGTCCAGCGGTCGCAATGGGCGTCGCCCCACCACACGTCGAACGGATGCCCCGTCTCGTGCTTCATGGTCATGCGCGAATAATAGTTGATGCCCAGCAGGTCGATGGGGAAGCGGATCGCCTCCTCGTCGCCGGGCAGCACGAAATCCTTCATCCGCTCCGCCATCAAATCCGGGATTCTGCCGCGCATCACGCCGTCCAGAGCCACCCGGTTCCACACCGCATCCCAGCGGGCCGCCGCCGCAACGTCCTCCGGCCGGTCGCTCTCGGCCCGGCAGGGCTGGAGGTTGATGACGGTGCCGAGAGTCAGTCCCGCATGTTCCGCCGATAGGGCGCGGAGCGCCGCCCCTTGCGCCAGATTCTGGTGGTGCAGCGCGCGCAGGATGCCGGTCTCGCCCAGCCTGTGGCCGGGCGCGTGCTCTCCCGTGCCGTAGCCGTGGGTGGCGACCACGTTCGGCTCGTTCAGCATCATCCAGTCCTTCACCCGGTCGGCCAGTCGGGCGGCGACGATGCGGGCGTAGTCGGCGAAGGGCCCGACGATCTCCCTGCCCTGCCAACCCCCTCGGTCTTCCAAGGGCTGCGGCAGGTCCCAATGGTACAGGCAGGCCATGGGCCGGATTCCAGCCGCCAGCAGCCCGTCCACCAGCCGGTCGTAGAAGTCGAGCCCAGCCGCGTTCACCGCCCCCGTCCCGCTCGGCAGGATGCGCGGCCAGGCGATGGAGAAGCGGTAGGCATTGAAACCCGCGCCCTTGATCAGGGCGATATCCTCCGCCCAGCGGTGGTAATGATCGCAGGCGACAGCGGCGCTGCTGCCGTCCTGGATGCGCCCGGCGCCGGTGAAGGTGTCCCACACGCAGGGGCCGCGCCCATCCTCGTGAATCGCGCCCTCGATCTGATAGGCCGCGGTGGACGCCCCCCACAGGAAGTCCTTGGGAAAGGTGAAGAGTGCCATGACGGGGCCTCCTTTGAAGTGATCATGCTGCGGGCGCACTGTTGCGAGCGCGAAGCGCCATGTTGCGCAAGCGAAGAGACGACCACGCTTATTCCGACCGTCAGGTATAGTCTCTTCGTCTTAACAAGTGTATGCTTCACCAAAGGCGGCTGCTCTGACAAATCAGCACAGCATCATTCCCGCCGGCGGGAGGCATCCCATGGCCCTTACCACTCCCAAAACCACCAAGATCGTTTTCCTGGGCGCCGGCAGCGCGGCTTTCGGGCTGAGCATGTACCGCGACCTCTTCACCACGAAGGAGCTGGCGGGCAGCACCCTGACGCTGGTGGACACGAATCCGGCGGCGCTCGACCGCATGACGGCGCTCGCCCGGCTGCTGAACGCCAAGGGCGACGCCGGACTGATCATCGAACAGACCACCGACCGCCGCGCCGCCCTGCAAGGCGCGGAATTCGTCGTCAACTCCGTCGCCATCGACCGCAACCGCCTGTGGAAGCTCGATTTCGAAGTGCCGAAGAAGCACGGCATCCGCCACACGCTGGGCGAGAACGGCGGCCCCGGCGGCCTGTTCTTCACGCTGCGCACCCTGCCCCTGATCTTCGACTTCGCCCGCGACATCGAGGAACTGTGCCCGGACGCCCAGTTCATCAACCTGTCGAACCCGGAAAGCCGCGTCGTCCTCGGCCTCGGCAAATACACGAAGGTCAAGACGCTGGGGCTGTGCCACGGCATCTTCCTCGCCCGCTGGTTCATCTGCCAGATCCTCGGCATGGCCGAGAAGGACGTCGAGGTCTGGGGCGCCGGGCTGAACCACTTCCAGTGGCTGATGCACATCCGCGACAAGGCGAGCGGACGCGACCTCTATCCGCTGCTGCGCGAGAAGGAAAAGACCCACGATCCGGCCTTCACACCGCTGACCCGCCGTCTGTTCAACAGCTTCGGCCTGTGGCCGACCTGCAGCGACGACCATATGGGCGAATATCTGCCCTACGGCTGGGAAGGCGGGGAGCATGGCTTCGACTTCGCGGAGGACGAGCGCGGGCGCGGCATCCTCAATGCGCTGATGGACGGGGCCATCGCCGGGACGACCCCGGTGCCGGACGACTGGACGCAGCCATCCTGGGGCGAGCGGGCGGTGCAGGTCATCGCAGGGGTGCTGCACAACCAGAAGCGCTTCATCGAATCGGGGATCGTCTACAACCAGGGCGCCATCCCCAACCTGCCGCCCGATCTGGCGGTGGAGGTGCCGCTGCTGGCCGACGCGGCGGGCGTCCACCCGGTTTCGCTCGGCCCTCTGCCCGACCCGATCGCCAAGCTGCTGCACGTCCAGGCGAGCGTGCAGCAATTGTCCGTCGAGGCGGCGGTCCACGCCTCGAAGGACTTGGCGCTCCAGGCCCTGCTGATCGACCCGGTGGTGAACTCCACCGACGCCGCCGTGAAGATTCTGGACGAGCTGTGGGAGGCGAACCGGCCCTACATCCGTCCCTGTGTGTAGGAACGCGCAGGGCCGGTGCGGATCAATGGGCCGGTTCGGTGTCCGACGCGGCCGGCTTGCGGCGGCCGCGCGGAGCGACCGGCTTCACCGCTTCCGCCTTCACGGCTTCCGCTTTCACGGCCTTGGCGCGGGGCGGCTTCGCCACCTTCGGGGCCGCCGGGACCGGAACCGCGACCGGGGTTTCGGCTGAGGATTCGTTTGCGGCGGCCGGCTCGGCCTTGGCCTTGCGGCCGCGCGGCTTCTTGGGCGCGACGGCCTCCTCGACCACATCGACCACGGCGTTCAGGCCGACGCCCAGCAGTTCGGTCGCCGCCGTCTTGGTCCGGCGCACCGCCTTCTTGACGACGCCCGCGGCGGCGTCCTTGACGGCCGCGACCATGGCGACCGGCTCCGCCGTGGCGGCCGTCCGGTCCTCGGCTTCGATCTCGGCGCAGGCCTGCGCCCAATGCTCTTCCCCCCGTCCCTCCGGTCGCCCGTCGCGCTCCCAGATCTCATAGGCGCGGTGGCGGATGCGGTCCTCACGATCGCCTTGCATTCTTCCGTCTCCAAGTGGGCTTTGGTCCAAGTGGGCTTGGCCGCAGAAACATCGACGCTCGAGGAAAACGGCGTCCTGCGCCCGTGGGTTCCCGTTTTAGTGCCCGGTTTATGTGACGATAAACGTACGCAAAGAAAGCGTGCCTTAGTTCATAGGAAATTCATAGGCCCATTGCTTGCCCAGCCTCGACAGACAGCGGGCGGTGATAGACCATGCGTCGGCTGCGCCCAACCGGTGTCGGCGTTGCCCGGCATGCGGTCCGCATAGAACCCTTCGCCGGGTTGAAGCGGGCGGGCCGGCCCAATTAACTTTGGATGAAACGTCTTGGCAGGGGGCCGTTTGCGGCCCAGAGCCGTCACGGAAGGCAAAGAGTTCAGCGCATGTCCCTTGATCCCTTGCTTCAAGCCAACCGTATCCTGACCGAAGCCATCAGCAATTATCTCCAATCCTCCAACGAGCTTGCCGCAGCGGCCGAGCGGGCGACGGCGGCCAGCGCCGGGCGCGACGCGACCAGCCGGCGGCTGGCCTTCCAGGAGCTGTCGGAGCGCGGGAACCAAGCGCGCTTCGCCAAGAAGCACCTGACCGATACGGTGCGCCGCCTGCGCTCCACCATCCCGCCGGCCCAGATCGAAGCCGTGGCGGCAAAGCTCGACGGACGCGAGAGCGCCGAGAGCGCGCTGACGCTGGTGCGCACCATCCTGACCGAAAAGGTCTGGTCGGCGGCCTGACCGCCCCCACCTTTCGCCCGGCGGCGCTCCGGTCCGAGCGACTCCGCTTTACGACCGGTTGGACGGCACCCCGAATGCGGGACGTCGGTTCAACCGGTGTTTGCCTTTGGCCGTCATGCCCACGTAATCCGGACGACTCGTTTGACATCGTAGGATGCAAGGGCCAGTGTCTAGCTGCTCAAGGTTATCACAAGCGCGGTGTCAGCGGCGTCGTCCCGCAGAATGGCCCGCAGAATGGATCGTAAGGGTGCAAGACGTCTCCAAGGCGATGATCGCCCGCTTGGTCGGCTTCGACACGGTTTCCCGCCGTTCCAACATGGCGCTGATCGATTGGGTTCGGGACTATCTCGCCGGGTACGGCGTCGAGAGCCGGCTGGTCCCCAGCCCGGACGGCGCCAAGGCGAACCTGTTCGCGACCATCGGTCCGATGACCGAAGGCGGCGTGGTGCTGTCGGCGCACACGGACGTCGTCCCGGTGGACGGGCAACCCTGGGACACCGATCCCTTCACCCTGGTCGAACGCGACGGGCGCCTCTATGGGCGCGGCACCGCCGACATGAAGAGCTTCCCCGCGGTGGCGCTTGCCCTGCTGCCGGACATCCTGGAGGCCGGGCTGAAGCGGCCGCTGCATCTGGCGCTGTCCTACGACGAGGAGGTCGGCTGCATCGGCGCCCCGGCCATGATCGCCCGCATCGCCGATGAGTTGCCGCGCCCCAGCGCCGTCATCGTCGGCGAGCCGACCTCGATGGGAGTCGTGCTGGCCCACAAGGGATGCTACGTGCTGCGCACCACGATCACCGGGCACGAGGTCCATTCGTCCCAGATCGACCGCGGGGTCAGCGCCGTGATGACCGCGGCGCGGCTCGTCACCCTCATCGGCGACATGGCGGCGGAGAACGCCGCGGCCGCGAATCCCGCCAGCGGCTTCGACCCACCTTTCACCACGCTGCAGGTCGGCACCATCGAAGGCGGCACCGCGGCCAACATCACCGCCCGCCACTGTTCCTTCGTCTGGGACATCCGTCCGCTGCCCGGCGACGACTGGACGCGCTACCTCGACCGGTTCGAGGCGGAATGCGAGCGGCTGCGCGCCGCCATGCGGCGGATCAGCCCGGACTGCGACATCCGCACCGAGCAGCTCGCCGGCGTGCCGGGACTGGCGCCGGAGCCGAACGGGCCGGCGGCCCAGCTCTGCCACGCCCTGACCGGGCGCAACGACACCGGCATGGTCTCCTTCGCGGCGGAGGCCGGGCAGTTCCAGCAGGCCGGCCTGTCCACCGTGCTCTGCGGCCCTGGTTCAATCGATCAGGCGCATCAGCCCAACGAATACATCGACGTCGCCCAGGTCACGGCCTGCGAGGGGTTCCTCCGGGATCTCGTTTGTCGGCTGGCGGCCTGAACCGCGACAGGGGTGCGGCGGAGCGTCACGCCAGATCACAGTACAGGCCGCCCAATTCTTTGAAGTGCGATCAATGGAAGAGACCAATTGTTGGATTGACGGCACCTTGTTGCTGAATTGCCTCGGCCACTCCCAATTTCGGCCTATGCCGTTGACGGAGGAGACTTTGATGGCGTTCCTGTCGCACTGTGCCCTGGGGCGCCGATGCCACGGCGCTTCCATGGAAACGGGAGCGCCGGTGCATGGTTGATCTGAGCGACCTTGAGCGCGACGCACTGACCGAACTGGTGAACATGGGCGTGGGCCGTGCCGCGACCCACCTCAGCCGTATGGTCGCCGATCAGGTCCTGCTGTCGGTTCCCTCCATCGAGATCGTCAGCCGCCACGATGCCGCCAGCCTCCTGGCCGCGCGCGAGAAAATGAGCCTCGTCGCGGTGGAGCAGCGTTTCGATGGGTCCTTTTCCGGTCGCGCCCTGTTGATCTTTCCCGAGACCAACAGCCTGGAACTGGCCCGCGCCGTCCTCGGCAGCGACCTGAGCCTGGAGGAGATCGTCGATCTGGAGCAGGACGCGCTCGCGGAGATCGGCAACATCATCCTCAACGGTTGCCTGGTCGTGATGGCCAACACGCTGAAGGACAATCTAGACATCTCGCTGCCCAGCGTGCTGCGCGGCGACAGCGACCGCATTTTCCAAAGCAACGGGCCCAACCCCGACGAGCTGGTGATGTTCCTCTACATCGACTTCCTGATCCGCAGCCGGAGCATTCGCGGCTACATCGCGTTGCTCATGGGTCTGTCGTCTCTGGAGTCGCTGAAGGAACTGATCCATGGATTCATCGACCGCATCGCCTCCGGAACGCCCGATGGAACCGACCGAGTTTAAACGCATGCCCTGGCTGGACGGCCTTCTCGACGCGATGGACGCCGGCGTCGTCGTGCTGGACCGCCACGGGCGCGTCCAGTTCTGGAACCGGTGGATGGAAAGGGCGTCGGGCACCTCCGAACCCGACGTCCATGGGCGCGAGCTGGTGGAAGCCTTGCCATCCCTGCGCGACACGCGGCTGCACAACGCGGTGCGCGATGTGCTGGAAACCGGGGCTCCGAGCGTTCTCTCGCACACGCTGAACCCGGTGCTGTTTCCGCTGCGCTGCGCCGACGGGCGGCGGATGGTCCACAACGTGCTCATCCGGCCCTTCGTCGTCAGCAACGCGTCCTATTGCCTGATCCAGGTGACCGACGTCACCGCGGTGGTCAACCGGGAACGGGTGCTGCGCGAACAGCGCGACGCGCGATACCGCGCCATCGTGGACACCGCCCCCGACGCCATTGTCACCACCGACACGCGCGGCGTCGTGCAGTGGGCCAACGGGGCGGCCGCCCGGCAGTTCGGCTTTCCGCCCAACGAGCTGATCGGCCAGCATGTCAGCCTCTTCCTCGCCGAAGGCTCCCCCGACTGGTCCGGCCTGCTGGAGCGCGACCCGGCCGGGCGCCCCGCCCCGGTGGAACTGATCGGGCGCAAACGCGACGGCACCCGCATCGATCTGGAGGTCTCGCTGGCCCGCTGGGAGTCGGAGGGGCGGAGCTTCATCACCGGCGTCCTGCGTGACATCACCGAACGCCGCCGCACCCGCGAGGAGTTGAAGGCCAACGCGCTCGCCATGCGGCAGCTGGCCGAGCAGACCAAGGCCACTCTGGACGCGCTGCCTGCGCACATCGCCGTGCTCGACCATGGCGGACACATCATTTTCGTCAACAAGGCCTGGGTGGAAAGCGGGGCGCAGGCCGGTTTCCTCGGCGACGGATCGGCCATCGGCGACGACTATCTGGAAGCCTGCGCCGCCACCCGCGGCGGGGCGGAACATGCCGACGCGCTGATCGAAGGGTTGCGCGGCCTGCTGCGCGGCGGGTCGCCCGTGTCCATCGAATATCCGGGCCTGTCCCACACCGGCTCGCGCTGGTACCGATGTCTTGCGGCACCGATGGCCGCCGGTCCCTTCGGCGGAGCGGTCCTGATGCACATCGACGTGACCGAGATCAAGTCGATGGAAGCGACGCTGCGCAAGCTGGTCGGGCAGAAGTCCACGCTGCTGCGCGAAGTGAACCACAGGGTGAAGAACAGCCTTCAACTCGTGTCCAGCCTGCTGACGCTCCAGACGATGAGCCTGCCGGGCGCCGCCGAGCGGGTTCATTTCCAGGACGCCCGCAGCCGCATCGACGCCATCGCGCGGGTGCACAGCCGGCTCTACCAGACCGAGCAATTCCAGACCATCGAGTTCGGCAGCTATCTGAACGAGCTGTGCACCGACCTGTCCCGCGCGTCGGGCGGCGACACGCTGGGCTCCATCGAGGTGCGGGCCGAGCGCGTCGACCTGCCCATCGATCAGGCGGCACCGCTGGGGCTGATCGCCAACGAACTTATCACCAACGCCATCAAGCATCGCGGTCCCTCGCCCGCCAACGTCCTGGTGTCTCTGGACCGGGCCGGCGACCTGCTGGCGCTGACGGTGACCGACCAGGGGCCCGGCCTTCCCACCGGGTTCGACATGCGCCGGTCACGCAGCCTCGGCATGCGCTTGATCACCAGCCTGACCGGTCAGGTCGGGGCGACGGTCACCCTGATGCCGGTGGAACAGGGCACCTCCTTCCGCATCGCGCTGACCATGCCGGAAACGCGCGGACCCATCCTGGAAAACAGCGCGGCGGAGTGGAACGGATGAAGATCCTTCTCGTCGAGGACGAGGTCCTCATCGCCATGGAGCAGAGCTTCTACCTGGAAACCGCCGGGCACGAGGTGCATGGGCCGGCTTCCACCAGTGAAAAGGCGCTGGTCCTGGCGCAGGAGGTCAAACCGGATCTGGCCCTTGTGGACATCCACCTGGCGCAGGGTTCCAGCGGCATCGACGCGGCCCGCCGGATGACCGCGATGGGCATCCCCTGCCTGTTCGTCACCTCCTACCGCGAGGAGGTGGAGCCGACGCGCGAGTATGGGGTGGGCTGTCTGCCCAAACCCTTCTCGCAGACCTCGCTGGTTTCCGCCGTCGAGGCGGTCAGCGCCATCCTGGACGGGCGGACTCCCACCAAGGTTCCCGACACGATGGAGCTGTTTTCCTGAATTTCGGCGGCTAGCGGAACAGGCGCGGGTCGAACGGGACGTCCAGCACCTCGATGATCCGGAGCCGCGCGCTGTCTGGGTGCAAGGGGTTGAGCAGCACGTTGTGGACATTCGGCATGATGGCGCTCGGCACCCGCATCAAGGCCGAAGCCCGGTCCGCCAGCCACGCGTCGCCGATGGCCCGCGTGACCTCATTGCGGGTGGTCCAGTCGGACGGCAGCGGCGGACAGGGCTGCGCGGCCACGCCATCCTCTACGGCAATGCCCAGCAGCCGGTAACGGTCCGGCAGAAGGGCCGGGGACGAAACTTCGAGATGGACGAGGATTTCGATCAACGCGCCCGGCGGGGATTCGGCCAGATAGACCACCGGGCGGCCCCGGTTGTGCCATCGGGCCGGTGCGCGCAGCCCGCCGATGCCCTGAAGGTCGGCGTGGTTGCTGATGCGCCAGAGCATCACGCGAAATAACCCTCGTCGATCTGGATCAGCGCATCCTCGACCAACCGTGCGCCGACATCGGTATCGATCAGATCCACCGCAGCCTCTCCGCCGAACCGCTCCTTGGGCGTGTTCAGCCAGGACAGCGCCTTGTCGCGGTTGCCGAACACCGCCTCGGCCAGCGCCAGAATGCTTGCGGTCCGGTAGGCGCGCTCGCTTTCCTCCAGCGACAGCGCCTCACCTTTCTGTCGGCGGTGCTCCAGCGTGCGGCGGGGAATGATCCGGCTCAACGCCCTGGCATCCAGCCCCGCCGCCTGCAACGCACCGATGGCTTGGGTGCGCAGGCGGTTGCGCACGACCCGCACCACCGCCAGATCGTCGGCTGGCGGCTGATCAAGCCCCAGGAGCACGGCGGTCAAGGATCGCTGGCGATCCGCCAAAGCCACGTCATAACCGGGCATCGAAGCCTCCTTGCGCAAAACGCCAGAAAAAATGTGGCACCTTGCGCGAGAGGCGTCAAGCTGTGCGCGCCCCCCTCAGCACCGGCGTCACCCAGCCTTTCAGGAAGGCGTCTTCCGGTGGCACCGCAATCGGCCGACCCGCCGCCAGCAGCACCTGCAACAAAGCGGTGTGCAAGACGGTGCAGCCGCCGAGGTCCAGCCGGGGCTCCTCCACGGCGCACAGCCATTCGGCCAGCGGGATCGCCTCCTCCACGGTGCAGGCGCCTTCGAAACGGGCGGTGCGGTCCTCGAAACGGATGGGCATCACACCAGCTCCCGCAGGTTGAGGGCGAGCAGAAGGCGCCCGTCGCCGAGCACCGCCGTGCCGGCGTAGCCGCGCAGCCGGGCGAGCAGCCCGGTCATCGGCTTCAGAACCACATCGGCGCGCTCCAGAAACGCGTCCACCACCAACGCCATCGGTTGCCCGCCGAAATCCATCAGCAGCACCGCCTCCCCGCTCCGCTCCCGCTCGTCCTCAGGCAGGTTGAGCAGGCGGCGCAGCCGCAGCAGCGGCACCACAGCGTCCTGAACGACGACGCTCTCCGCGTGCTTCATCCGGCGGATCGCGCCATGGGGAACGCGCTGCATGCCGGTGACCAGCGTGACCGGAAAGCCGTAAAGCGCCCCCGCCGTCTCCACCGTCACCAGCCGCGTGACCATCATGGTCAGCGGCAGGACGAGGCGGAAGCGCGTCCCGGCACCGGGGGTCGAGGCGACCTCGACCCGTCCGCCCGCCTGTTCCACCGCACCGCGCACGGCATCCATTCCCACCCCGCGGCCCGACAGGTCCGATACGGTTTCCGACGTGCTGACTCCCGGCAGGAAGATCAGACGCAACGCCTCCGTGTCGGACAAGGCCGTCGCCTGCTCCGCAGTCATGGCGCCCTGGACCACCGCCTTGCGGCGCACGGCTTCCGCGTCGATGCCCGCCCCGTCGTCGGAAACCTCCACCACCACGCCGCCACTGTCCTGAAAGGCCCGCACGCGGAGCGCCGCCACCTCCGGCTTTCCGGCGGCGCGGCGGCGCTCCGGCGTCTCGACGCCATGGTCCAGGGCGTTGCGGACGAGGTGGAGCAGCGGTTCGCCCAGAATGTCGAGAATGTCCTTGTCGGCCTCTGTCTCGCCGCCGGAGAGGTGCAGTTCGACCGACTTGCCGAGCCGCCGCGCGGTGTCGCGGACCAGTCGGGGCAGCGGGTCGAAGACGCGCGACAGGGGCAGCAGCCGCAACCGCAGCACCGCGTCCTGCAGGTCGCCCACGATGGAATCGATGCGGCCGTGGGCTTCCTTGATGCCATGGACCAGCGCGTCGGCGCTCCGCCCTTCCTGCGCTTCACGAACGAGGTAGGGCAGGCTTCCCTTGGCAACGACCAACTCGCTGACCAGCGCCATCAGCCGGTCCATGCGTTCCGCGTCCACCCGCAGCGTCCGCCGCGCCGGAGGTCCCGCTGTGGCGGATGTCGCCGGCGACGTCACGGCCGGGCCGTCGGCCAGGGACGCGATGCAACGCATAAGCGTGTCCGCCGGACCTTCGGCGGCCCGCTCCAGCGTCAGCCCCTCCACGTCCCGCCCCTCGGCGATGAGGATGTTGCGCGCCGCCCGCAGCACCGCGGCCCGGCGGGCCGCCGTTTCCTCGTCGCTGCCGGGCAGGCCGAGGATGCGCACCTGTTCCCGCAACAGGGCTGTGGCAAGGCTGGGCGGCGCGGCAAGGGGCGCCGGTTCGGCCAGGGCGGGAATCGTGACCGTGGCGAGCGACACCTGATCGGGAACGCCGCGGAACAGGTGGGTCAAACGGTCCTTCGGCGCACCGCTCAAAGCGCGGAAGCGCAGGGCGCAGCGGTAGGGGTCGAGCTCCGTCAGCGGCGGCCACGCCACGGCGGACTCGATGCGCAGCAACAGGAGATCCGGGATGCGGCGGCACAGGTCCAACGGATCGTCGCCAGCGAAGAAGCATTCCTCCGCGGGATCATAGGTGATGGCGGTGACCGCGCGCCCCGCGGCCTTCGCCCGGTCGGTTTCCGGCAGGTCGTTCACCCAGGCGAAGCCGGCGGGGATGCTGGTGTCGGCGGCCTCCGCCGGTCCGCCGAGAGCGGCGCGCAGCGCCACCTCCAGCGCCTGCGCGCGGGCGTCGGCGTGGTCGGGCAGGGAGTGGCCGTGCTCCAGCTCATCGACCCAGGCCGCACCGGTGTCCAGCAACTCCAGCAGCCGGTCGGCCAGATCGCCGCTCATGGTGGCGCGTCCGTCGCGCATCGCCATCAGGGCGTCCTCTCCGGCATGGACCATGCGGGTGAAGGGTGCCATGTCGAACAGGGCGGTGGCGCCCTTCAGCGTGTGCAATGCGCGGAACAGGTCGTTGACCGCGGCCTTGTCGGCCGGATCGCGCTCCAGCCGCAGCAGCGCGGCGCCCGCCGCTTCCAGCAAGTCCCGCGATTCCAGAACGAACTGCTCGAACAGAGCGCTCATGACCGTCCCTCGCCCCCCTCTTGGCGCTCACCGGCTTGGCGCCCACCGTCCTGACGCCGGCCGGTCAGCAGGCGGGCGGCGGCGGTGAGGTCGGCGGGGCGCACCGGCTTGACGAAATACCAGTTGGCCCCCGCGAGCAGCGCTTTCTCGCGATCGCTGTCCTTGGCTTCGGTGCTGATCATGATGGCCGGCACGTCCCGCAGGGCCGGGTCCTGCCGGAGGCGGCGCAGCATGGTGTAGCCGTCCATCTTCTGCATGTTGATGTCGACGATCAGCAGGTCCGGCGTGGATGCCAGCGCATGCTCCAGACCGTCGATCCCGTTCACCGCCTCGTCGACCAGAAAGCCATCGGCCTCCAGGACCTGCCGGGTGTAGGCCCGGACGGTCACGGCGTCGTCCACCACGAGGACGCGGGGTTGCGGGTTTGGTCGGTCGGTCACCGGGCGTCCTCCCTAACTCTGGGGCTTCTGATAAAGGATGGCGTCGGGGAACCGGCGCGGCACGAAGAGGGAGGACATCCGGCTCATGCTCTCCGAATGGCCGAGGCAGATGAACCCGCAGGGCGACAGCGCATCGTAGAACATCGACGCCGCCTCGCGCCGCCCCAGATCGTCGAAATAGATCAGCAGATTTCGGCAGAAGATGACATCCATGCCACGGAAGTTCGCCATCTGTTGGGGATCGGCGATGTTCACCAGCGAGAAATCGATGGAGTCACGCAACTCCTCCATGATCTGCCAGCGTTTGTCGTCCAGCCGGGTGAAGTATTTGGCGACGAGATTCCGCGGCAGCGTCTGAAGCGACCGCTCCTCGTAAATGCCTTCCCTCGCACGGGCCAGCACCTGGCTGTCGATGTCGGAAGCGTAGAGTTCGATCTCGAAATCGTCCACCCGGCCCCACCGCTCCAGCAGCGTGATGGCGATGGAATAGGGCTCCTCTCCGGTGGCGCAACCGGCGGACCAGATGCGCACACGGCTGCCCGGCGCGCGCCCACGCACCACCTCGTCCAGCGCGGCGTTCACCAGACAGTCGAGCTGGTACATCTCGCGGAAGAAATAGGTCTCGTTCACCGTCATGCGGTTGACGAGAAGCTGCAACTCCTCCCCCGACGCCTGGAAGCGCAGCAGGTTCAGATACTGGCGGACATGCTCCACGCCGACCGCCGCCATCCGCTCCGACACGCGGCGGTCGACGAAGTAGCGCTTGGCTTCGGTGAAGGACAGGCCGGTTCGTTCCCGCAGAAACTGGCAGAAGGCGTCGTAATCCGCAGCGCTCAGGCCGGCGGCGCCCTCCTTGTCCGAAGACTGGCTCATTCAGGCTCCGGAAAACAGGCGGCGCGCCGCATCGACGGAAAAGGCGACGAAAGGATCGTCCGGGAAACGCGCGCCAAGCCGCTCCACGACCGGCAGGGCGGCGGGATCGCCGCACTCCATCAGCGCCTCCACCGCGGAGAGGCAGACATTCACATGCGGGTCGCGGTCGATCACCCCGGCCAACAGGCCCAGACGGTCCGGATGGGGAAGCTTCCCGACGAGTTGGACCGCGAAGATGCGCAAATCCGAATCCGTGACCGTCAGCAGCGGAGCGACCTCCGGCAGCGCCACGGCGGCGGGCATCTGCTGCAGGCTTTCGATCACTCCGTTGCGCAGCCCCACGTCCTCGCTCGCGAGCAGGGGCACCAGCGCCTCCGCCGCGGCGGTCGTGCCGATACGGACCAGAGCGGTGAGGAGGGTTTCACGAACGCTCGGATCGTCCTCGCGCGTCAGCCTTGCGGACAGGGCGGGAACGGCGTCGGGACGCTCGCCGAGCGCGTGGGCGGCCCGGCGGCGCCGCGCCGGGTCGGCGTCCTCCAACCAAGCCGGCGCATCGTCGCCTTCCGCCGCCACGGGTTTCGCTCCGTCGATCTTCCGGGCCTTTACCAGGGCCATGCCATCGCCTCCATCGCGCCCGTCACGTTCATTCCATCACCCACCGGGTCACCTGTTGGGCCACCCGGTCGGACGGCAGCACCATCGTGGCACCGCCGCGGCGGATCAGTTCCTGCGGCATGCCGAACACGACGGCGCTGGTCTCCGACTCCGCAATGGTCCGCCCACCTTGGCCGCGCAGTTCCGTCATCGAGATCGCGCCGTCCGATCCCATCCCCGTCAGGAGAACGCCGATCAGCCGCGACGGTGCCACGGCGCGCAGAGCGCTCTCGACCAGCCGGTCCACGTTGGGATGCCAGCTTCGCCGCTCATCCATCGGAACAGGCTGGACGGTGAGCCGTCCACCGCGGCGGACGATCTGAAGATCGGCGCCGCCACGCGCGATGCAAACCAGCCCCGGCTGGAGCGCGGTGGCGGTCGCGGCCTCCACCACCGTCACCGCGGAAATGGTGTCGAGGCGGCGGGCCAGCGGTCCGGTGAAGCTGGCGGGCATGTGCTGGACCACCACCACCGGCCAGGGGAAATCCCCCGGCAGAAGCGGCAGGATGTCCTCCAGCGTGCGCGGCCCGCCGGTGGAAACGCCGATCAGCACCAGCCCTTCGCCCGGATCGCCGTCGCTGTCGGCCACCGTCTGCGGTTCGGCAAGCGGAGCATCGGCCAGGAAATCCGCCCCGGCGATGCGCTCGCGCGCCCGGCGCAGCCGTTCGCGCAGCCCCAGCACCCGCCGCGGGCGGGACCCGGCCGCGGCGCGCACGGTGTCGACCAACTCTTCGGCGATGCCGGCAATGGCGCCGACTCCCATCGGCTTGCGCACCGCCTCCACCGCCCCCAACCGCAGAGCCTCCAGCGTCACCTCGGCCCCCTCGGCGGTCAGGGCGGACACCATCACCACCGGCTTCGGATGCTCGACCATGATGCGCTTCAGGCAGGCGAGGCCATCCATGCCGGGCATCGTGACGTCCAGCGTCACCACATCCGGATCGAATCCGGGCAGCCGTTTCAACGCCTCCGCACCGTCGGCGGCGGTCTCCACCTCGAAACCGGCGGACGAGAGGATGTCGCCGATGCGCCGCCGCATCAGCGCCGAATCGTCGACGACCAGGACCTTCACCATGACGGGGCCGCCTTCCGATCAGACGGTGGCCAGCAGATCGGCGAGCTGGTCCATATCCAGCAATTCCGCCGGGTCCATCAGCAGGATCATCCGCCGCTCCCCCGCACTCTCCAGCGCGCCGATGCGGCGGATCAGCCGATGCTGGGCCTGCGACACGACGGGGGCCGGCGCGATGGCGTCGCCCGGAATGCGGACGATCCCGGCCATGGCGTCGACCAGCAGACCGGCGCGCGCCGTCCCCGCGGCGATCACCACCACGCGGCCCCGTTCAGCGGCACTTCCGCGCCCCTCCGGCAGACGCAGCAGACGGCGCAGCGCGACCAGCGGCAGGACGGCGCCGCGCAGGGTCGTCACGCCACTGACGAATTCCGGCGCGTTGGGCAACGGGGTCACGGCGTCGGGACGGCGCAGCACCTCCTGCACCGCCGCGACCGGCAGGCCGTATTCCGCCCCGGCCAGCCGGAACACCACGAAGGCCTCCGCCCGCTCCGCCTCCGTCACCACAGCCGCCTCTCCTTCACGCATACGGGCGTCGCCGCCCATCCCGGCGCCATCTCCCACGCCATGACGGAACAGCCGTTCCGCCGACAGGACCGGGATCAGCCGCGCACCGCCGTCCAGCCGCGCGATGCCGTCCATGTCCTCGAACTCGGCCTCCCGCGCCATCAGCGGCGGCACCGCATCGATGCGCTCGCGGGGAACGCGCAGGATCTCACGCACATCCTCCACCACCACGCCGACCAGCCCCTCCGCCGTGCGCAGGACCGCCACCTTTCCACGCCCCCGATCCGCCGTGGAATCGACCTCGGCGTCGAGCCCGAAAAGCTCCCGCAGCCCGATCAGGGGAAGCAGCGCGTCGCGCAGCGTCATCATGCCCAAGAGATGGGCGCGGGCGCGGGGAACGCGGGTCACCGTCTCCGGGACCGGAACCACTTCCCGCACCGCCGCCACCGGCAACGAAAAGTCCTGCTCCGCAACGGTGAGGACGACGAGTTGTTCCTCATCGAGACGCGGTTCTGCGGCGGTTTTCGGCTGAGGGGAAGCGCCGAAATCCGCGATCCCCGCCGGACTCCGCCCAAAGTCGCTGAACTGGCGTTCGATCAACGGGGCGGGGTCGAGAATCAAGGCACCGTCCCGCCCGTCCCTGGCCAGGATCGCGCCGGCCAGAAGATCCGCGTCTATGGAAGGATCGGGCACGGCTCCAGCGTCGGCGATGCGGTCCTCGTCCACAGCGGACAGGCCTGACACGCGATCCACCAGCAGACCGACCGGCTGGCCGTTGTGGCGGACGATCAGCAGCCGCGCGGCCGTCGTCTCCCCGTCATCCGCTTCACCTTCCTCGGCCCCGGCAAGTTCCAGGACGCGGCGCAGCCCGATGACCGGCAGCACGGCGCCGTGCCGCCGGGCCAGCCCTTCCAGGCTGGGCGGCCCCAGCGGGATGGGCACCAGCACCGGCGGGCGCAGGATCTCCAGAACACCGTCCAGCGGCAGGGCCAACCCCATGCCACCGACGGTGAAAAGAACGAAGGAACGCACGCCGTCGCGTCGGATGATCGCGGCCATGGGTCGTCTCCCCGCCGGCCGGTCAGCCGGCCCCTTGCAGTTCGTCGGCCATGGCGGCGATCTCCTCGATGGCGGCGGCCAGTTCCTCGGCGCCCTTGGCCTGCTCCCGCGCGGCCTTGGCCGCTTCGTTGGCGGAGCGGTTGGCCTGGTTGGCCGCGGTGGCGACCTGCTCGACGCCCTTCTGCGCCTCCGCCACGGCGCGCTGCACCTCACCGGCGTTCTCGACGATCTCGCGGCTGCCGGAGGTCACGGTGCGCAGGTCGGCGATGGCGGCGGCAAGGCTGCCGGCGAACTCCTGATGGCGCAGGGACTGGCGCGCCGTCTCGCTCCCGATGTCCTCGATGTCGCGGCGGACGCGCCCGATCTGGTCCTGGATGGCGTGGACGATGTCCTTCACCCGCTCGACATTCTCCGAGCTGTCGCGGGCGAGGTTGCGGATGTCGTTGCTGACGACGGTGAAGCCCCGCCCGAACTCCCCGGCCCGCGCCGCCTCGATGGAGCCGCTGACCGCCAGCATGCCGGTTTGGATGGCGATGATGGAGATGGCGTCGACCACCTTGTCGATGCGCCGCCCGATCTGCTCCATGGCGCCGATGCGCTCCACGGTACGGCGGCTGGCGGCCACGGCCTCGCCCACCCCGGCGGTCAGGGCGCCCACCATGTCCTGCGTCTCGGACAGCAACGCCTCCAGCCCGACGCAACGCTGAAGCGCCTCCTCGGCGCGGCTGTGGCCGAGCTTGGCGCTGGCCTCGATCTCGGCGATGGCGCTGCTGGACTGGTGGGTCGCCGCCCCCTGGGCTTGGGCGCCACGGGAAATCTGGGTGATCGCCGCCATGATCTGGGCGGCGGCGCGGTTGATCTCCTCGATGGCGGCGGAGAGCTGTTCGGCGGCCGACGCCAGATCGGCGGCGGCGCGGTGGACGTCGGTGGTGCCGGTCAACTCGTCGGCCAGATCGGACAGCTGGCCGGCGGCCTGTTCGCTCTGGGCCAGCGCCTTGGCCTGCTCCCCGACGGTCTTCAACGCCTCCTCGCTGGCCGCCGCCTGCTCCTCCGCGGCGGAGGCGACGCTTTCGGCGCCGCGCTGCGCCTCCCGTCCGGCGGAATCGGCTTCCAGCGCGGCCTTGATGGTCTCCTGCGCACCGCGGGCGATGTCGCCCATGCCGTCGCGCACCCGGTCGAGCTGGCTGGCGATCTGGCGGCCCCGCTCCACCTCGGCCGTGGAGGCGTCGGCGCCGGCCACGATGCTTTCCGCGATGGCGCTGACCGCCTCCTGGATTTGGGCGACCATGCGGTTGATCTCGTTGGCGGAGCGTTCGGAACGTTCGGCCAGTGCCTGCACCTCGTCGGCCACCACGGCGAAGCCACGCCCGGCGTCGCCGGCACGGGCGGCCTCGATGGCGGCGTTCAGGGCCAGGAGGTTGGTCTGGTCGGCCATGACCGCCACCCCCGCGACGATGGTGCCGATCTCCGCCGCCTGCCGCTCCAGGTCGCGGACCAGCCCAACCGCGGCCTCCTGCCGCGTGGCGGCGCGGACCAGCCCATCGACGGAGCTGAGAATCTGGCCGCTGACGTCCTTCATCAGCGCCTGCAGCGCCTCGATCCGCGACAGCGAGGATTCGGCGTTGCTGCGCGCCCGCCCGATCAGGCTGGCGCTGCGGTCGATCATCCGTTGCGACTGCTGGGTGGCGCTGGCCGCCTCCTCCGCGCCGGCGGCCACCTGCTCCATCGCCTTGCGCAATTCCTCCGCGGCGGCGGCGGCCTGGGTCACGCCGCTGGCAAGCTCGTTCGACGCGGCGGCGATGCCCTCCGCCGCCTTGCGCCGCCGGTTCCCGGCGCGGGCGCGCCGCCGCACCTCCGCCGCGCGGCGGGTCGACAGGGCGTTGTCGGGCTGGCTGGACAGCGCGGCCTCATCGGCAAGTGGAATCGCGTCCTCGCCGAGGTCCGCACCGCGGGAGGCGCTTGCCGTGTCGATCCGCTTCTTCTTGACCAATGCCATGATCCAAACCCCTTGCCCCTTTGAGACCGTGCTTCTCTGTCGGTGGCTCTTGTTGATTGCGTGCGGCGCCCGCCCTCAGGCCAGCACCCGGCCGATGTAGCGCCCGATGGCTGCCTTCAGCTCCGCCGCGGACCCGGCGTCGAGCGCCAGAACGACGGTGCCCTCGACATCATGAGGCGGCGTCCGGAAGGTGACGTGGAACAGGATCGCCTGCGCCTCCGCCGTCAGGCCGACGCCGCAGCGTTCCAGAAGGTCGTCCCCCTCGCCGCGCAAGACCTGCGGCAGGGTGGTCCCGATCGCGACGCCCAGCAGATTCCCCATGGAGGACAGGCAGCTGTTCAGCACGATGTTGCCGACCTCGGCCAGCGCCTCCTCCTCCAGTTCCGCCGCGTCCTCCTTGGGCACGCCGGGCGGCAGGGCGGCGGTGGCCAGCGGGAGGCCGCTCCGCTCCGGCAACAGCAGGATGGCCGAACCGAGAAAGGTGCCGGACAGGCACTCCGTCACCGCGATCAGCGCGCCCGGCATCGCCGACCGAAGCAGGCCGGACACCCGGTCGCCGGGGACGAGGCTGACCATCGGCACGGAGAGCTCCACCGGCCCGCCGATCATCCGGCTGAGCGCCGTGGACGCCCGGCCGACGCCGATGTTTCCCAGCTCCGTCAGCGCGTCGCGTTCCAGATCGTCCAGCTCAAGCCTCATGGGGATCGGGTCCATCGGCGCGCACCGGCCGGACCGTTCCGGTCAACCGGCGCCTCCACCGGCGCCATCGGCGGGTGACGGACGGCGCGGCAGGCTGGCGGCAGCCAGGAAGCGGGCCATCTGCTCCTCCTCCAGCGGCTTGGGCATGAAGGCGGCGCCCAGCGCGCGGATGCCGGACACCACCGAATCCTGGGCGTTGGCCGTGATGATGGCGACGCGGATGTCCGGCTTCGCCTGCAGCAGGCGGGCGGCGGCCTCCAGGCCGTTGTCTCCCGGCATGTTGAAGTCGATTATGGCGATATGGATATCACTTTCGTCGAGCTTTCCATAAAGCTCAGCGCTGTTCGCCGCCTCGATGACCGTCCAATCCGGCTTGTTCCGAAGTATTATGCCGCGGACATGCATGCGGGACAGCTTGCTGTCATCCACGACGATTACGGTCTTGCTCAACGCCTGCGCTCCAGGAGGAGGGAAAATTTGAATTGTGAAACGATTATAACCGCCGCCACGCCGCGCGCCAGCATGGATTGCACCCCGCAATCACCGTTTTGCGACGCGGCTCCCCTTGGCCGCCCGCGGTGGCTTTGGTAACAGAACATCCGCCAACAGGGTCATGCACTCCGGGGTTCCGTCCGTGGAAGATTTCATCAGCGCGCTCGTGGTGTTTCTCGTCGTGGTCGATCCGATCGGGCTGGTTCCGATCTATCTCGGCCTGACCCGTGGCTTCGACAGCCGGCGCAAGCGCACCATCGCCCTGCGCGGCCCGCTGATCAGCTTCGCCATCATCGTCTTCTTCGCCTATCTGGGCGAGCTGGTGCTGAACGCCCTGTCGATCGGCATGCCGGCCTTCCGCATCGCCGGCGGCGCACTGCTGTTCTGGATCGCCTTCGAGATGCTGTTCCAGCGCCGGGCCGAGCGCAAGGAGCGCACCGCCGACGACGCCCGGACGGAGGAGGAGGCCCACGACCTCGCCGTCTTCCCGCTGGCGATCCCGCTGATCGCCGGGCCGGGCGCCATCACCTCGACGCTGCTGCTGATGGACCGCTACGGCGCGACGCTGGGCGGCCAGGGCATGGTGCTGGGCGCCGCCGCGGTCGCCGTGGGCAGCGTCATGGCGCTGCTGGTCGTCGCCGACCTGGTGAACAAGCTGCTCGGCCGCACGGTGATCCACACGGTCAGCCGCGTGCTGGGCATCGTCCTGGCGGCGCTGGCCGCCCAGACGATCATCGAAGGCATCACCGCCGTCTATCCGCCCCACTGAACGCCACAAAGGACATCGTCTCATGGACCGGCACACGCTCAGCAACGGACGCCTCGGCGCCGCGATCAAGGCCGACGGGGCGGAGTTGTGCTCCCTGACCCTCGACGGGCGGGAACTGCTCTGGCAGGCCGGTCCGGAGTGGCCGCGCCACGCACCCGTGCTGTTCCCCATCGTCGGACGGCTGAAGGACGATACGCTGCGCCACCGGGGACAGACCTACCGCATGACGCAGCACGGCTTCGCCCGTGACCGCCGCTTCGCCTGGGAGGAGCGCACCGCCACCCTCTGCCGCCTGTCGCTGTCCGACGACGCGCAGACCCGCGCGCTGTATCCCTTCGCCTTCCGTTTGGAGCTGATCTTCGAGCTGGACGCGGAAGGGCTGACCATCCGGCACCGCATCACCAACCCGGGCGCGGAGGCACTGCCCGCCTCGCTCGGGGTGCACCCGGCCTTTCTCTGGCCGTTGCAGGAGGGCATTCCGAAGGAAGCGCACGAACTGCTGTTCGAAACCGACGAACCCGCGCCGATCCGCCGCGTCGATGGCGGCCTGCTGGCGCCGCAGCCGGAGCCGACCCCCGTCGAGGGCCGCCGCCTGCCGCTGAACGAGCGGCTGTTCACGCGGGACGCGGTGATCCTCGACCGGCCAGCCAGCCACGCCGTCCGCTACGGCGCCCCCGGCACCCCGGCCATCACCGTCTCATGGGAAGGCTTTCGCGAGTTGGGCATCTGGTCGAAGCCGACCGGAGCGCCCTTCCTGTGCATCGAGCCCTGGCACGGCCACGCCTCCCCGGCGGACTTCGACGGGGAGTTCGCGGACAAGCCGGGGCTGCTGCATCTCGAACCCGGAGCGATGCGGGAGCTGAGCTACCGCATCGCCGTGGCGTAAAGGGCTGGCGTTCCGTCAGCCGCGCTTGTTCAGCGGAACGAAGGCGCGGCCCGGATTGCCGGTGTAGAGCTGACGGGGGCGTCCGATCTTCTGCTGCGGATCCTCGATCATCTCCTGCCACTGGGAAATCCAGCCGACGGTGCGGGCCAGCGCGAACAGCACGGTGAACATGCTGGTCGGGAAGCCCATCGCCTTGAGAATGATGCCGGAGTAGAAGTCGACGTTCGGATACAGCTTCTTCTCGACGAAGTAGGGATCCTCCAGCGCGATCTTCTCCAGTTCCATGGCGATGGCGAGGTGCGGCTCGTTCTTGATGCCCATCACGTCCAGGACCTCGTAACAGGTCTGGCGCATGATCTTGGCGCGCGGGTCGTAGTTCTTGTAGACCCGATGACCGAAGCCCATCAGGCGGAAGGGATCGTTCTTGTCCTTGGCGCGCTTGATGAATTCGGGGATTCGCTCGACCGAGCCGATCTCCTCAAGCATCAGCAGCACGGCCTCGTTGGCGCCGCCGTGGGCCGGACCCCACAGCGCCGCGATGCCCGAGGCGATGCAGGCGAAGGGGTTGGCGTGCGACGAGCCGGCCAGCCGCACCGTGGAGGTCGAGGCGTTCTGCTCGTGGTCGGCGTGCAGGATGAAGATCTTGTCCATGGCGCGGGCCAGGACCGGATCGACCTTCCAGGTCTCGCAGGGCGTCCCGAAGGTCATGTAGAGGAAGTTCTCCGCGTAGCTGAGGTCGTTGCGCGGATACATGAAGGGCTGGCCGACCGAGTATTTGTAAGCCATGGCGGCCATGGTCGGCATCTTGGCGATCAGCCGGTGCGCGGCGATCATCCGCTGGCGCGGGTCCAGGATGTCGGTCGAGTCGTGGTAGAAGGCCGACAGCGCGCCGGTCACGCCGCACATCACCGCCATTGGATGGGCGTCGCGGCGGAAGCCGCTGTAGAAGCGGCTCAACTGCTCGTGCACCATGGTGTGGTAGGTGATGGTGCGCTCGAAATCCTCCTTCTGCTGCGGATTCGGCAACTCGCCGCGCAGCAGCAGGTGGCAGACCTCCAGATAGTCGCAATTCTCCGCCAGATCCTGGATGGCGTAGCCGCGGTGCAGGAGGACGCCTTCGTCACCGTCGATGAAGGTGATCGCCGACTCGCAGCTCGCCGTGGAGGTGAAGCCGGGGTCGAACGTGAAGTAGCCGGTTTCGGCATAGAGCTTGCGCACGTCGATGGCGCGCGGGCCGGTTTCGCCTTCCAGCAGCGGCAGCTTGACGGTATTCCCGGTCGTGTCGTCGGTGACCGTGATGGTCCCGACCTGTTTGACCTCGCCGCGCCAGACCGGCCGGCCCTTGCTGCTCTCCATCGGCCCCTCCTTATGCACGCGTCATCGGGCGTGACGCTGTTTCGTTGCACGTAGGAGACTGTATAAATGGGGGGTGTCGTCAATAGCACTCCCGATAGATGCCACTCCGCCGGGCATAGGCCATCAGAAAATCCCCGCCTCAAGACCGGCGGCCATCAGCAGCCCCAACTCCTCGCAGGAGGCGGCGAAATCGTCGCGGTAGGGGCCGCGACAGACCAGCGGTTCCTGAACCGGACGCCAGCGCAGCCCCGTCGCGATGGAGGCGATGGCGCGGCAGGTCCCCGTCCCGTCATGGCCCGCCCGGACGAACAGCGCGTAGGGCATCCCCTGCGTGCGCTCCAGGCAGGGATAGTAGCTGCGGTCGAAGAAATCCTTGAGCGCCCCGCTCATATAGCCCAGATTCTCGGTCGTCCCGAGGATCACGCCCTGCGACTCCAGCACATCCTCCGGCCCGGCCTCCAGCGGCGGTTTCGCCACCACCTCCACCCCCTGCACCTCCGGCGACCGCGCTCCGCGCAGCACGGCGTCCAGCAACGCCCGCGTGTTGGGCGACGGGCAGTGGGCGACGACGAGGAGGCGTTTGGGCGGCATGATTCGTCCTTTCCACGGCGACTGTACCAACAACACAGGATGACGTCCCATGAACGAAGACGCGCACCGCTTCGTCGTCGTCACGGGTGGCCCCGGCTCCGGGAAAAGCACCCTGATCGACGCGCTGGCCCGCGAAGGTTATGCCCACAGCGTGGAAGCGGGCCGCGCGATCATCCAGGACCAGCGGCCCACCGGCGGGCCGGCGCTGCCCTGGATCGACCCGCCGGCCTTCGCGGAGCTGATGCTGTGTTGGGAACTGCGCTCCCTCCGCCTCGCGCGGCAGGAGGCGGGGACGGTCTTCTTCGACCGCGGCATTCCGGACGTCATCGGCTATCTGCGCCTGATGAAGCGCCCAGTGCCGACCCATCTGGAGCGGGCCGCCCGCCGCTTCCGCTATCACCGGACCGTCTTCATAGCGCCGCCCTGGCCGGAGATTTTCGCACCGGACGCCGAGCGGCGGCAGACCCTGGCCGAAGCCGCGGCGACTCACGACGCCATGGTCGCGACCTACGGCGGGCAGGGTTACGAACTGGTCGAACTGCCGAAGGCGCCGGTGGCGGAGCGGCTGCGTTTCGTCCTGGACCGGCTTGCCGAGCCGGGGCCGCCCACGCCCGCCCCGCTCACGCCATGAGCTGGCCGCCGTTCACCTCGATCACCTGCCCGGTGATGTAGCCGCTGAGCGCCTCGGACGCCAGGAACAGATAGGCGCCGACGCAGTCCTCCGCCGTGCCCAGCCGGCCCAGCGGGATGCGCGCCGCCGTCGCCGCCAGCTTCTCCGGCGAGGAGTAGCGCTGGTGGAAGTCGGTGTCGATGGTGCCGGGCGAGACGGCGTTGACGCGGATGCGGTCCGGCGCCAGCTCCGCCGCCAGGGAGCGGGTGAAGGTCGAGACGAAGGCCTTAGACGCGCTGTAGATCGAGGAACCGGGACTGCCGCCGGTGCGGGCGGAGATGGAGACGGTGTTGACGATGGCCCCGCCCCCGGAGGCGCGCAGGGCCGGCAGGGCGCGCCGGCAGGCCACGACGACGGAGCGCAGGTTGAGGTCGATCACCTCGTCCAGGAACTCGTCACCGATCCGCTCCAGCGGCACCCGCCCGACCATGGTGCCGGCGTTGTTGACGAGGATGTCCAGCCCGCCCAGCGCCTGCACCGCCGCGTCCACCGCCGACTCAACGGCGCGCGGGTCGCGGAAGTCCCCGGTGACGGCGTAGACCTCCGTCCCCCCCGCGGTGAGGGCGAGCGCCAGCCGGGCCGCGGCATCGTTGCCACCAGAACCGTGGAGCGCCACCCGCGCGCCCAGGCTGGCGAAGGCGGTGCCCACCGCCGCCCCGATGCCCCGGCTGCTGCCGGTCACCAGCACGCGCTTGCCGCGCAGGTCCTCGCCCAACAGAGTCATGGTTCCCGTCCCTCAGCGTTCGCGGCGCACGCGGCGCACGGCGTCCAGCCAGCCGTCGTACAGGCGGACGCGCTTGGCCGCGTCCATCCGCGGCTCGAACCGGCGGTCGCAGCGCCAGGCGCCGGCCAGCGCCGCCTGATCACGGTAGACCCCCGCCTTCAGCCCGGCCAGCCCAGCGGCGCCCAGCGCGGTCGTCTCGATCACCGCCGGACGTTCCACCGGCAGGTCCAGCACGTCGGCCAGGAACTGGCACAGCCAGTCGTTCGCCGCCATGCCGCCGTCCACCCGCAGCGCATCGGAGGTCGCCATGTGCGAGGCTGACCAGTCGGAGACCATGGCGTCGCGCAGGTCGCGCGTCTGGAAGGCCACCGCCTCCAGCGCGGCGCGGGCGATGTGGGCCGGGCCGGCGTCCAGCGTCAGGCCGAAGATGGCGGCGCGGGCCTCGGGGTCCCAATGGGGAGCGCCCAGGCCCACGAAGGCCGGCACCAGATAGACGCCGTGGCTGTCCGGAACGCGGGTCGCCATGTCGTCGGTCTGGGAGGCGTGGGTGATGATCCCCAGCCCGTCGCGCAGCCACTTGATCGCCGCCCCGGCGATGAAGATGGAGCCCTCCAGCGCGTAGGTCGTCCGCCCGTCCAGCCGGTAGGCCACCGTGGTCAGCATGTTGGAGCGCGACTCCACCGGCGCGTCCCCGGTGTTCAGCAGCGCAAAGCAGCCGGTGCCGTAGGTGGACTTCACCATGCCCGGCTCGAAGCAGGCCTGCCCGAAGGTCGCCGCCTGCTGGTCGCCGGCGATGCCGGTGATCGGGATGGCGCGGCCCAGCAGGTCCGGCTCCGTCGCGCCGAACTCGGCGCTGCTGTCCAGCACCTCCGGCATCATGGCGCGGGGAATGCGGAACAGGGCGAGAAGCTCGTCGTCCCACTCCTGGCGGTGGATGTCGAAGACCATGCTGCGCGAGGCGTTGGTCGCGTCGGTGGCGTGCACGCGTCCGCCGGTCAGCCGGTGCAGCAGGAAGCTGTCGATGGTGCCGAAGCACAGCTCGCCCCGCTCCGCCCGCTCCCGCGCGCCGGGGACATGATCGAGAATCCAGGCGATCTTGGTGGCGGAAAAGTAGGAATCGATCAGCAGGCCGGTCTTGCGCCGCACCAGCGGCCCGCAGCCCTCCTCCACCAGCTTGCGGCAGAGGTCGGACGTGCGGCGGTCCTGCCAGACGATGGCGCGGTGCACCGGCTCACCCGTGCGGCGGTCCCAGACAACGGTGGTTTCGCGCTGGTTGGTGATGCCGATGGCGGCGATGTCCGACGCCGTCAGCCCGGCCTCGTCCACGGCGCCCCGCATCACCGCCACGGTGTCGCGCCAGATGTCCTCCGGATCGTGCTCCACCCATCCGTCGGCCGGATAATGCTGCGCGAATTCGCGCCGGGCCACCCCGGCGGGAACGCCCCGCCGGTCGAAGACGATGGCGCGGGTGGAGGTGGTGCCCTGATCGATGGCGAGGACGTGGCCGGCTTCAGACATGATCTTTCCTATGGTCTTTCTTCTTTCCCCTCTCCCGTCCCGGGAGAGGGAGGGACCCACGCGTCAGCGTGGGAGGGTGAGGGTACTGGCAAGGATCAGCACCTTGATCCTCGAACGACCCTCACCCGGCCCTTCGGGCCACCCTCTCCCGGGACGGGAGAGGGATTCAAGTCATCGCATCACTGCGCCATCGCGGCCTTCTTCGGCGGCGAGGCCGGCCAGGACTTGATGAGCTGGTCGTAGTCCACCGTCTCGCCCTTGGGCTTCTCGTTGGACAGCTTGCGCTGCGGCGCGGTGGTGCCGTCCTTCTCGGCCTTGGCGAACCAGAACTCCGCCGACTCCTTCTTGTTCAGCTTCGGCCCGCATTCGCCCTGCACGCCCGACCGCTCCAGACGCTCCATCACCGAGTCCTGGGCCGCGGCCAGCGCGTCCATGGCCGCCTGCGGCGTCTTGGCGCCGGAAGAGGCGTCGCCGATGTTCTGCCACCAGAGCTGCGCCAGCTTCGGGTAATCCGGCACGTTCACGCCGGTCGGCGTCCACTGCACGCGCGCCGGGGAGCGGTAGAACTCGACCAGCCCGCCCAGCTTCGGCGCGCGCTCGGTGAAGCTCTTGTCCCAGATGTCGCTTTCCCGGATGAAGGTCAGGCCGACATGGCTCTTCTTCAGGCTGACCGACTTCGCCATGGTGAACTGGGCGTAGAGCCACGCCGCCTTGCGACGGTCCACCGGGGTGGATTTCAGCAGAGTCCAGGACCCGGCGTCCTGATAGCCCAGCTTCATGCCGTCCTTCCAGTAGGCGCCCTTTGGCGACGGGGCCATGCGCCATTTCGGCGTGCCGTCGGCGTTCACCACCGGCAAACCGTCCTTCACCATGTCGGCGGTGAAGGCGGTGTACCAGAACATCTGCTGCGCGACGTTGCCCTGGGCCGGCACCGGGCCGGATTCGGAGAAGGTCATGCCGGCGGCCTGCGGCGGCGCGTATTTCTTCAGCCACTCCACGTACTTGGTGACCGAGTAGACCGCGGCCGGGCCGTTGGTGTCGCCGCCCCGCTCGATGGAGGAGCCGACCGGGCTGCAGCCCTCCATGCGGATGCCCCACTCGTCGACCGGCTTGCCGTTGGGCAGGCCCTTGTCGCCGTTGCCGGCCATCGACAGCCACGCGTCGGTGAAGCGCCAGCCCAGCGACGGGTCCTTTTTGCCGTAGTCCATGTGGCCGTAGACCTTGACGCCGTCAATCTCCTTCACGTCGTTGGTGAAGAACTCGGCGATGTCCTCATAGGCCGACCAGTTGACCGGGACGCCCAGATCATAGCCGTACTTGGCCTTGAACTTCGCCTTGATGTCCGGGTTGGTGAACCAGTCGTAACGGAACCAGTAAAGGTTGGCGAACTGCTGGTCGGGAAGCTGGTAGAGCTTGCCGTCCGGCGCCGTGGTGAAGGACTTGCCGATGAAGTCGTTCACGTCCAGCGTCGGCAGGGTGACGTCCTTGCCCTCCCCCTCCATCCAGTCGGTGAGGGGAACCACCTGCTTGTAGCGGAAATGGGTGCCGATCAGGTCGCTGTCGTTGATCCAGGCGTCGTAGATGTTCTTGCCGGACTGCATCTGCGTCTGGATTTTTTCCACCACGTCGCCTTCCTGGATCAGGTCGTGGCGCAGCTTGATGCCGGTGATCTCGCTGAAGGCCTTGGCGAGCGTCCGGGCCTCGTACTCATGGGTGGTGATGGTCTCGGAGACGACGTTGATCTCCATGCCGGCGAAGGGCTTGGCGGCGTCGATGAACCACTGCATTTCCTTCAGCTGCTCCTCCTTCGACAGGGTCGAAGGCTGGAACTCGCTGTCGATCCAGCGCTTGGCCGCCTCGATGTCGGCGAAGGCCGGGGCCGATGACAGAAGAAGCGCCGCCGCGGATGCGGAGGCGAGATACAGGGCACGCATCGTTTATTCCTCCCGTTTCCTTGTTGTAGGCCCGTTCCGGCCGGCACAGGCCGGCCGTCACACCCAGCGGAAGACCGCCGCGGCGTAGAGAAGCGAAAGTGCTGTCGCGTAGTGCACCTCCCCGCCCACCAGCCCCAGCCAGGCGAGGTGGATGAAGGCGCTGCCGAGCAGCGTGATGAACAGCCGGTCGCCGCGCGTGGTGGTGATGCCAAGCACGCCGGGGCGCGCCACCTCCGGCCGGTTGAGCGCCAGGACGGTCAGCAGGGTCAGCAGCCCGGCGATGACGGCGAAGAAGGCGCCGGTCTGCCAGGTCCAGGCCATCCAGGCGAGATGTTCGGTGATGGTGTCCATGGCGGCGTCCTCCCTCCCGTCAGACGCGGCCCAGGGCGAAGCCCTTGGCGATGTAGTTGCGCACGAACCAGATCACCAGCGCGCCGGGCAGGATGGTCAGCACCCCCGCCGCCGCCAGCAGCCCCCAATCCATGCCGGAGGCCGAGACGGTGCGCGTCATCGTCGCCGCGATGGGCTTGGCGTCCACCGAGGTCAGCGTGCGCGCCAGCAGCAGCTCGACCCAGCTGAACATGAAGCAGAAGAAGGCGGTGACGCCGATCCCGCTGGCCACCAGCGGCATGAAGATCTTCACGAAGAAACGCGGAAAGCTGTAGCCGTCGAGATAGGCGGTCTCGTCGATCTCCCGCGGTACCCCGGACATGAAGCCCTCCAGGATCCACACCGCCAGCGGCACATTGAAAAGGCAGTGGGCCAGCGCCACGGCCAGCGGCGTGTCGAACAGACCGATGGCGGAATAGAGGTTGAAGAAGGGCAGCGCGAAGACCGCCGCCGGGGCCATGCGGTTGGACAGCAGCCAGAAGAACAGATGCTTGTCGCCGACGAAGCGGTAGCGCGAGAAGGCATAGGCCGCCGGCAGGGCCAGCGCGATCGACAGCACCGTGTTCAGCGCCACATATTGCAGCGAGTTCAGATAGCCCGAATACCAGGACGAATCGGTGAAGATCCGCCGGTAGTTCTCGAAGGTCAGGGTGTGGGGCCACAGCGTCAGGCCGCTGACAATCTCGGTGTTCGTCTTCAGGCTCATGTTCACGAGCCAGTAGATCGGCAGCATCAGGAACAGGATGTAGAGCGTGAGGACGATCCGTGCGCGCAGCATGGCCCGTTTCCTTTGCTAATTCCGTTGCGCGTCCATGCGGGTCATGACCGTGTAGAAGACCCAGCAGACGGCCAGGATGATCAGGTTGTAGACGATGGACAGCGCCGCCGCCTTGCCCAGGTCGAACTGCCCCAGCGCCAGCTTGACGAGGTCGATCGACACGAAGGTGGTGGAGTTGCCGGGGCCGCCGCCGGTCACCACGAAAGGCTCGGTGTAGATCATGAAGCTGTCCATGAAGCGCAGCAGAACGGCGATCAGCAGAACCCGGTGCATCTTCGGCAATTGGATGTTGCGGAACACCGCCCAGCGCGAAGCGCCGTCGATGCGGGCCGCTTGGTAGAAGGCGTCGGGGATGGAGCGCAGGCCGGCGTAGCAGAGCAGCGCCACCAGCGAGGTCCAGTGCCAGACGTCCATCGTCACGATGGTCACCCAGGCCGACAGCGGGTCCGCCGTGTAGTTGTAGGGGATGCCCAGCCGGTTGACCGCCCAGCCCAGCAGGCCGATGTCCTCACGGGCGAAGATCTGCCAGATGGTGCCGACGACGTTCCACGGGATCAGCAGCGGCAGCGCCAGCACCACCAGGGTCGCCGCCACCCGCCAGCCGTGGCGCGGCATGCTCAGCGCCACGGCGATGCCCAGCGGCACCTCGATCAGCAGGATCAGCAGCGAGAACAGCAGGTTGCGCCACAGCGCGTCGAAGAAGCGCCCGCCGAGGTCGGTGGAGGGGTCGAGAAGCTCCTGGTACCAGCCGATGCCGTTCCAGAAGAACTGGTTGTTCCCGAAGGTGTCCTGCACCGAGTAGTTGACCACCGTCATCAGCGGCAGGATGGCCGAGAAGGCGACGATCAGCAGGACCGGCAGGACGAGCAGCCATGCCCCCTGGTTGACGGGCTTGTCCATCACGCCGCCTCCCCTTCCACGAGCGTTCCGTCCGCGTAGACATGCACCATGGCGGGGTCGAGCAGCAGCGACGCCTCGTCCCCCGCCAGCGTCAGATCCTCCGGCACCGTCGCCGCCATCGGCAGGCCCGACAGTTCCACCCGCGCGATGCGCGTGCGCCCCAGATCGTCCAGCCGCCGCACCCGCACCGGCACGCCGCCGGCCCCGGCGGGCGCCAGCGTGGCGAATTCCGGCCGCACGCCGATCTCGATCTTTGCCTTGCCATCGAGGGCCGGGTAGCCGCGGCGCAGCGCGATGACGTGCCCGCCGACCCGCGCGGCGCGGCCCGACACCTCGGCCGGCAGGACGTTCATGCCCGGCGAGCCGATGAAATGGCCGACGAAGACGTGGGCGGGCCGCTCGAACAGCTCCTGCGGACGGCCCACCTGGACGACGCGCCCGTCATGCATCACCACCACCTTGTCGGCGAAGGTGAGCGCCTCCGTCTGGTCGTGGGTCACGTAGATCATCGTCAGGTCGAGCGCGCGGTGCAGCGCCTTCAGCTTCGACCGCAGCTCCCATTTCAGGTGGGGGTCGATGACGGTCAACGGCTCGTCGAACAGGATGGCCGCCACGTCCGGGCGGACCAGACCGCGCCCCAGCGAAATCTTCTGCTTGGCGTCGGCGGTGAGGTTCCGCCCGCGCCGGTTCAGGTCCGCCGTCAGGTCGAGCAGCCCGGCGATCTCCCGCACCCGCGCGTCGAGCGGCGCCCCGCGCAGGCCGCGGTTGCGCAGCGGGAAGGCGAGATTCTCGTAGACCGTCATGGTGTCGTAGACGACGGGAAACTGGAAGACCTGGGCGATGTTGCGCGCCTCGGTCGGCGGGGCCGGGACGTCCTTGCCGTCGAACAGCACCCGCCCCTCGCTGGGGGTCAGCAGGCCGGAGATGATGTTCAGCAGCGTGGTCTTCCCGCAGCCCGACGGCCCGAGCAGCGCGTAGGCGCCGCCCTGCTCCCACACATGGGTCATCGGCTTCAGCGCGTAGTCGTCGTCGCTTGTCGGGTTGGGGGTGTAGCTGTGGCCAAGGGATTGAAGGTCGATGCGCGCCATGCCGTCCGCCCTCCCGTCACGCCGCCATGACCAGCGGCGGCGCCGCGGCCAGCCGCCCGTCATGACCGAACACGAACAGCCGCCGCGGGTCGATGAAGCACTCGATCCGCTCGCCCGGCTCGACCTCCAGCACGCCGCGCGTGACGGCGACCCAGCGGTCCGCCCCGCCATCGGTGCGCGGCAGGTCGATGTGGACGAAGCTCTCCGAACCGGTGATCTCGCTGACCGCCACCAGACCGCGCAGAGGCACGGCGTCGGCGTGGAGCCGCTCCAGATGCAGGTGGTCGGCGCGGAAGCCGATGGTGTAGTCGTCGTCCGGCAGCTCCGCCAGCACGCCGCGCGCCGGCCCGTGTTCGCCCGTCGCCAGAACGATCTGCGGGCCGCGCTTGTGCACCCGCATGGTGTTCAGCGGCGGGTCGGAGAAGACCCGCGCGCTGGTCAGGTTGGCCGGGCGGCGGTAGACGTCCGGCGTCCGCCCGAACTGCGCCAGCCGCCCTTCCCACAAAGTCGCCGTGTTGCCGCGGAGCAGCAGCGCCTCCGCCGGCTCCGTCGTCGCGTAGACGAAAACCGCGCCGGTCGCGGCGAAGATCTTCGGCAACTCCTCCCGCAGTTCCTCGCGCAGCTTGTAGTCCAGGTTGGCCAACGGCTCGTCGAGCAGTACGAGCTGCGCCTCCTTGACCAGGGCGCGGGCGATGGCGGTGCGCTGCTGCTGGCCGCCGGAGAGCTGCTGCGGCGTGCGCTGCAAATAGGGCTCCAGCTTCAGCAGGCGGGCGGCCTCCCGCACCTTGCGGTCGATCTCGTCCTTGGGCCGGCGGGCCACCCTCAGGGGGGAGGCGATGTTCTCGTAGACGGTCAGGGAGGGGTAGTTGATGAACTGCTGGTAGACCATGGCGACGGAGCGTTCGCGGACGTGCCGCCCCGTCACGTCCACCCCATCCACCAGCACGCGCCCGGCGCTGGGCACGTCCAGCCCGGCCATCAGCCGCATCAGCGACGTCTTGCCCGACAGGGTCGGCCCCAGCAGAACGTTCAGCGACCCGCGCTCCAGGCTCAGCGACACGTTCTCGAGGTGAACGTGGCCGCCGACATGCCTGCTGACCTTGTCCAGAACCAAGCCCACCGGCCTTCCTCCCCAATATTCATTTTTTCTTTATTGAGATGGTTCTTGTCGCCGTGTTTCCAGCCTGTTTTCCACGCCCGCTACTCCGCGGCGTCGGATGCCCTCTCCCTCCGGCTGCGCTCCTCGGTCATGAAGGCGTCGAGCGCCTGCGCCTGGGCGGCGTCCAGCCGCAGCCCCAGCTTGGTCCGGCGCCACAGCACGTCCTCGGCGGTCTCCGCCCACTCCTCCGTCATCAGATAGCGGACCTCGGCCTCGGTCAGGGTCCCGCCGAAGTCGCGGCCCAGATCCTCCGGCCGCGCGGCGCTGTCGAGAATCCGGCGGGCGCGGGTGCCGTAGGTGCGCACCAGCCGCTCCAGATGCGGCTGCGTCAGGAAAGGCGCCCGCCCGCGCAGCTCAGCGACCAGCGCCGCCACGCCGTCCACCGGGAAATCGCCGCCCGGCAGGGTGCCGGCGCTGCTCCAGTCCGACGCACCGGGTGCGAGCTTCGGCAGGAAGGGCGCCAGCTTGGCGATGGCCGCATCGGCCAGACGGCGGTAGGTAGTGATCTTGCCGCCGAAGATGTTGAGCAGCGCCGCCTTGCCGTCGCCCGGCGCGTCGAGCGCCAGCACATAGTCGCGGGTCGCCGCCTGCGCCGTCGAGGCGCCGTCGTCGTAGAGCGGGCGGACGCCGGAGTAGGTCCACACCACGTCGGCGGGCGTCACCGGCTTGGCGAAATACTCACCGGCGGCGGTGCAGAGATAGGCGATCTCCGCCTCCGACGCGCGGACGTCCGCCGGATCGCCCTGGTAGTCGTTGTCGGTGGTGCCGATCAGGGTGAAGTCGCGCTCGTAGGGGATGGCGAAGACGATGCGCTTGTCGGCGTTCTGGAAGATGTAGCAGCGGTCGTGGTCGAACAGCTTCGGCACCACGATGTGCGAGCCCTGGACCAGACGGATGCGCGCATCCACCGTGGAGCGCGCCCCCTGCCGCATCACCTCCGACACCCAGGGGCCGGCGGCGTTGACCAGCGCGCGGGCGCGGATGCTGCTGCGCCGGCCGCTGCGCGTGTCCTCCACCGTCACCGTCCACAGCCCGTCCTCGCGGACGGCGCTCAGGAAACGGGTGCGGGTGCGGATCGCAGCACCCATGCGGGCGGCGTCCTGCGCGTTCAGAACCACCAGACGCGCGTCGTCGACCCAGCAATCCGAATATTCGAAAGCGCGTGCGAAACCCGGTTTCAGCGGCTTCCCAGTCGGATCGCTGCGCAGATCGAGCCCGCGCGTGCCCGGCAGCTTCTCCCGCCCGCCGAGATGGTCGTAGAGGAACAGGCCCAGCCGCAGGAACCAGGATGGCCGCAGGCCGGGCAGATGGGGCAGGACGAAGCGCAGCGGCCAGATGATGTGCGGCGCCATGCGCCACAGCACCTCGCGCTCGCGCAACGCCTCGCGGACCAGCCGGAACTCGTAATATTCCAGGTAGCGCAGGCCGCCGTGGATCAGCTTGGTCGAGGCCGAGGACGTGCCCGACGCCAGATCCTTCTGTTCGCACAGATAGACGGAGCAGCCGCGCCCCGCGGCATCGCGCGCGATGCCACAGCCGTTGATGCCGCCGCCGACGATGGCAAGGTCGTAGACCCCGGCCATCCATCCCTCCTCTCCGCTGTGCGCCCGCCCCTTGCGGTCTGCGCTTTTGTTTTCGTTTCAAACGGTAGCCGAGGGTTCAGCGGGCCGCAATACGAAAAAAGTGAAAGCGATACGAAAGGCCATGATGCCTTCCTCCCCTCCCTCGTTGGGAGAGGCGATGAACTCCGGCGGCGCTGGCGGGTTATCCAGGCAACCGGAACCGGAGGACCGCGTGTTCGAGTGGATCACAACCCTGGTGGAAGGCGGCGGCTACGCCGGCATCGCGCTTCTGATGCTGCTGGAGAACGTCTTTCCGCCCATCCCATCGGAACTCATCATGCCGCTGGCCGGATTCGTCGCGGCCCGCGGGGATCTCAGCCTGCCACTGGTGGTGCTGGCGGGCAGCGCTGGGTCGGTGGCCGGGGCGCTGTTCTGGTACTACGCCGGGCGGTGGCTGGGCAGCGAGCGGCTGAAGCGGCTCGCCGCCCGGCATGGCCGCTGGCTGACCGTGGCGCCCGCGCAGGTTGACGAGGCGACCGGCTGGTTCCGCCGGCACAGCGGGACGTCGGTGCTGATCGGGCGTCTGATCCCGGCGGTGCGCACGCTGATCTCCGTTCCCGCCGGGATCGCCGGAATGGGGCTGGCCCGCTTCCTCGTCTATTCGACCGTCGGAACGACGTTGTGGTCGCTGGTCCTCGCCGGGGCGGGCTATCTGCTGGAGGGCCAGTACGACAAGGTGTCGGGCTGGATGGACCCGGTGGCCAAGCTGGTCATCGCCGCCATCGCCGCCTGGTACGCCTATCGCGTCGCCACCTTCCGCCCGCAAGAGCAGAACTGACGGGGGGGCTCCCCGCCAGTTTCCCCTGAACAGCCCGGCATCACTCCTTGGCGTCGTCCTTTGAACTGCGGGTCGGCAGATCCTTCCGCTTTGCGGATGCCATCTCCCGCAGTTCCTTTTCGCTCATCGACTTCGCCATCTCCTTCGAGGCGCCGCGCAGATCGGACTCCGGCTGCTCCCCGCGCTTGGCGGCCAGCGCTGCGCCCGCGGCCATCTGCTGCTTCTTGGACTCCGCCTTGCTCATCCGATCCCTCCAACGGTGACGTGAACGCTCGTTCCATCAACAGGGCGAGGGGGATTCCGTTCTTGCACAACGGCTTTGCAACTTTTGATGCCCGGCCGCAACCGCTTCATTCCAGGCGGCGCCGGGACGACGCCCATCGGCGTGACATAACCACACGTTTGTATGTCTTGGTCATTCCATATCCGTAATGCAGCTTTCGTTTTCGTTATAATCTCTTTTGGTTGCATCATTGATTGACAATCGTCTTTTAGTACGTATTCTCGGCGATCTAATCCCCTTTTGGGACGCATATGACGTTTTTGTAAAAATTCGCCGCGAATTTTCCCGTCGGATCATTGCAACGCCGAAGGAATTGTGGGGATTTCGATGCCCGACACCACGCCGCACCTCCCCAACGACCGAATTCATCTGTCCGGCAGTTTCGGACCGCTCCGAATCTGGCCCGATCTTCGTCTGCACGAGGGATTCGAACGGCTTGCGGAACGGCATCCCACCGCCCCGGCGGTGGTGACGGAGGCCGGCATTCTCGATTACGCCGGGCTGGACGCGGCGGCCAACGCCTTGGCCCATGCGCTGCTGGCGTTCGGACTGGACAGGGAGGAGCCGGTCGGCGTCCTGGCGGAGCGGTCGGGCGATCTGCCGCAGGCGTTCCTCGGCATCCTCAAGGCGGGCGGCGTCTATGTGCCGATGGTCGCCGACCTGCCGCCGGAACGGCTGGCGAACATGGCGCGGCAAGCGGGGATGCGGCTGCTGGTCGCGCTGGACGGGCTGTCCCCGCCGGACGCGCTGGCCGATGCCCTGTCCGCCAATGGCAAGGCGGAGCGGCCGCAAGCCGTCCTGCGCCCCGAATCCCTGGACGGCGAGAGCCTTGCCAAGTCAGCGGAGCGCCCGGACCGGACCGGTCCGGCGAATGGCTTGGCGGTCATCCTCTTCACCTCCGGCTCCACCGGCCAGCCGAAGGGCGTGCTGATCCAGCACGACGCCTGCGTGAATCTCGCGCTCGGCCACACCGAGGCGCAGGGCGTCGGGCCGGGCGACCGGGTGCTGCTGTCCACCTCCCCCGGCTTCATCCTGGGTTTCCGCGAGCTGTGCCTGCCGTTGCTCTCCGGGGCCGCCTATGTCCCGGCCTCGCGGGCGCTGATCGACGATCCGGCGCGGCTGCTCGACCATATGGCCCGGCTGGGCGTGACCATCGCGCTGTTCACGCCGTCCTACCTGCGGCTTCTGCGCGGGGCGGTGCCGACGGGGCTGCGCATGATCCTGACCGCCGGGGAGCGGCCCAACCCCGACGACGCGCGGCACTACGCCCGCCACCTCGACTATTGGAACATGCACGGCGCCACCGAGGTCTGCGGCACCATCTGCATGCACAAGGTGAATCCGGACGGCGACGGCCCGCTGCCCAGCGGGCGCCCCTTCACCAACAACGCCGTCCATCTGCTGGACCGCCACGGCAACGAGGTTCCCGATGGCGCGGTCGGGGAAATCCACGTCGTCGGGCGGGGCGTTTCGCGCGGCTACCTGAACCAGCCCGACCTCACGGCGGAGAATTTTGTCGAGACGCGCTTCGGGCGCGCCTATCGCACGCATGACCTCGGGCGCTGGAACGAAAACGGCGACCTGGAGACGCTGGGCCGCGCCGACGACATGGTGAAGGTGTCCGGCCAGTCGGTGTCGCTGGGCGAGATCGAGCGGACGCTGCTGCGCCACCCGCTGGTCAGCCGCGCCGCCGCCCTCCAGCACCAGGGCCGCCTCGCCGCCATCGTCGAGAGCGCCGATCCGCAGGCCGCTGCGGCCGAGGACTGGCGCGCCTTCCTCGGCCGCAGCCTGCCCGCCTACATGGTGCCGGCACGGGTGAAGGCGGTGGCGCGGATGCCGATCAGCTCCGCCGGGAAGACCGACCGCCGCGCCCTGCTGGCCCTTGCCGAAGAGGCATTGACCGCCGCGCGCGGCACGGGCGGAACGCCGCCGCAAGGCGAGCTGGAGCGGGCCATCGCCACGGTCTGGGAGGAGGTTCTGGACACCCGCCCGGTGATGCGGGACGACCCGTTCTTCGCCATCGGCGGCACCAGCCTGCTCGCCATCGCGGTGGGGCAGCGCCTCCATGCGCTCGGCCATCCGGTGACGGTGCCGGTGATCCTGGCCTCCCAGACGGTGCAGGCGCTGGCCCACTGGATCGCGGACCAGACGGACGAGGACACCGCACCCCCGGACCTGAGCGAAGGCCCCGCGACCGCCGGGCAGGAGGATTTCTGGGTCGCCGCCAAGCTGGGCCTCGCCCCCGCCGGGTCGCACGTCGTGCGCGTCCTGTCGGTGCGCGGCCCGGTTCCGGAGGTGGAGCGCTGGCGCGCCGCCTGGGCCGCCCTGCTGGCGCGTCACCCCGCCCTGCGCACCGCCTTCCACGCCGACGCCGACGGGCGGGTGCGCTGGCGCACGGTGCCTGTCACCGACCTGCCGCCCTCCGCCGGCTTTTCCATCGACCGCTGCCACGTTCCGGAGGAGGCGCGGGAACTGATCGCCGGCTATGCCGAAACGCCCTTCGCCCTGACCGAGGCACCGCTGGCCCGAGCCGGCCTGATGGTCGTCGAATCCGGCAACGAGACGCTGTTCTGGTTCGTGCTGCATCACGCCGTGGTGGACGGCCAGTCCGCCCGCACCGTGCAGGAGGATGTCCTGGCCCTGCTGCTGGGCCATCCCCTGCCGCCGGCGCCGCACGGCATCGCGCTGGCCGCGCGGGACGAGGCGCGCCATCTCCGTTCCAATCGGGCGGAGCGGGACCGCGCCTTCTGGAACGCCAAGCTGGACGCCCTGCCGCCGGAGGCGTTCGAGGAGCTTCCGCTCGACCAGCCCCGCCCCGTCACGCCCGGCGGACGTTCCGCCTCACCCCTGGCGGAGCGGCTGGACGCCGCGACCACCGCGGCCCTCGCCGCCATCGCGAAGGCGCAGGGAGTCGGCCTGCACGGCCTGCTTCTGGCGATCCTGGCGGCGGAGACGCGGCGGCACGGCGGGCGGGCCGACCTGATCCTGGGCACCGGCGTTTCGCTGCGCCCGGCGGGCGCGGAGGACGCGGTCGGGCATTTCGTCAATCTCGTGCCGGTCGTCCTGCCCGGCGCCCCGGCAGCGCTGAACGGACAGGTCCGCGCAACCCAGGACGCGCTGACCGAAGCGGTCGGACACGCCGGCCTGCCCACCAACCTGATCCAGCGTGAATTCCGCCAGCGCCGGCCCGACGCCCTGCCACCCGCCCGTCCCAACCTCTTCTCGGTGGCATTGACCGCCAACCCGCCGCGGACCAGCGCCGATCCGGCCAGCGGCCTGTCCCTGACCCCGCGCCGCCTGCCCGGTGCGCTCGCCCACCCCGCCGCCGGCCTCGACCTCGCCTTCAGCCACGAGCCGGTGACGGATGACGATGGCGAAGGGTTGGAACTCGCCCTGCTGTGGAATCCGGATGTCTACACGGAGGCCACCGCGCGCTCCTGGCTGGCCGGCTTCGCCGCCTGGGCGCGCTGGCTGGCCGCCGATCCGGTGCGACTGGAATCGCCGCTGCCCGCCCTTCTGCCGGAGGAGTCGGCCCTTCTGGCGCGCTGGGAGCATGGCGAGGAACGCCCCCGCCCGGCCCGCCGCGCCCATGAAC